>CAJTSY010000017.1 GCA_910578995.1 uncultured Acetatifactor sp.
ACTGTGTAGGAGTTTGTATTTCCATCCAACTGTGCATATCTGGACAGTTTTCTTCTCATAGTAGAAGAAATATCTGTATTTCCAATTTCTACTGCCTTATGAGTTAAAGTAAAGATTGCTGCAATCTCGCCTTCTGCATCCATAAGGAAATATGTAATGGACATTTTCTTTTTTGCAAATTCAATCGCATTATGCCACACAAAATTTTCAATTTCTTCATTAAGCGGACAGGAAAAATCGGAGAGAATTGCACTTAAGTTCTCCTCTCCGATTGCTTCCAACATGTCCAATATATTGATTACCGTGTATTCTTTCATTTTATTGAACCCTCTTGGACATCAATCTCCGTATCTCGTCTATATTTGTCATCTGGCGGCTCACCGATGCGGATGGCTCTCTTTTGGGATCATCTGCCGAAGCATCAAGAGCCTTGATAAAGGATTCAATTTTTTTCGGATCAGTAATCTTTACATTGGTCAGTATACTGGATGTAGCCATTCTATCGCCTCCTCTTCAACAAAACACTTGTTTTTCTCTACTCTTGTTTTTATATTATCATCTCAGGTTCCTTTTTTCAATCAGTTTATGCAATTTTCAGATTCTCAATCATCTGTTTCACTTCACGTTTATTTCCTATTTTAATATATGCACCTCACTGAAACGTCTGCACCATCCCAAAATTGTCCATTTCTCCCCATTTAGCAACCTCCATAGCCTTTCCAAACTCCCCAATTTCCTCCTGATACCTCTCACCCACCACATGAGTATAAATGTCAGTCATTGTACTGTAATGCTAATATTCCATGATACCCTTCACCACCTTCGGCTGCATATCTGCCTCAAAGCATCAGTTGCAGAATATGTGACATATGGCATGGAAATATAAATCCTCAGAATACAATGTTTTCATAGGATTGATTTACATATTCCGTCGTGAATACTGGATATTTCTAATTTTATGCTGCTCCACTGTTTATTCTTTTGTTAAAATAGTTTGTTTTTAAACCATTTTTCACAAATATTTTCTTATACTACGATCCCAATTCCAGTTACATAAAAGAAAAAGAGCCCCAGATCTCTCTGAAGCCCTTCAATCCCTACTATTAGATTCAAACAGACTACCTTACATAGCCCCCATCTGCGCCGCCACCTCAGCCGCAAAGTCCTCATTCTTCTTCTCCAGGCCCTCACCTGTCTCAAAACGGATGAACCTGCTGATGCTTAAGTCCGCACTGTTCTCTTTTCCAACCTGTGCAACATACTGTGCAACGGTCTGCTTCCCGTCCTCAGCCTTCACGTATACCTGCTCTAACAGGCATACTTCTTTCAGTTCCTTATTCAGCCGGCCGTTGATGGCGCCCTCGATCACCTTCTCAGGCTTTCCTGCCATCTTGGGATCCTGCTCGATCTGTGCGGCAATGATCTCACGCTCATGGGCCTTGTACTCCTCCGGCACATCGGAAGTAGCCACATACTTGGGACTCAGCGCCGCAACCTGCATCGCCAGGTTCGTCAGGGCTTCCTTCACGGCATCATTCACCACGTTTGTCTTCGCTTCAACGATAACGCCGATACGTCCGCCGCCGTGTACATAAGTCGCAACACAACCCTCGGAAGCCTCTACACGCTCGAATCTTCTGATGCTCAGCTTCTCACCGATCACCGCGATCTTGTCAACCAGAGCTTCCTTCACGGTCTTGGAAGAGTCTTCGCTCCATGTCTCCTCCATCAGTGCATCCACGCTGTCAGCTGTGGAATGGACTGCCTGTGCGGCCACGGCCTTTACGAACTCCTGGAAGGTTTCGTTTTTTGCCACGAAGTCAGTCTCGGAGTTTACCTCCACCACTGCCGCCTTGCCGTCTCCTTCGGAGGCGATACAGCAGATACCCTCTGCCGCGATTCTGCTCTCCTTCTTCACTGCCTTGGCCTGTCCCTTTTTGCGCAGGATCTCCACGGCCTCTTCCATATTTCCATCGGTCTCACTCAGAGCCTTCTTACAATCTGTCATACCGGCGCCGGTCTGATCACGCAATTCCTTGACCATAGCCGCTGTAACTGCTGCCATTTATCTCATCCTCCTGATTTTTTTAGTTCCGTAACTGTCACACACTCCATCCGCATCTATCCAAAACGCCAGGCGGCCAGTTACATAGATTCAATGTTCTCTCTAATTACCGCAGATACTCTGCATCTTATGCATTTTCCTGCGCTGCTACTTCCTCAATATCCTCGGCTTCGCCGCTCTCAGCCGCAACATCTGCCTCCGTATAAACAGCTTCACCCTGGTTTGCCTCGATTACGGCATCTGCCATCTTGGAAACGATCAGCTTCACCGCACGAATGGCATCGTCGTTGCCCGGAATGATATAGTCAAGCTCTTCCGGATCACAGTTGGTATCGCCGATACCGATCAGGGTAATGCCAAGTGCATGGGCTTCCTGTACGCAGATCCTTTCCTTCTTAGGGTCTACCACAAAAATTGCATCGGGAACCCTGCTCATATTCCTGATACCGCCCAGGTTCTTCTCCAACTTTTCCCATTCTTTCTTCAGTTTGATGACTTCCTTCTTGGGAAGGACGTCAAAGGTTCCGTCCTCGGACATCTTCTCGATTGCATGAAGCCTGCCGATACGGGACTGGATTGTCTTGAAGTTGGTAAGCATTCCGCCCAGCCATCTCTCGTTAACATAATACATACCGCAGCGCTCCGCCTCGGTCTTTACGGCATCCTGTGCCTGCTTCTTGGTTCCCACGAACAGGATGGTGCCGCCCTGTGCGGCAATCTCGGAAACTGCCCTGTAAGCCTCGTCCACCTTGCCTACAGACTTCTGCAGGTCGATAATGTGGATGCCGTTTCTCTCCGTAAAAATATACGGAGCCATCTTGGGATTCCATCTTCTGGTCTGATGTCCGAAATGGACACCCGCTTCGAGCAGCTGCTTCATAGAAATAACGCTCATTTTCTTACCTCCGTTTGGTTGATTTCTTCCGTATGACCGTAGGACCGACTGATTGGGGAGCCCCCTTCCATCGCCTGCCGGACTCGCGTTATAATCCGGCCGTCTCCGGCAACTATTCCATGCAGCCGCCTTCCTTTTTTCTGAAGCTTTCTGGCAGGCACCACGGAACACCATCACCGAATCGGCATACGTGTTTTGTCGTTACAGACAACAGCAGAAGTTTTCCCACTTCCACCACATGGCATTTTAGCACAATACCCCTTGTTTTGCAAGGGGTATTGTCAAAATTTAGCCTTATTTTAATTATTTTTCGTAATTATCCCGATAATCTCTTCTTCACTGGCGCCCTGTGGAATCTCATAAGTACCCGCAGTGATATTTCTGGATAATCCGTTCGTACACAGGAATTCATCAAACTTGTCCGCATCTTCCACCAGTCCCGCTTCCGCCAGGATTTCGCTGACGTGATAAGACGTCACTCCAAACTCAATGACCACTGTAACCGTGTCCCCGGAAGACTTCTCTCCCGTCCGGTCAGATTCTCCTCCTGATCCTGTCCCGTCCTCTGGCGCATATGAACCGTCGGTTCCCGCTACTCCGCCCGAATCGCCGCTTCCGTCTGTCCCACCTGAGCCGCCCGGACCACCGTTCCCCGCGCTTGCGCCGTCCGAACCGCCTGACGCCATGTTTCCCGTATTTCCTCCCGGGCCGTCTGAATCATTTGGCGCCCCGTTTCCTCCCGGGCCGTCTGAATCATTTGGCGCCCCGTTTCCTGCGTTTCCTCCTGCGCCGTCCGAACCGTCCGGCTGGGCGTTTCCTGCTGTCGCCTCCGCCCCATCCCCTGACGGGCTGAACGGCTCACCCGCTTCCCCGGATGCCCCGTTTCCCCCGTTTTCATCCATTCCTTCCGGAGCCGGCGTACCGGCAAGATCCGTCAGCTTCACGGAACCGCTTTCCACCATTCCCAGCTCCGACGCCCTCGCCTTTATCTCCGCATCACTTAAAGGTATCCCTTTCCCTGTGGCCACTCCCATCAGCAGGGCCGTAACAACAATGCCGATCCCCAGCCCCCGCATTTGATATCTCAGTTTCACTTATTTCCTCGATTCTGATATTATATGGCTTTCCAATTTAGAACAATTACTTCTGATTCCTGAACAGATCAATCACAAGCCGTACCTCGCCTATGCCCAATCCAAGCTCCTTTGCAATGGCTACCGCGGGTTTCCCCTGTCTGTAAAGCTTCCGTATCTTTTCATTATTGCTCAGTTCCTGGCCGGCGCCTTCCCCCGTTTCCTCTTCGGCAGGCTCTGTAAAAGTCTGCAGCCATTTTTCCGGTGTTCCCACAGTTTCAGCCGGATTTTCTTCCATCCTGCCTCCGGGCATGGCTTCCTCCCCGGCTTTCCTGTCCGGAGCCGTATCTGCAATTGTCAACTGCTGCAGCAGCCGCACATTCTCTTCGGCACCTTTTGTGGCAGTATTTATCTCCGCCAACGTATTTTTCAGACTGGTATGCTTATTGTTAAGCATATCGTAAAGGAACACTGCCTCCTCGTGGTTTTTGTGGATTTCCGACAGGACTGTGTCGGAATATTCATTCACCGCCATGATTTTCTCATTGGACAGACGCTCCAGGGAACGTTCCGTTCTCTCCACCGCATAGGAAACCGCTTCCTCCACCACCTCGTCCACATGCTGGCGCAGCGATTCCAGTTCATGGCCGACCAGTTCCCTGACCTCATTCTCCGCAGCGCTTCCCAGGCCTTCCGAGGCTCCCTTCCTGTCCGGAATGAAAAAGCTCAATATAAAAATAACGCTTCCCGCAATCAGCAGGATGATCTCCATCAACTCCATCTCTACGCCCATTCCCCCGGAACAAAATACCCCGGGAAATTATATTTTCATATCAAAGCCCTGGCGTTTTTTCACCACCACACGCTCCTGAGAGGTCTGTTTCTTCCTCCTGCGCCCGCCGTCACCGCTGTACTGCCCGTTGCCCTTCTCCTTGGCATCGGGCCGGCTTTCACGCCACTGGGTGTCG
This sequence comes from uncultured Acetatifactor sp., assembly GCA_910578995.1. GTDB lineage: Bacteria > Bacillota > Clostridia > Lachnospirales > Lachnospiraceae > Acetatifactor. The sequence continues at coordinate 5,002 of CAJTSY010000017.1, forward strand.
TCGCTGTGATGCACTTCCCGGATATTCTGCTCCACTGCCTTCTGAACCTGGTCGCTGAAATTGGACTGGTCTACTACAACCTTATTGTCCTCGTTATGCTTAATCGTCGTGTAATCCTGAGCCCTGGAAATGGTTGTCAGTTCTATTGATCCAAATGCCATAAATACACCTACTTTCCCTCTGCATCCCTGTTTTCCACACTGTCTCGAGTTTGTCACGCAAAAACACCCGAAGCCGCCTCTCGGCGGCACCTGATGTCCGCCCTACAGCGGAACCATCTTCACTTCGCCTTCTTCCTTCACAAACTTACAGTAATGGTAATTATCCTTCACCAACCTGGATATCCCCCCTATCACAATGGTGGTATTGGGGAACACCTGCTCATTGATAACCACCCGGGCATCCTCCCTGCTCTCCATCATATCCTGCAGGGCCTGCCTGCGCGTATTCAGGCGCTCCAGTTCCGTCTTCTTCTCCTGAATCAGGGAAGCGACACTTCTCATATATCTCATCTGACTTTCGTTGTACTGGATGCCTTTCTTCTGTTTTTCCTTGAAATTGTTGTAGATGACCTCTGCCGCGTTCAGGGTCTTCTCCCTCTCCTCGATGGCAGTCGTTACATGCTCAAGCTGGGCTATCAGCAGCGGCTCCACGCCCACTTCAAGGGTGGTGGCCGTACTCATGCTGGCGCCCACGGTCTTGGCGATAATGGCATTGGCCGCCTGAACCCGGCCTCCCAGGATGATCCCTCTTCTTCCGTCCACCTTTACATCGCTTCCCGAGGACACCGTGCAGTGAAGAATGGCCTCCGTCTCCAGGAATCCCCCGGTGACAATCCGCGCATTCTCCAGGAATTTTACGATCACGTCGCCCCTGGCACGCAGATATCCCTTTCCCATGCCGTTCATGCCCTTTGCGATGATGATATTGCCGCCGGCAATGATGGTGGCCCCTTCCACCAGGCCGTTTACCACCACATTCCCCCCGGCTTTCACTTCAAAGTTGGCGTCCACATTTCCGGCGATCTCAATGCTGCCGTCATAGCTGATGTTGCCCGTGGACACATTGACCCCTTTCACCTGGTATACGCTGGACACCACTACCTTCTTGTCCGCAATGGACACATGTCCGTCCACCTGGGATATAATGGAAAGCTTATCCTCCGACAATTCGATATTTTTGCCGAACTTAAGGGTTTCCTTCTTTACCTCCTTGGGTTTTAAAGCTTTCCCGTAGACATCATATCCCACTTCTCCCGGCTGTTCCGGAATAATCCGTGCAAGCACCTGCCCCTTCCGGCACTGGTTAATGGTGGTCAGGTTGAAATAGTCCACCCGTCCGTCGTCCCTGTGGGCCGGCCGCTTATGCTGGTCTACGTTAAAGGAGTACTCTATCCGGGCGTCCTTCCCCATTACGGGCTTCCTGCCCCTGGCGATCAGCATATCGGTACAGTACAGTCCCTCTGTCCCAAAATGCTCCTGCAGGGCCGCGTCCTGGACGCCGTATACAATATTTTTCCGCTTAATATCATCCAGGAAATTCCCCAGGGTCAGTCTCTTCCCCCCTTCGGAAGGCGGGATAAAGCGCACGGTGGCCATCATGCCGTCCTCGCTGACCTCGAGACTGTAGGTCTCGTCGCATACGGGACAGTCCCCTTCCCCCAGATGGCAGATTCCGCTCTCCCCGAAATGAATCTGCGCCTCAATCCGCTTTTTATCATAGGTAATCCTCAGGTCATCCAGATACTTCCAGACTTCCTCTGTCCTGATCTCCTCTCCAAAGTCAACAGGCGGATATAAAGCGATACCATACCCATTAAAGTCATTCACCAACCGAAAGTAGCCATTCTGCATAGTTTAATCTCCCCGTATCAGATATTTGAAAGAATTCCCATGTAGTTCCCCATTTTTACCTTCATCTTCTTCAGCGCCCTGGTATGCAGCTGTGACACCCTGGACTCCGAAACTTCCAATATATTGCTGATTTCCTTCAGCGTCAGCTCTTCGTAGTAATAAAGCGTAATTACCTTCTGTTCCTTCTCCGTCAGAAGCTGCAGGGCCTCCCCCAGCATTTTCGCCAGTTCCTCCCTCTCTATCCGCTCTTCCGGTGCCTCAAAATGAGAAGTCGTATGCCTCCTGTAATCCTGTGAGATATCGCTCCCCTGTTCCATATACTCATTCAGGGAAACCAACCCCGTAATCTTCATCTGGGACTGCCACTCCAGATATTCCTCACCAGAGATGCCGAGCCCTGCCGCCACTTCCTCATCCGTGGCCACGCGCCCGGTATTCTGCTCCACTTCCCTGATAACAGCCTCGATTTTCTTCTGCTTCTGCCTGATCGTCCTGGGGATCCAGTCCATCTTCCGGATCTGGTCCAGAATCGCTCCCCGGATTCGCAGGCTGGCGTAAGTTTCAAACTTTACGTCCTTAAGGTAATCAAATTTATCTATGGCGTCGATCAGACCGAAAATGCCATAACTCACCAAATCCTCATATTCCACATTATAGCCCAGATACATGCTGAGCCTTCCCGCAACCACCTTTACAAGAGGAGCATATTCCAGAATCAACTGCTCTCTGGTTTCCGGTGATTTCATTTTTGCATATTCCTGTAACAGTTTCTTCCTGCCCGCTTCATCCATGAAATCCCAGCTCCTCCTTATCCATAACGGTTCCCCGCCCTGCGGGAACTGTTATCTGTATCATACTGTCCGCTGCCAAATATGTCAAGAGTAATTTTATCCCCTTACTCCTGTCCGTCGCCCTGGCCTTCCTCCTCTTCCGACTCCTTCTCTATGACTTCTCCTTCTTCTTTCAGTTTCTCCTCATTCTGCATTTCAAAAAAATCCAGCGTCCACTTTAAAACGCTTCCCAACAGGTAAAAAACCAGCAATACCACAAACAGGGCAAGCAGTTTGTCAAAAAGGGGATATCTCTCTATATATGTAATGATACATGTCACCGCACCGGCTGTCAGCATCAAAAGAAGCGGTAAATTCTTCCTGTTCATATCTCGATCCTCTTCAGATAATCTTTTCGGGTTTTCCCACTGCACGAATATGGAAGGCGCCGGTTTCCGGGTAAAAGATAACCGTCCTGCCGTAGTTTGCACCTGTATCCTGGGCCAGGATTGGAATACGCAGGGCATTCAGCTTTGCCCTGGTGGCCTCCACGTTCCGGTTGCCCACCTGCGCCACTGAGGCGCCGGAACCCGACCCCTGAAAATTGAACATTGTGGCGCCGCCGGCGATCTTTGCCACCATGCGGACGCGTCTTGCGCCCATACGCTCCAGCTGCCTCACCAGCTCTTCTATGCCTGTATCCGCAAATTTTGCAATATTATGCTGCCCCGTTGTTATCGCCTTACTGTCCGGCAGCATGATATGTACCAGTCCGCCAATTTTATTCATCGGATCCCTGATTGCAATACCAACACAGGAACCCAGCCCCAGAGTCATCACGCCGTTGGGGCTAACGCAGGTCTTCAGGTCTGCTATTCCTACTTTGATTATTTCACTCATGAGCCACTTCCATGTCCTTTTTGTCCATTCCGTTTCCGGTGATGTATTCCGTTACAAGTCCACCGGCACCCCTAATGCCGTAAGTATCTTCTCATAAGATTCCAGGTCCGGAATCAGTATGAAGTACCCGTCCAATGCCACCTCGTCATAAAACTGTGACTGTATCAGCAGGATCTTGTCGCCGTAAATTCCAAACTGTATGGCCGGCACGCTTAAAATAGCTCCTGCCATATCCACCGTAATTGCCGGGGGAGAAGGAACTACCTTCAGGTTCGTCATTGTGGACAGGGAATTGAGGTAGGCTCCGGTGATGATATTTCCCACCTCCTGCATGGCCGACATCCCCATTTCCGCAAACTCTTCGCCCTCCGGCATCATTCCCATGGTAATTTTGCGGATAAGGTGCCTGGCACTTTCTTCCTCCACCATAAACATCATGCTTCCCGTGATGTCGCCTTCCACACCCAGAAACACGCCCGCCATGATCTGTTCCTCTCCGCCCATCAGGTCCCCCACCTCCGAAAACTCAAGGAGCCTTACCTGGGGAACCTTCATATCCACCTTGCACTGAAGCATCTGGGACAGCGCTGTCATGGCATTGCCCGCCCCGATATTGCCGATTTCCCTCAGCACATCATAATAATTTTCAGAAACCTGCTCTAAGATTGCACTCATACGTCGCCTCTCCCACTTCCATTCTGCCCGTTATCCGGACTGTGCTGCAATACGCCGCTTATTCTGATGCATATTTCCGTTTCAGCCTGTTGCGCCGCTCTTCCTCAAAGATATATTTAATAATTTCCTCCCGAATGGTGGGATCCAGATCATAAAACTGCACCCGGTGCTCAAAGGTTCCCTTGCGGTTGTCAAGTTCGATAGCGCTGATGACCCTGCTGATAACCTCATATTTCTTATGCTCCCCGTTATACATCAGGTGGTAACTGCAGTAGATCAGACTTCCCGGCTCATAGCGCTGGGTTGACAGAAAGCGCAGTCCGCCGCCGCTGATGTCCACGATGACGCTCTGCTTTAAGGGAAGTCCCTTGGACAGGGTGTAGGGCATCCTGCTCTCTATCGTCTGAACCTCCTCCTTCTCCAGATTACGGGTATTCATCTCCAGGGCGCATCCCAGACGGTAAAACTCCCTTCTCTGGTACTTGCGCAGGTTACTGGTCATTTCCATCAACAGGATATAGGTATTGTTGCTTTTATACCTGTCGGTAATTCTGGCAAGACACTGAAACAGGCCGCTTGCCCCGTAAAATACCATGTCGTACTCAGTGTCCACGGGAAGCAGAATCAGCTTGGTCTTCTCCATGGGCATCGTGATCTCGATGGTGTCCTCTGACTGGATATCGTGTACCGTGCTGTGGTAAACCCTGCCCGCCTGGCCTGACTGCTCTTCATCCTCCCGCGCCACGGCCTGCAGCTCGATCTTATCCCCTACTGAAATAAATTTTGAAAACATAATACCACCACCCTTTTTTTAATTCTTTTATCTTCTGCCTGCAATGATATGGGAGAAAAACGCCGCCATTCCCCGCCTGGGCTGGCGCTCTGCCTCCTCCTTATCCAAAAGCCTCCCCGCTATCCGCTCATAGGCCAACGTGGCCTTCGCTCCGGGATTATTCAGGGATACTGGCGTCTGCTGCATCACCGACTTCAACAGCTGCGCATCCTCAGGCACACATCCCAGGTATAATATGGGTACTTTTAAATAACGTTCCACCACTGCATTCAATTTGTCGTATAGTACTTTTCCGTCCGTTTCCTTTGCCACTTTGTTGGCCACCAGCTTCACCTTTGTATTCTCGGCATCAAACCTCTCATGGCGGTATAAGGCTTTCAGCAGGGAATAGGAATCCGTTATGGATGTGGGTTCCGGCGTGGTCACCAGAAGGATCTCGCCGCTGGCCACCAGAAATTCCAGAACCGCATCCGAAATCCCTGCTCCCGTATCCACAATAATAATATCCGTCAGGGAGTCCAGCTGGGCCAGATTCTGAATGATGTAAGCCAGATAATCCCGGTTTAAATTGGACATTCCGGCGATACCGCTGCCTCCGGATATGAATCCCACTTCCATGGGTCCCCATGTAATAATGTCCGTAATCTTTTTCCCCTGGTAAATCAGATCGCACAGGTTATGCTTTGGCACTGCCCCAAACATGATCTCTATATTCGCAAGGCCGAAATCCGCATCCAGGATAATGACCCGCTTACCCATCTTCCTGAACTGGACCGCCAGATTAATGGAGGTGTTGGATTTGCCCACGCCGCCCTTGCCGCTGGTAACGGTTATCACCCGTGCCAACGGCTTCGGCTGCTGCCGGCCTGCTTTTAGGATACGTAATTGTTCTGCCTGATCCATATATTGCCTCCTGTTCCGGTCGCCGCAAATCCCTGCCTATTCTAATTCCTCTCCTGTCTGATACTGAGGATCTGCTTCACCGTCTTCTGCGGATTAAACTGTTCGATATCGTTTGGTACATTCTGTCCGTTTGTCACAAAGGCTATGGGCGTGTCTGTAAACAGCTTCATATTCAGCAGGTTTCCCATGGCCGCAGTCTCGTCCAGTTTCGTGAAAATCAGCTGGAAATCTGCGATCCCGTCATAAGTCGCAACAATCTTAAGAAGATCCCGGTACTTTGTAGTGGCGGAAAGAACCAGAAAAGTCTGGCACTCCCCTGCCTCGCTCAGGGCCTGGAAAAGATTCTTCATATGCCCCAGCTGCTCTTCATTTTTATGAGAATGTCCCATTGTGTCTACAAACACATAGTCATAATCATCAAATTCCTCAACAGCCCCTCGCACTTCCTCCTCCGAATAGATGACCCGGAACGGAACCTCCAGGATGTTGGCATAGGTCCGCAGCTGTTCCACTGCCGCTATCCGATAGGTATCCGCTGTGAGGAGCGCCACTTTCTTTTTTGCCTCCACTGTATAGCTGCTGGCGATCTTCGCAATGGTAGTGGTTTTGCCTACTCCCGTAGGTCCCATGAAGACCACAATCCTGGGCTTTCCCTCACCGGGCGTGATCCCCTGGGCCCTGCCGAATTTCAGTATCATTTTCTGGTACACATTTTCCAGTATATAATCAATGGGCAGATTCGACTGTCCTGACACATCCACATCATTCACGATCTGGTTGGCATATTTCTCGTCTACCTCGCTCTCCAGCATGGTATTGTACAGCAGCCTCAGAAAACGCTGCTGCTCTGTAATCTCCTCCCTTACTTCCTCCTCGGGTTTCTCTTCCTCAGCGCTCCCTTCTCCTGCAGCGCCTTCGTCCGCCCCCGAATCGTTCAGCCTTTCTTCCTCGCTCTGCTGAAAACGGTTTACCAGAAGAGCCTGAAGACTGTCCAGCCTCTTCTCGATGGCGATCCTGTCCTCATTCATCAGGATGCTTCCGCCGCCCTCCTGCGCCGGTCCGACACTCTCCCCGGAAGATTTTTCCGCCGGGCGGGGGGTGCTCCCCCTCCGCACAGGCGCCACTGTGTCATTTTCCTCTTCCAAAGCAACGGTCACCTCTGTCTGCTTTGCCCGGAACAGGGCTGCCAACCCCTTCCTCTGCACCGCCTTCACATTCATGATGACAACACCGCTGCCCAGTTCCTTCCTGGCAGCCTCCAGTGCTTCTTCTTCCGTTTTTGCCACAAACTTCTTAATTATCATTTTATGCTGTCACCATCCCAACCGACTGTAATTCAACATTAGACTCCACTTCATTATAAGATACCACCACCAGATCCTTATAATAATCCTCCGTCAGACGCTTAAAATACATACGTACGATGGGCGATGTAATAATAATAGGATTCTTGCCAAGGTTCTCCAGTTTCTGAACTTCCTTTCCCACGGAATCTATGATCGCCCTGGACCTGTTCGGATCCAGATTCAGGAAAGCCCCGTTCTCGGTCTGTTTTACGCTTCCCATAATCTCCTGCTCCACCTTGGGATCCAGGGTAACCACATTGGTAGTCTCGTGATTGGGGAAATATTTCGTGGAAATAGCCCTCTTCAGACTCTGCCGTACATATTCTGTCAAAATATCGGTATCCCTTGTGGCCGGTGCGTAGTCTGCCAGCGTCTCCATTATGGTCAGCAGATCCCGGATGGAAATGCCCTCCCTCAGGAGATTCTGCAGCACCTTCTGGACCTCCCCGAGCCCCAGAAGCTTGGGTACCAGTTCCTCCACCAGGGAAGGATTGCTCTCCTTGAGGTTGTTGATAAGGTTCTGTACGTCCTGCCTGGTCAGCAGATCCGCAATGTACTGCCTGATAATTTCCGTCAGGTGTGTCGCAATAATGGAAGGCGGATCCACCACGGTATATCCCAGGCTCTCAGCCCTTTCCCGCTGTCCCTCCGTAATCCAGATGGCCGGCAGATGGAAGGAAGGCTCGAAGGTGGGAATACCGGTGATCTCCTCCTCCACATATCCCGGATTCATTGCCATGTAATGGTCAAACAGAATCTCGCCTTCGCTTACCTGGATTCCCTTTATCTTAATAATATACTGGTTCGGGTTCAGCTGGATATTGTCGCGCAGACGGATAATGGGAACCACAGTACCGAGCTCCAGGGCAATCTGCCGCCGGATCATCACCACGCGGTCAAGCAGGTCGCCGCCCTGGTTCACGTCCGCCAGGGGGATAATGCCATAGCCGAATTCCAGTTCAATGGGATCCACCTGGAGCAGACTGGCCACATTCTCCGGCTGCCGGATCTCGTCCGCAGCCGCTTCGTCAGTGTCAACCTCGCTCTCAATGGCAGCGGTTTCCAGGCTGCTGGCAATCATCCTGCCTCCCACAACGAACAGCAACCCCATCCCCATAAACAGAATGGTATTCAGGTCCGTAAACACACCCAGAAAAGTAAGCGTCCCTCCCACCAGGTACATTACCTTGGGAATGCCGAAAAGCTGTTTGACAATGGCAGGCCCGAACTCCGATTCCTTGCTTCCCTTGGTCACCAGGACACCCGTTGACAGGGAGATCAGCAGGGAAGGAATCTGGCTCACCAGGCCGTCGCCGATGGTGAGAATGCCATAATTGTTCAGTGCCGTGGATATATCCATATTATTCCGCAGCATTCCCATTGCTATACCGCCCACCACATTGATCAGCGTGAGAAGCAGGCCCGCAATGGCATCTCCCTTTACATACTTCACGGCACCGTCCATGGAACCGAAAAAGCTGGACTCCTGCTGGATCTTGTCACGCCTTAACTTGGCTTCCTTGTCGTCGATGGCGCCGGTATTCAGGTCTGCGTCGATGGCCATCTGCTTACCGGGCATGGCGTCCAGGGTAAATCTGGCCGTTACCTCAGCCACGCGTTCGGAACCCTTGTTTATGACCAGGAACTGGATCATGATCAGGATAATGAACACGATGGCTCCCACAATCAGGTCGCCGCCTCCCACAAACTGCCCGAAAGTCATTACCACGTTTCCGGAGGTACCGGTGGTCAGAATCAGCCTTGTGGAAGAAACGTTCATCGCTATCCTGAATATGGTGGTAAACAGCAGAATCGTCGGGAAGTAGGACATATCCAGTACTTCCTTGATAAACATGCAGGCGAACAGGATGGTAAAGGCTATGGCTATATTAAACGCCATAAACACATCCAGAACCCCTGCCGGAAGAGGTACGATCAGCATGATAAACGCTATCAGCACATAGATAGCTATCATCGCGTCTGTCTTTGCCAGTCTCTCATTCATGCCTTATTCCTCCTCCCTTAGATTTTGCCCTGCATCTGGTATACAAAAGCAAGAACCTCCGCCACGGCCTGGTACAGCTCCGGCGGCACCGCCTGCCCGATATCCACATTTGCGTAAAGCATACGGGCCAGGGGTTTGTTCTCCACAATCTCAACTTTATTTTCCCTGGCAACCTCCTTAATGCGGGCTGCCAGATAATTTTCGCCTTTTGCAATGACCAGGGGCGCATCCGCCACCTTGGGGTCATATTTGATGGCCACGGCGTAATGGGTGGGGTTGGTGATGACCACGTCCGCCTGAGGCAGCTCCTGCATCATGCGGCGCATGGAACTCTCCCTCATCTTCTGCCGGATCTTGTTCTTAACCTGGGGATCCCCTTCCTGCTGCTTATACTCTTCCTTGATCTCCTGCTTGGTCATCTTCATGTCGTTTTTGAATTTAATCTTCTGGTAGGCAAAATCGGCAAAAGCGATCAGCATGTAAAGCAGGGCCACCCGGATTCCCAGGTCTGTAACCATGACTGCGATGAGCTCCAGGGCCTGCATCAGGGTCACATCATACAGATTCAGCAGCATAGGCCATTTGTCTTTCAGATAATTATAGCACACATACAAGATGAGGCCGATCTTCGCAATGGACTTGACCAACTCAACCAGTGCGTTCAAGGAAAAAAACTTTTTAAAGCCTTTCAGCGGATTCAGTTTGCTCAGTTTGGGCTTCATGGGTTCCAGGGTCGGCTTCCATTTCACCTGGGCAACATCCGTGATAAAGGCAATTGCAAATCCGATGGCCAGAATGGGAGCCACTATGACCAGAACCTGCAGCATCATCTGGCGGAAAACAACCCTGGTATCCCACTGGGGCATTGTACCCTGCCAGAAAATGGTAATATCTGAAATCTTACTGTAAATATTGTTAAATATCTCCAGGAACTGAATCCCCATATGTCCCACCCAGAACCGTAGGATCAGAAACAGCGCCAACAGTTCCAGGCCGTTGGTAATCTCCCTGCTCTTGGCCACCTGGCCCTTCTTCCGGGCATCCTCCAGTTTTTTCTGGGTTGCGGGTTCTGTCTTCTCTCCCCCCATACCCTCTTTGGCGAAAAACTGCAGATTATAACGAATCATGCCATGCCTCCCATAAAGGAAACAATCATCCTCTTCATCTCCCTGAAAATAAAATCAGCAATCCCCGGCAGCATTCCTGCCGTAAGAAAGAGGACGGACAGGCCCACCAGGATCTTCAGTTGGATACCCACCGCAAACATATTCATCTGCGGGGAAACCTTGGCCAGGATTCCCAAAACAGCATTCAGAAGCAGGATCGAACAGAAAATCGGAAGGACAATGCGGAAACCTATGACCACATAGTCCCCCAGAAAGCTTATCATGGATTCCAACAGGGAACCACTGTTAAAAACCGCCCCATTGACGGGAATCAGTTCAAATGTATCCGCCAGGGCTCCGAACAGAAAACGGTACATCCCCGTGGCGATCAGCATCAGCGTCAGCACATACTGGTACAGAGCGCCTGTAATACTGGTGCTCTCCCTGGATGTGGGATCCATCAGGGTTACCATGGACAACCCGGTCTCCATATCCGCTATAGAGCCCGCAAAATTTACAATGGTAGTACAAATAGTTGTAGAAAAACCGATCAGCAACCCTACTATGGCTTCCTTCATCACAATAACGGCGTACTCCGTCACCGTGGAATAAACCACCGCCTCTCCGGGAGTCAGTGCCTGGTACAAAAGCAGGGCCGTGAAAAAGCTGATGCCGATCCTCACATTGGCCGGAGTGTTTCTCATGCTGAAAAAGGGAGCCACAAAGACAAAACAGCTTACCCTTACCAGTATCAGAAGAAAATATTCCAGGTCATACGCAGAAAACGAATAATGAATCATTCACCCTGACTCCCTCACTGGCTCATGTTAATACTGAAATTCGACCACAGCGATGTCATAAACTCCACCAGGGCATTCATCATCCAGTTCCCAAACAGTATCAGTGAAAGAAATACACAGATAATTTTCGGCACAAATGTCAGCGTCTGTTCCTGTATGGAGGTAACCGTCTGAAAGATACTGACAATCAGGCCCACGCACAGTGAGACAAGCAGCACCGGCAAGGACACCTTGATAATCAGGAACAGCGCGTCCCTTGCAATATCCATTACCAAATCTACCGACATTCCGAATTTCCTCCCATCTATACTTACAAACATATATGCCTGTCAGGCCTGTACAGTTCTCCCCTCAGAGATAAAACGATTTCACCAGCTCCCCTATGATAAGGTTCCAGCCGTCCGCCAGCACAAACAGCAGAATCTTAAAGGGCATGGATATGGTGGTGGGCGGCAGCATCATCATACCCATGCTCATCAGGGTGGATGCCACTACCATGTCTATGACAATAAAAGGAATATAAATCACAAATCCGATCCAGAACGCCATCCTCAGCTCACTGACCATGAAACTGGGCAGCAGCACCGACAGCGGGATATCCTCCAGGGTGGCCCCGTCCCAGCTCTGCCCGGATATCTGCATGAACAGTTCCACATCCTTCAGCTGCGTATGGTCATACATAAACGACCTCAGGGGCGCCACCCCCTTTTCCAGGGCCTCGTCCAGGGCAATCTCCCCGGCCTCATATGGCTGATAAGCCTGTTCGTTGATCTGGGTTATGGTCGGTTCCATGATAAAAAAAGTAAGAATCAGGGCCAGCCCCACCAAAACCTGGTTCGGAGGCGCAGTCTGCGTGTTCAGCGCTGCCCGGGTAAAATGCAGCACAATGATGATACGCGTGAAGGAGGTCATCATGATCAGAAGGGTCGGAGCTATGCTGATCAGTGTCAGCGTCAGCAGAATCCGCAGGGAACCGCTGATCTCCCCGTTTCCATTGCCGAAGGTGACGTTCAGGACACTGTCCGCATCCTGTCCGGAACTGGCAAAAACTGTCGTTGAACTTAAAATACACAATATGCCCACCATGACAAGTAGGCATATTGCAGTTACTATTCGCTTGCATTTAAGCTTATTTTTCATCATGCATCTGATTTTCCTTTGGCTCTTCCCGGGCGGCTTTTGTCTTTCCTACAGTTTTGTCGAGAAGTTCCTTAAAGCTGAGATTCTGTGCGGGGGAACCCTCCTTCAAACTTTCCCCCGGAATCTCTCCCAACATGGTAACCGTATCTTTGCAGACAGCTATCACCATGTACTTCCCGCCTGCCCGTATAATCTGGATATACTTATTATTCGCAATACGAGTGGTCTCTATTACCTGGATATTTTCGTTTACGCTCTGCTGCTTCTGGTAATTGGCTATCCAACGGGTGACCCATGCCGTAACCCCCAGAACTGCCACAAAGATCAGCAGTACCGTAATGAACTGGGCATATCCCCCCACGCCGGAGGATGTGCCTGCACAGGAAAAAAAGCCCATTCCGGCAGCTATCCCCGTCCCGTGACAAACTTCCGTCCAGGAAGCTAACAGCGTCATCAGCCGATAACCTTCTTCACGGCCTCAAGGACACGATCCTCCTGGAATGGCTTGACAATAAAATCCCTTGCCCCGGCCTGAATGGATTCTACAACCATTGCCTGCTGGCCCATGGCAGAGCACATGATAACCTTTGCCCCGGCATCGATCTTCTTGATCTCCTTCAGGGCCTGGATACCATCCATCTCAGGCATGGTTATATCCATCAGTACCAGATCCGGTGAAAGCTCCTTGTACTTTTCCACAGCCTTGGCACCGTTTTCGGCTTCCCCTGCCACAGTGTAGCCGCCTTTTGTCAGGGTGTTCTTGATCATCATCCTCATGAATGCAGCGTCATCACATACCAAAATATTCTTCGCCATTTAAAACTTCCTCCTACTTGATAATATCGGTTACTCTTACACCGAAACTTTCTTCAATTACTACTACCTCTCCCTTTGCCACCAGTTTGCCGTTCACCAGTACATCTATGGGTTCACCGGCAATCCGCTCCAACTCGATAATGGTGCCGGGGGCAAAATCAAGAATCTCGGAAATTGACTTTGTAGTACGTCCAAGCTCCACGGTTACATTCAAAGGAACATCCATGATCAGGCCGATGTTCTCCTGCCCTGCAATGGTTCCGCCGTCATTTGAAAAATTCTGGAACTGGGCAGTTTGAACATTTACATTCTGCGGCGGTACCGCTGCCTGGGGCATGCCCATCTGGGGATACATTCCCATCTGGGGGTATCCCATTTGAGGATATCCCATCTGGGGATTCATCCCGTTCATTCCCATCTGGGAATATCCCATCTGAGGGTTCATCCCGTTCATTCCCATCTGGGGATATCCCATCTGGGGGTTCATCCCGTTCATTCCCATCTGAGGATTCATCCCATTCATTCCCATCTGGGGGTTCATTCCGCCCATGTCCATCTGGGAAGGCATTCCGCCCATCATTCCCATATTGGCGCCTGCATTCATCTGGCCGGGTACTGCGCCTGTCATGCCTGCATCCGCTCCCGGAGCCACACCGCCCATATTCGCCTGGGAGCCGGACTCCTGCGCTGCCTCAGGCGCCTTTCCTGCCGCACTGCCCTGTGAATTCATAAAGGTGTCCACCACACTGCGCGCAAAGTCTACCGGGTACAGCTGCATAATGGAACTGTCCACCAGATCGTCGATCTGCATACGGAAAGATATCTTTACAAACACCCCTCCCAGAAAAGGGGAAACATCCTCCCCGTTCTTCACCTGTGCCAGATCCAACAGGGATGCCTCTGGCGGGCTGATATCGATCTTGGTCTGCATCATGGTGGAAAGAGAGGTTGCCGAAGCGCCCATCATCTGGTTCATTGCCTCGGATATGGCGCTCAGATGCAGCTCCCCCAGCTCCCCGTCCGTATTGGTTCCGTCACCGCCCATCATCAGGTCGGTAATGACCTTTACGTCATGTTCCTTCAGGATCAGAATATTCGTACCGTCCAGACCCACGGTATACTTGATCTGGATAAAGACACAGGGCCGCTCATACTGCGTCAGCAGATTATCCCATGTACTGAATTCCACCACCGGGGTAGTAATGTTAACTTTTTTGTTTACAAGAGAATACAACGTAGTGGCTGAAGAGCCCATACTGATATTGGCTACCTCGCCTATTGCATCCTTCTCCACATCTGAAAGGAGGTCGTCGGCATCTGCTATCTCCTGAATGATATCCCCTGACCCTCCAGTGATATCGTCGCTCGTTTCAATCGTTTCCGGCTCGTCTTCATCAGCCAAGTCCATGCCGGCAAGTAATGCATTTATTTCGTCCTGGGACAACCCACCGTCCATTGTTTACTCCTCCTCTCTTATAACGGATGTAATTCTGACAGCATAAGAGTCTTTGTCAATACCAGGTAAAGCCGTAAACTTTTTGATATTGCCCACATACACATTCATATCCTGATCCACTCCGGAATCCAACCGGATACAGTCTCCCACCTGCAGATTCAAGAAATCATTTACAGAGATCGTGCTCTTGCCAAGCACCGCCCTGATCGGTACATCCACCTTGCGAACCATGGATTCTATATACATCTCATAATTCTCATCATGATTCTCCTGCATGGTGGAATACCAATATTTCGTATTCAGCTTATCCATCACGTCTTCCAGTGTAAAGAAAGGAAGACAGATATTCATAAAGCCCTCCACATCCCCTATCTTTATCTCTAGCGTCACAATGGCGACCATGTCGCTAGGGGCTATCACCTGGGCAAACTGTGAATTCGTCTCCAGGCGGCTCAACACGGGGGATATGTCGATTACATTTTTCCACGGCTCCCTGAGAAGCTGTGTCAGCATTACCAGTATCTTCTCAATAATTATCTGCTCAATCTCGGAAAACTCTCTGCCCTTTTCCAGGGGCACCCCGCTTCCGCCAAGCATGCGGTCCAACATGGCATATCCCAGGTTCGTCCCCAGTTCCATAATGATGGAACCGTTTAAAGGCGCAAAACCGATAATTCCCATAATGATGGGACTGGCAAGGGAATTCGTAAACTCATTAAATGTAATGGCTTCGGAACCCACCACCGATACCTGCACGTTCTTTCGAAGATACACCGGAAGATTTGTGGAAACCAACCGGGCATAATGTTCAAATATAATTTCCAGAGTCCTCAAATGCTCCTTGGAAAATTTCGTAGGGCGGCTGAAATCATAATTTCTGACCTTCTTCTCGTCTTTCGGCTGCATCTGTTCAGCATCCAACTCGCCTGAGGACATTGCATTCAGCAGGGCATCAATTTCCGCCTGAGAAAGGATCTCGGCCACACAAGCTCACCTCCTGTCACATGCTCTGCGCATGTCTGTATTTCCCTTTGCTCATATCTGCCATGCCTGTCAACCGATTTTTATATTGCTGAGGGTGATCCCGTAAATAAACTTCGACTTGAACAGATTCTGGATCGATGTCAGGATCTCATTCCGGATATCTCCGGTAAAGGAAGTCCGGCACTCTTCTTCCGTGTGGTTGCTCACCACCTCGAATATGGCATCTTTAATCACACTTACAGAGGAGTCCACCGTTCCCACGCCGTCGGCATAGTCTTCATGGGTCTTATCCATAAGCAGGGATATATCAAACACAATGTAGACCTGCTTGGCACTGCCATCCTCAGTGTTCGTGGTGGCATACGCCAGGGGAATGGTCATGGTCTCCATGACATACGTGTCCGTATCTGCCAGAGACACCTCAGGTCCTACGCCCGGTGTGTAAAGCTCCAGATTCAGCGCCACGCCGATACTGTCCATCAGGGCAGCCGTCTTTTGGTTAGTGCCGACCACATTGATCATCATGACCGCTGACAATGCAATATTCACAATCATCAGAACCAGGATCAGCACGCTCAGTAAATTCTTTTTCATGTCTCTAAAGCCCTTTCTTCCATCCTCTCTGGTCTCCCTTATCTCACGGATGGATTGTAGATTAAAATTTCAACTCTCCTGTTCCTGCTCCTGCCCTCCGGCGTGGAATTGTCGGCAATGGGTACCCTCTCCCCCATTCCCGCATGCTTCACATGCACCGGATCCAGAGCCGTGGAATCCAGAAGATAATAGAAAACGGATAAAGCCCTTGCGCTGCTCAGCTCCTCATTGCTGGGATACTGCACGCTGTTGATGGGAACATTGTCTGTGTGCCCTTCTATCTCAATGGTCCCTTCCCCGTAACGCTCCAGTATTCTTCCCACCTTGTCGATGATCTGCCCCGCCTCTTCCTTCAGCTGGGCGCTGCCTGAGTCGAACAGCAGTCCCCCGTTCATGGTCAGCTTAACATACTGCGCGGTAAAGCTGATCTCCACCTCATCGGCAATGTCGCTCTCCTGGAGGGATTCTTCTATTTCCTCCATGCGCTCCTCATTTTCCTGAAGCAGCTGCTCCTGACGCATTTCCTCCAGGGCTTCCGGCGACTTCTCAAACTCCTCGAAGTCCTCGCCGTCGGTCTCGCTGTCTGCCACCTTACCGGTACTGTTGATATACTGGTCAAGTTCATTCAGCTGGCTGACGCCGTTGCTGATAAGGAAACCATCCCCTATGGCGGAAGCGCCTCCGTCAAATATACTGAATGTATTGTTCATGGCCGCCACAAACTCCTGCAGCTTGGCCTCCTCGATACTGGACATGGCAAAAAGCATGACGAAAAAGCAGAGCAGCAGGTTCATCAGGTCACTAAACGTGGCCATCCACGCCGGCGAACCGGCCGGTGGCGCATCTTCCTTGCGCTTTGCCATTATTCCTCACCCCCTGCGTCTCCTCCGGCTGCCTCCCTGTCCTTAGGAGAAAGGAAGGATTTCAGCTTCTCTTCGATAACCCTGGGGTTCTCTCCTGCCTGAATGGACAACAGCCCCTCTATCATAACCTCTTTCAGCATCATCTCCGCGTCGTTGTCGGTTTTCAGCTTGTTGGACACCGGGGTACAGATTGCGTTCGCAAGCACGGAACCATAGAACGTGGTAATCAAGGCCACGGCCATGGCCGGTCCCAGAGTAGCCACATTGTCCATATGGTACAGCATGTCAACCAGTCCGATCAGGGTACCGATCATACCCCAGGCAGGACCCATGGCCCCCAACGTATCCCAGAAACCAATGCAGGTTTTATGCCTTCCCTCTATACTAACCAACTCTGTCTCCATAATGGCGCGGACCAGTTCCGGATCCGTTCCGTCCACCATCAGAAGGATCCCTTTCTTCAGGAAGGCGTCATCCATATCCGCGGCGGCTTCCTCCAGGGACAGAAGTCCTTCCTTACGGGCCACATTGGACAGATCGATAATCTTACCGATCATTTCAGAAGTATTGATGGCAGGAGCCTTGAATACCAGTGCAAAACTCTTCAAGCCGTTTATGTAATCTGCCAGACTGTGCGAAGCCAGCGTAGCGGCAAAGGCACCGCCAAAAGTAATGATTGCCGACGGGAGGTTCCAGTACTCCTTCACCAGGTTTTCAATACCGGCACCGTCTATGATACCATAGAGCATCATCGCAAAACATAAAATAATACCAATTAAAGACGCAATATCCACGAGAATCACCTAACTCTTTTGCTTTTTATTGGAATGCCTTTCTTCCATTATTCCGCAAAAATACCCTTTCTATATGATTTTACAAGATTTTTTATCTCTTGTCTACTTTCTTTTACAATTATTTTTTTTCCGGTGGTAAGTGTGATCACCGTGTCCGGGGTCTCCTCCACTATTTCGAACAGATGGGGATTCACCAGAATTCTCGTACCGTTCAATTTCGTTACTTCAATCATGCCGAAACCTCTTATTCTGCCGCTGTTCCCGTTCTCTTCCCTGCTGCCTTCTCCTGATTCCTATCCTGTCATACCCTGCCACCACCTTGTAAACACCTGCAAAGCCTGCAGGGTGAAGCCGTCGCCTGATTCCGTTTTGCTTTTACAGGCAGACCCTCCCATCCAATGAACAGGGGGACAGCATACCTGCCCCCCTATTATAACACATTGATCTCAATAATGCGAGTAAAAATTAACGTTTCAGGTTAGTTAATTCTTCCAAGAGAGTATCTGATACCGTTATGATACGGCTGTTGGCCTGGAAACCTCTCTGGGTGGTGATCATCTCCGTAAACTCCGAAGACAGATCCACATTACTCATCTCCAACTGGCCTGTGGACATATAGTCGCCGTCCGCGGTGATATCCACACCCACTCCGTCAAACTGGCCGGAGTTCAGGGTAGCGGAGTACAGGTTATCCGCCAACTTCTCCAGACCGGATGCATTGGCAAATTTCGCCGTGGCGATCTGTCCCAAGAGCTTTGTCATGCCGTTGTCATAACTTGCGTAAATCATACCGTCCTGCTGTACGGAAAGGCCGATCATGGCCCCGTTGCGCCGTCCTGACCCGGTGCCGTACTCGTCGTCTGCACCGTTGGTGGCTCCGATGGTGGATGTACCCTTGTTGTCCACGTTGGAGGTTCCGGTCATGTCGATCCTGATATTCTCGAAATTGCCGTTGCCGACTCCCGCGCCTTTCAGATTCAGGGTGACTTCCGTGGCGCTGCCGCTGCCGTCCACCTTCTGAAATTTACCGTTGGACGGGTCGTAGGTGACGGTTACGCCGGTGAATTTGCGGCCTACGGTGTCGAAGCTGCCATCCTTACCGTTTGCGGTATCATAAATACTTGTGTCCGTAAGGGAAGGTGCGTTCCCTGTTGCAGGAGCCGCCAGGGCATTTCCATATATCATATCCTCTACGGTACAGGTCACTGCAGCTGTTGGAGGCGTTGCTCCCGGATTTGCCGGTGTAACCTCATAAACCAAATTGAGGAACTCTTCTGTCGACCCCTCATAATTATACGCCTTGGCAATATTATCCAACTGCTGCTGCTTTGAAATCGGATCTCCTCCCCCTGCCGGAGTAAAGGTACCATCTCCTGTCTTGAGCGCTGCCAAGTCCGCCACAACGTTCTGGTCTGCATCTATCAATTGTGTGCCATTCCAGGTATAGGCACTGTTAAAATTGACCTTCCCCGCCAACTGCTGCGTCTGCGTGGAACCGAACACCGCCTTCTTCTGCTCGTCGGTCATCTTGACCTCATTGCCGTCCTCATCCGTGATCTTATCCAGTTCCAGGCTGTAGATATTCCTCGCGTCGTTCTCCGTGTCGGACTGCTTAAACACAAATTTTGCAGTATAGCTGTACCCCAGGGAATCGAAAAGCTTGAAATTTACCACCGCTCCGTTGTCGCTGGTCACGTCCGTATCCAGTTTGTCAATGATGCCGGACATGTATCCCTGCGTGGTTGCCTCAGGGGGATAGCTCATATTGGCGGCATTCATAATCCGGAGCGCGGACACGGTATCCTTCTTGATGGCTCCTGTCTCCTCGTCCACCTGCCATCCCATAACATTGTATCCGATACTGGTCATGGCCAGGTTTCCTGCACCGTCCACATAGAAGGAACCGTCCCTGGTGAAATAGTTCTCGGATCCATTATTGACGATGAAGAAATTCTCCCCCGTGATCATAATGTCAAAGGGATTACCCGTGGACTGGCTGGCGCCCTGGCCTGTGATATTCACATTGATGGCGCTGGTCTTTACGCCCAGACCGATCTGCCTGGGGTTGACACCGCCGGTTCCTGTACTTGCGTTGGCGCCGCTGGCCTTCTGGGTTGTCTGGCTCATCAGCGCCGCAAATGTCATGGAACTCGACTTATATGCCACGGTATTTACGTTTGCAATATTATGGCCAATAACATCCATTCTGGTCTGATGTGTCTTAAGTCCTGACACACCAGAAAAAAGTGATCTCATCATAGTAGCTCTGTTCCTCCTGTCTGAAACGGGGACCTGCCTCTCTCTGTCATTCGAGAAGCCATAACCTCCTGTAAGGTCCGGTTATATAATAACTGCCCCGTTGATATTTGTGAATACGTTTTCGTCTGTCTCCGTACTGTCCATTGCAGTAACCACTGTCTGGTTCGGAATATTTACGATAAATGCCAACTGGTCCACAATCACCAGGGAGTCCCTGATTCCTTTCTGTCCCGCCATTTTCGTTCCGGACTCCAGCCTCTCAAGCTGTGCGTCGCTCAGCTCGATGTTGCGGTCCGCCAGCCTCCCCATCGCATGCTTGGAAAACTTCAGGCTGCCGCTCTCCCCCAGTGTCTTGCGCTGTAAAACATCCTGAAAGGATAAACCCTGATAAGCTCCGCCATCCGTGGCTTTCCGGACCGGTGTCTTCTTAGCCAGATACTGACCCGTCAGCTGCTCAATGGAAATGTACCCATTGCCCTGAATATCCATCCCTGTTACTCCTTTTTAAGCTTTTTCAGTGTTGTCGGGCTCCTCTGTTCCGGTACCCTCTCCGGATTCCCCGCCTTCCTCTTCTCCTTCCGTCTTGCCGGCCTCGTCTGCCGCCGCCCGTATCTCTTTCAGCCTCTCGATATACTTGTTCAGGGTCTTGACAGTGTCGGAAGCAAGGAAGCTCTTCTCGTAGTCGTTCATCTCATTGTAGATCTTCTCCAACTCGTCGATGGCCTCCGCATCGGACATGTCAATGCGGTTCGGATGAGGAAGCTTATTCATCGATATGGTGAATGCATAAGCCTTGTCGTAAGCATTCTTGTACTCCAGGTCTACCACGGTATCCACGTCATCGATGGAATAAAGGGATTCTCCAATGGAGACATATGCCTTGTTGTTCTCAAAGGCAACATAATCCACCTTGCCGTAAATATAGTCCGGTTCTCCGTCCGATCCGGTGGTCTTCACATAGACATGGTCTCCCACCAGGGAAGTGGCCCTTGCCAGTTCGGAAGTGGCTGCCAGGTTCTGCATCTGCTCCACCTGGGAGAACTGTGCGTACTGGGAGATAAACTCCGTATTGGATGTGGGTTCCAGGGGATCCTGATACTGCATCTGCGCTACCAGAAGCTGCAGGAACGCATCCTTATCCATACCGTTTTTCTGGGCGGTAAGCTCCTTTTTCAGGGACTTCTGGGATTCTGTTTCCACAATCTGCCCGTTTTCCACGGGTGCCATTAATGCCATATGCATGCTCCTTTCCTTGTATTTTCTTTTCTCTTATGTAGTAAAAACGCACTGCGCTGCCTGTCGCCATGGCATATACAGTTCGTGATTACGCTGTGTAACTCACTGTACTTGAGCCTGTCACCATCATATCAGGCTCCGTCAGGCTCTCCTCCTGGTCTTCCAGATTAAAGGCTCCGCCCAGGCTGATTCTCCTGCCCCGGCCTTTTTTCTCCGTCTCCTGGTGGTTTCTGCCCCGGCCCTGCTCCAGGTTCTGCTCAAATTCATGGGTCTGTACCGTTACCTCAATGGCTTCCACCTTGACGCCCTGTTCCTCGAACTGTTCCCTCAGCTGGACCATCTGACTCTCAAGGGCAGCCTTCACTGCTTCGTTCTGGGCTATGAAATTCGCCGTGACCACGCCTCCTTTTGAAGCGATCTGTATCTGCAGTGTACCCAGGCTGGCCGGATGAAGCTGCATTTCAAGACTGGTGGTATCGGCATTCAGGGTAAACTTCATGTAATCCATGATCTGATCCATGATCTGCCTCGTATCGGCACTCCAGGGACTGTTGCCCGCTATGTCCCCTGTCTGCTGCATTTCAGGCCTGAACTGCTCTGCCCGCAGATTGTGAAGAACCAGATTAACCTGGTTTCCTCCCGCTTCCCCATGATCCGGCTGTGCCGCCTCACGCTCCCGGTGTCCGCCTTCCTGCCTGGCGGAGTCCCCTTCCTGCGTGGCATCCGTGGCCGCTCCGGTGTTCAAAACAGGTTCCGTTCCTGCCTCCGGGGCCTCATCCACAGTCTCAGCCCTGCCCGATATCGCCTGGTCGGAGGGTGCCTGCTCCTGCAGGATTCCGGCTTCTTCCAGGCCCTCTTTCAGAAGCCCGGCCAGTTCCTCCGGCTCCCTTCCAAGTTCTCCTGCGCCATCCTGCAGCACCTGCCTGAGCTGCTCCATCATCCTCTGGTAATTGTCATAGAGAACCTCATCCGTAATCAGGGCATAGGAATCACCTGCTCCCCCCAGCTGCAGCAGCAGGGCGCCCAACTTTCCGGCATCCACCAGATCCGCCTGATCCATTCCCAGTTCATCCATGACCGCCTGCAGCTCTTCCACGGAAATACCGAAGACTTCCGTGATCTGTTCCATGAGCTTTACTGCCGCCGTTCCCAGAATCTCCATTGCCCGGACCTGTTCCTCCCGGGCCGTATCCCCGGCTTCCCCCGCATCCCCGGTATCAGCCGTTTTCCCGGGTGTGTCCTCTTTCACGGATTCTGCGGCTTTGTCTTCCGGCTTCGTCTCCTGAACCTTTTCCGGTTCCTTCACCGCATCGTCTGCGGCCTGAGATTTTTCCTGACTGTCCACAGTGCCGCTTCCGTTGGCCTGTTCATTCACCTGGCTCTGCTTTCCGCCGTCCTGGACGGCGCCGCCCGTGGCGCCCCTGTTCATCTGGCTGCTCCAGACCTTGTGGAAATCCCCGCCGGCTGCCGTATTCCTGCCTATGGAAGATGCCGGCTGATTCAGGAAAGCCTGGCTCACGTCTCTTACAGCTGTACTCATTGTATGCGACCTCCTTTCCTTAATTAATAGTATGGGAAATTCTGATTTCCCATGTATATATCGGATTAACCGCCGTCATCCTTAAGGGTCAGGGTGCATCATCTTCACCAGTTTTGCAGCCAGCTCGGTATTCATCGCCCCCAGGATATCCGCTCTCTGCTCCACGCTCAGGCCTTCCATTATCTCCACCACCAGTTCCAGGCGGTCGCTCATGGCATCGGCCTCAAACAGCTTTGCCGCATCCTTGGGCTTCATTTTGGCAAAAGTTTCAATAAACGCCTCAGCCTCCTCATTCTTCTGCTGCTGAACGGCTATCTGCTTCGCTATGTACTCCATCGTGGCGGGATCTATGGTTTCGTAATATTTCAGCAGCCCCTCCGGATCCAGATTCGCCACTTCCTCGTAAAATTCCGTCTTAATCCGCTGGAATTCCACCTGCCTCTGCTCAAACTCCTGCAGCCGCAGGATCTCTGCCTTCAGGGACTCCAGTTCCGTGTCCTTTGCGGATGAGGCCGTCTGTATCCGATCCAGCTCAAGCTCAAGCTGCCTGATATACGCCACCGCCTCCTCCAGACTGGAATAGCCGCCGTAGGTATCCTCATCCTCCGTGTTACTGCCCGGCGCGGGCGATGCGGAGGGAAGTATCTTGTTGAGAACCGGCACATCCTTCAGAATGGGAGTCATCACGCTGCTTCCAAAACCTCCCACGTCCATTTTGACCACCACGCAGACAATCGCCACCCACAGGGCCACAATCAGCAAAGTGGCCCCAAAAGTGACAAAACCGCTTCCGCCGTCGTCCCCGAGCGCCTCTTCCTGCTTTTCAATCTCGGCAGCCCTGCGCTTTGCCTCCTTTTTCTGGGCCTTCCTGTCCTTTTTCAGCTGTTTCTTCTCTTCTTTTAACCTTGTCTTCTCCTCTTCTGCTTGCGCAGCCAGAGAGTTCAAATCCTTCGCCATATGTCATCTCCCAGGCAGAATCCGTCAGGCAGATTCCTGCCCCGCATTCTCTGTCATTCTACGCTGGCCGTAAGTGTAACTGGTCAGTTGGTCGATTTCCTTGCTTTCCTGACGCTTCTCCTCCATAAGAAACTCTTCAAAGGCCTTTTCCTTCAGGGTCTCATGGGTCTTGCGTTCTATCCTCACCTGCTTCAGCCGTTCCGTGGCCGCCTCCAGCACCCTGGATGCTTTATCCACATTCTGCTGCTGTTGTACTATGTAGATCTCCATACAGCGGAGCGCCGCCTTGTTTTCCTCTATTTTCCGGAGGTTCAGCCTGCCTGACAAAAGGGTTCCGGCCTCCTGCTCGTACTCTTCCTTTCTGTGGTACAGCAGACCAAGCCTCTCTTCCTCCTCGTCCAGGGCTGCCTTTGCGGCGGAAAATTCCTGCTTTGCCTGTGTCTCCAGCTTCAGCTTGATATTAAGGATATTCTGCATGGAATACCGAAACCTTGCCATCGCCGTTCCCTTTCTGTCCTCACGCCATATCTTCAGCGGTTCTCAAACAGCCTCTCCAGCCTCTCCACGCTCTCCTCGAAAGTAAACTTTTCCTCCACGTCCTGACACAGGAACTGGTTCACCGCCTCAATCTTGGAGATCGCATAATCTATGGAAGGATTGCTGCCGTTCTTATATGCTCCGATGTTGATCAGATCCTCGGCTTCATTGTATGTGGCCACCACATTCTTGAGCTTTCCGGCTGCCTGCTTGTGTTCCCTCGAAGCAATCTGGCTCATGCACCTGGAAATACTCTGCAAAATGTCAATGGCAGGGTAATGGTTTTTATGTCCCAGTTTTCTGTCCAACATGATATGGCCGTCCAGTATGCTTCTGGCCGTATCCGTGATGGGTTCGTTGAAATCATCCCCGTCCACCAGCACCGTATACAGTCCTGTGATGGATCCCCTGGCGGCGCAGCCTGCCCGTTCCAGAAGCCTAGGCATCTCTGAGTACACGCTGGGGGGATAGCCCCTGGTCACAGGGGGCTCCCCCCTGGCCAGCCCTATCTCTCTCTGGGCCATGGAAAAACGGGTCAGGGAGTCCATCATCAGGAGCACATCCTTTCCCCTGTCCCGGAAATATTCCGCAATAGCTGTAGCCGTCTTCGCCGCCTTGTTTCTCTCCAGCGCCGGACGGTCGGATGTAGCCACCACTACCACGGATCTCCTCATTCCTTCTTCTCCCAGATCCCGTTCTATAAATTCCCTTACCTCACGGCCCCGCTCCCCGATCAGTGCAATGACGTTGATATCCGCCTTTGTATTCCGGGCAAACATACCCATCAGGGTGGACTTTCCCACACCGGAACCCGCAAAGATGCCGATCCTCTGTCCTTTGCCCACCGTAATCAAACCGTCCACGGCCTTTACTCCCAGAGGAAGCACTTCGTCTATGATCTTCCTGCTCATGGGATCCGGCGGTGCCGCCTCTACCAGGTAGGGGACCCCCTCAAACTGCGTACCGTCCAACGGAACCCCCATACCGTTCAGCGTCTTGCCCAACAGGGCGTCGCTTACCGTCACCAGAAGGGGGTTATCCGTATTCTCAACAATACAGCCCAACGCAATGCCATCCACCGAATCAAAGGGCATCAGCAAGGTTTTCCTGTCCTTGAAACCCACCACCTCCGCCAGAACCGGCCTGCCCTCCCCCTCCGGGGTAATCTGGCAGATGTCGCCCAGTTTTGCATCCGGACCCGCAGACTCGATGGTCAGTCCCACCACATTGACAACCTTACCCTTTTTCTTATAAAAAGTCTGGTCCCATACTCTATTATATTTTGCGAAGTCTATATTCCCCGTCCGCAAAAAAATTCCTCCTTACTCCCTTTCCCCTGTCCAGGCCAGAAGCATCAGCTGGCGCTTCAGCTCCGACAGCTGGGTACCCAGTCCGCAGTCGAAAATGCCGTTCTCCGTCTCAATCATGCAGGCATTCCTGCCAAGGGTCAGATCCTCCACCACATCCACACTGGTATTCTCGGAAACCACTCCTGCCGCCAGCTGCTTCTTCTGCATACTTACATAAGGATAGTCATCCCTGGATACATGGATAATAAAGCTGCGGCTTCCCTCCAGATTGTGCAGAACCGAGGAGATCAACGATGTCAGCAGTTCACGGTGGGACGAAAGATCCACCTGAAAGATATGCTCATATATCCCCGTGATGGTGTCCACAAATTTAGGTTCCAGAATATCGATCTGTTCCTGGTATGCCTGTTCCAGGCTGCGGGCCTTCTCCTGGTACTCCTGCTCCATTGCCCCTTCACGTGCCTGGGCCTTCACAAGGCCTTCGTTATAGCCCTGCTGTCTGGCCTGGCTGACAGCCTGCACTTTCTCGGCTTCCGCCTGGGCCTTCGCATCAGCCCGGATACGCTCAGCCTCCGCCCTGGCTGCCGCCACTATGCCCTCAGCCTCCGCCCTGGCCTGTTCCAGAATCTCACGGGCCTCGTCCTGGGCCTTGATGATATTGCCCCCGTCCTCAGGGGCTTCCAGAACTTCAGCAGGAATCAGGCCAGACACAAAACCTTCCCCGC
This sequence comes from uncultured Acetatifactor sp., assembly GCA_910578995.1. Taxonomy (GTDB): domain Bacteria; phylum Bacillota; class Clostridia; order Lachnospirales; family Lachnospiraceae; genus Acetatifactor. Next base: position 31,364 of record CAJTSY010000017.1, read on the forward strand.
TCCCGCCGCGTTCCTCCTGAACGAGCTTTTCCAGGCGCCTTCTGACCACTTCGTCACTGTCAATGACCCGTTTCTCCTCATCAGCAGTCACAGGCATATAGATTCTTTTCAGAAGATTACTATACAACGATCTCGTCACCTCCGCCTCTGGAGATTACGATCTCCCCTGCATCCTCAAGTTTCCTTATAATATTGACTATCTTCTGCTGTGCCTCTTCCACATCCTTCATACGGACAGGCCCCATAAAGTCCATGTCCTCCTTGATCATGACGGCAAGACGTTTGGATACATTGTTAAAGATGGCATTCTTCACTTCTTCATTGGCATTCTTCAGTGCTACGGCCAGATCGTTGTTCTCAACGTCACGCAGCACACGCTGGATTGCCCTGTCGTCCAAAAGCAGAATATCCTCGAACACAAACATCTTCTTTCGGATCTCCTCCGCCAGCTCCGGCACTTCCACTTCCAGAGTCTCCATAATGTGGCGCTCCGTTCCCCTGTCCACTGTATTGAGGATCTCCACAACGGCATCCACACCGCCGATGATGGTGTAATCCTGATTGACAAGGCTTGCAAGCTTGGATTCCAGGACTTTCTCCACCTCCTTGATCACCTCTGGACTGGTGCGGTCCATAACGGCGATACGCCGTGCCACGTCCGCCTGTTTCTCGGGAGGCAGGGCCGATACCACCTGGGCCGCCTGTTGGGGCGCCAGGTAGGACAGGATCAGGGCAACCGTCTGAGGATGCTCATCCTGGATAAAGTTGATCAGCTGGGTGGCATCTGTCTTACGCACAAACTCGAAAGGCTTCACCTGCAGGGACGCCGTCAGCTTGCCGATTACATCCATGGCCTTCTCGGAGCCAAGGGCCTTCTCCAACAGATCCCTGGCATAACCGATACCGCCCTCCGCGATATACTGCTGTGCCAGGCATACCTCATAAAATTCATTAATCACGTCTTCCTTCACCTGGGGAGTCACGCTTCTGGTATTGGCGATCTCCAGGGTCAGCTCCTCGATCTCCTCTTCCTTCAAATGTTTGAAAATACCGGCGGAACGCTCCGGTCCAAGGGAAATGAGCAGGATGGCCGCTCTCTGTATACCCCTGATTCCCCCTTCATTCGCTGCAGTCTTTGGCATGATATATGTACCTCTTTTAACGTTAATTCCAATCCTCGTTCAACCAGTTCCGCAGCAGGTTTGCCGCTGCCTCGGGATTCTCATCCACAAACTTTTCAACCATCTTGCGGGTCTCGGACTTGGTCTCCACATCGATATCCTCTATAGTGGACTCAGGCTGCGTAGACTGGAGCATTTCCTCCACCGGCAGCTCCGGCTCCTCCTCCACTGCCTTCTTCCTGGGCCCCATGCTGCGCAGGATCACAAACCCCAGCAGGGCCAGAATCAGCAGAATCAAAACGATGCTTGCTATATCGGTGGCACTGACGCTGAAGCCTTCCTTATCATAGAACCTGGGCTCTTCAAAGGCGATGATGGTCACTTTATCCGCGCTGATGCCGCTGGCGTTTGCAACCATCTGGAAAAACTCGGAATCCACCTCCTGCTTGGTGCTCTCCCTGTTTGCCTCCTTGAAATCCTCCCAGGTGATACCCTCCAGGAGTCCCTGCCTTTCGACATTATCCTCAAAATACTCCCTGTAACGGACCATGGAAACAGATACAGAAGAAGCATCGTAGTCAATACTCCCCGCCGCTCCGTTGGTCACTGTATTCGACTCGCTCCACTGAGTATCAAGGGAGTGCTCGTTGGAGGATGCGGAGCCCCCGTTGGAATCCGGATTCACATAACCCGTCAGATCCTCTCCGTTGGAATCCGTTCCCGGTATCCCTTCCACATCATTTGTGGTTTCGGATGAAAAAGTATCCTCGTGGTAGGGATATCCGTTAGGATGGTCGGCATCGCTGTAGTACTCTTTGACCTGTCTGGTATAATTGGAATAGTCCACTTTCAGGTGGGTGGCCACCTCGATCATCTGGTACTGCTTTGTCCCCAACAGCACCTTTTTCACCTGGTTGGTGACCATCAGCTCAGCCTGGTTCTGCAGTTCCTGTACGGAGTTGGCCACGCCCATGGTGTTGTATTCGTCTCCCCCGGCGAACAGGGTATTAAAATTCTGATCCACGATGGTAATATTGGCCGTAGTCTTGTTCCCGATACAGGTGGCAGCGCCCTTTGCCATGGACATGGCATTGGCCTGGGTAAATTCATCCGTAACCGTCAGCTGGATATATGCAAAGGATTCCTGCTCCGAATCGCTGAGCCATCCCGAATTCTCCGCCATGGTCAGCTTGACGCTCACATCCTTTACCGCCGGGGCCTTCATGAACATGTTCTCGATATATTTCTGATAGTAGTCGGTAGTCTGGTTTAACATGTCCGCCGTGGTGGTGGACATGTCAGTCTGCACGAAATCGCTGTACTTCAGATCATCCGGCACATACCCTTCCGCGGCAATGGCCAGATTTGCCTGGGCCAGCTGGGTGCGCAGCACCTCCACCGTCTTTGCGTCGGCCGACTCCCGGTGGGTAATGCCGGCTCCGTTGAGAATCTCCACAATCTCCGCCGCGGTAGTGGCATTCTCATAGGTTCCGAGTCTTGTATATTCAGGTTTGGTGAATGTATACACGATTATGACAAAAGTAAACACCACAGCGGCAGCCATGATTACGATAATGGTCCTCTGCCTGCTGGTGAATTTCTTCCACCAATCCAGTATTTTTCCCGGTATCTCTTTTAGCTTGTCAGCCATGGTACTTCTCTCCTAGTCATTTCTAAATTCCTCATATTAACTCCCAATACCGCGGTCATGTGAAACAATATCAGATCTGCATCTGCATCAGTTCCTTGTATGCATCCAGCAGTCTGTCCCTGACAGCCACCGTGTACTGCAGGGCCGTGGAAGCCTTCTGCAGGGCAATGGTCAGGTCGTGGGCGTTATCCGTCTCCCCCAACGCAAACTTGATATTCATATCCTCGGCATCGGACAGATACTCGTTTGTAGTCTTTATGTTATTGATGGCGGAATTTAAAAAAGCATCAAACAAAATACCCTCTGTCCTGTCTTCCTTTTCCGCGGAAAGCCCGGTAAAAGCGGTACGCCCTGCCGGGGCTGTCTCTGTGACTCCGTTCAGTCCATTTACTGGTGTAATCGCCGACAAATCCATAATATGTATGCCTTCCCTCTTTCAAACTCCAACTTCAGCTACAGCTGTCCTGAGACTCTTTATGAACCGATCTCCAATCCCCTCTGTACAATGGACTTGGTGGCATTGAACGCGGTTGCGTTGGCCTCGTAGGCGCGGCTTGCGTCGATCATGTTCGTCATTTCCGTGATAATATTCACGTTGGGATACGTCACGTATCCGTTCTCGTCCGCATCGGGATGGGCAGGGTCATACACCATGTTCATCTCCGTGACATGATCCTCGTACAGGCCGCTGACCCTGACGCCCTGCCCCGTATATCCCTGCCGTGTATGGGTATGCACGAACTCATGGGTATGCGTCATGTTGGCATTGGTTCCCGACTTGGAATGTATATGCGTCTTTTCCCCCAACCTTCCCAACACGTGACTGAAGGAAGCCTGGTTCTCCTTCTCGGCAAAAGCCACCACCTTCCTGCGGTAGGGTTCGCCATCCGCAGTGCGCGTGGTGTTGGCATTGGCCACGTTCTCGGAGATGACATCCATCCTGTATCTCTCCGCCGTCATTCCCGTGGCATTAATATTAAAAGCAGAAAACAAGCTCATGTTCCGTCTCCTCTCTCCTGTATGTGTGTCTCCGCCGGTTCATTCCCAAAACCTGCATTTCCCCCGTTACTTCATTACGGTCTGCAGATTCACAAACTCCTGGTTAATGCCCACCATGAGCCCCTGGTATTTCAGCTGATTCTCCGCCAGCATCACACCTTCCGTATCCACATCCACGTTATTCTTATCCAGACGGTAGGAATAATTTCCATGATCCGTGAATATCGCAGGTGTCAGCCTGTCAAGCTCAATGGAGGACACCTTCGAATCCATGGTCCTGCAGCGGAAATTACCCAACTCCCTCTTCAGCACGGACTCAAAGGCCACATCCTGCCTTTTATAACCGGGAGTATCCACATTGGCAAGATTATTCCCGATGGCATCATTGCGAAGCCAGCAGGCATCTGCCGCCTTATCCAGCACATTTACATAATCAAATACACTTGACTGAAACATTTCCCTCTCCTTCCACCGTAATTTTGTCTATGTAGGAATTCATATTAAAAAGCTGCCATCATACCCGTCGACTTCCATTATATTAAATTTCAGCGAAAAGTACAAGACACAACTTGAATTAACTTATTTTTCCAAAATAATATTCTGTATTGCGGTAAAAAGTACCGTTCCAAAAAAAGAAAAGGGACTTAAAACAACAGGGAAACCCTTCCGTTCTCCACTGCCGTACCACAATAAGTCCCTTTATCCAGTGACCCCGGGCCAAATAACCTCCGGTCAAATAACCTCCGGTCACTCCAAATCCGTTTGAGTATGTACTTTCATCTTATCAGCCGCGCCCGTTCTGGCGCTTAAGTTCCTCGATCTCATCAAACACCACATCGTTCAATACTTTAATATATGTCCCTTTCATTCCCGATGAACGGGACTCTATCACTCCCGCACTTTCAAATTTCCTCAGCGCGTTCACAATAACCGAACGGGTAATACCCACCCTGTCTGCTATCTTACTGGCCACCAGGATACCCTCCATACCGTTCAGCTCGTCAAAAATATGGGTGATGGCTTCCATCTCCGAGAAAGACAGCGTACTGATGGCCGACTTTACCACGGCCACCTTGCGGCTCTCCTCAGCATTCTCCTCGCTCACCGCCCTCAGCATCTCCAATCCCACCACTGTGGTCCCGTACTCGCACAAAATAATGTCATCTATATCATACTGGACGTCGCACTTATATATGAACAGAGTCCCCAGCCTCTCCCCCGCGATGTCGATAGGGGTGATAATGGCCTGAAACTTCTTCACGTCCGTACTCTCAAATCCCAGTGTAGCCAGGTTCACATTCTCCTTGGTGGAAAGAACCCCCAGCAACCTCTCGTTCAGCATGGCATCAACAAAGCCGCCCACGTTCTCGTCTATCAGTTCCGTTATGGGCTTTACTCCTTCAGCCTTTCCAATCCCCAGAACTTTGCCTTTGCGGCTGATGACAAGGACATTGGAATCGAGGATCTCCTTCATCACAGTGCAGATATCGTTAAAGACTACTTTGCTGGAATTGTTGTTATGCAACAGATTCCCGATTTTTCTGGTTTTATCCAGAAGCTGTACACTACTCATACGCACCCCTCCATTCCGATGCTCATGGACATGCGCAATCACTTCGCACTTCTTTCATTTTCGCCCAGGAGACCAACAAAACAAATGGATGCTCAGCGACCGCTCTCTTTGCTGACAGCCACAATTATATCATAAACACAGTCCGATTACAATGTATAAATGCCTAAATTTTTTATATTGATTAAGATTTCCTGGACAATTCAGACAATGTGTGAAATCCGCACTCCGGATTTGCGCACACCAGCTTGTTCCCTTTCACCAGAAGGGGCGAACCGCAGTCGGGACAGTTTTCCCCGGAAGGCTTCTGCCAGACCATAAAATCACACTCCGGATTGTCTATGCACCCGTAGTACTTCCTTCCCTTCTTGGTCTTTTTCAGCACAATGTCCTTGCCGCACCTGGGGCAGGCCACCCCGATTTTTTCAAAATACGGTTTGGTGTTGCGGCATTCCGGAAAACCGGGACAGGCCAGAAAACGTCCATGGGGACCGTATTTGATCACCATCTGCCTGCCGCACAGCTCGCACACTTCATCGCTGACCTCGTCCTCAATGGAGATATGCTCCAGGGCTTTCTCCGCCGCCTCCACCGCTTCCTCCAGATCCGGGTAGAAATTGGAGACTACGGTCTTCCATTTCACTTCCCCTTCCTCCACGCTGTCCAGCAGCTTCTCCATACTTGCGGTAAAATTCACGTCCACAATGGAAGGAAAAGCCTCCTTCATCATGTTGTTCACAGCTTCTCCCAGTTCCGTCACATAGAGGTTCTTCCCCTCCTTCACCACATAATGCCTTCCCATGATGAGGGAGATGGTGGGCGCGTAAGTGCTGGGACGCCCCACCCCCAGTTCTTCCAGTTCCCGCACAAGAGACGCCTCCGTATAGTGGGCCGGGGGCTGGGTAAAATGCTGCCGGGGGTCAAAGGACGCAAAGGAAAGGGCGCTGTCCCTGCCAAGCCCCACGCTGAGGGTATTGGCCTCCTCTTCCTCATCCCTGGGACTGTAAACTTTCATAAATCCCTCAAAGCGCAGCGCCGAAGCCGCCAGGGTAAAGACGCTCTCCCCGGCCTGTATCTTCACGGATGTGGTCTCGTATCTGGCCGGGCTCATACGGCTCGCCACAAAGCGCTTCCAGATCAGCTGATAGAGCCTGAACAGATCCCTGGGCATCTGCTCCTTTATCATCTCGGGCGTCCTGCGCACGTCCGTGGGACGGATGGCCTCATGGGCGTCCTGTATCTTCTGGCCGCTCTTCCTCTCCTCCTGAACCAGGGAAAGCCAGGGCTCCCCATAGCCTGCCCTGATAAAGTCCGTCGCCGCCTTCTCCGCTTCCGCGGATATCCGGGTGGAATCCGTCCTCAGATATGTGATAAGCCCCACTGTACCCTCCCCTTTAAGATCCACGCCTTCGTAAAGCTGCTGGGCCAGGCGCATGGTCTTCTGGGCGGAATAATTCATCACCTTGTTGGCCTCCTGCTGGAGGGTGGATGTGGTAAAAGGAAGGGGCGCCTTCCTGAGCCGTTCCCCTTTCTTCACTTCCCGGACACTGTACTTCGCGTCTTTCAGGGAGTCCATGACCGCCTCCGCACTGGCTCTGTCCCTGATGCACTTTTTCTCATTCAGGGTGCCGTAGTATTTTGCGGTGATGGGTTTCTTCTCGCCCTTTACCTTCAGGTTCACGTCCAGGGTCCAGTATTCCTCCGGAACAAAGGCGTTGATCTCTTCCTCTCTGTCACAGATGATGCGCAGGGCCACCGACTGCACCCGTCCGGCGCTTAAGCCCCTCTTGATCTTGTTCCACAGCAAGGGCGAGATCCGGTATCCCACCATACGGTCCAAAAGGCGCCTGGCCTGCTGCGCATCCACCAGGTTCATATTGATCTCCCTGGCATTCTTCAGGGACTCCTTTACCGCGCTCTTCGTAATCTCGTTAAAAGTAATCCTGTATACTTTTTTCTCCTGCAGCTTATCTTCCAGCTTCAGGGCATAGAGAAGGTGCCAGGAAATAGCCTCCCCCTCCCGGTCAGGGTCAGTTGCCAGATAGATCTTTTCCGCCTTCCTGACTTCCTTGCGCAGGCGGGCAAGCACATCGCCCTTTCCCCTGATGGTAATGTATTTCGGCTCGTACCCATGCTCGATATCTATCCCCAACGAACTCTTGGGCAAATCGCGAACGTGTCCGTTGGTGGCAGCAACCTCATAGCTGGAACCCAAAAATTTCTTAATTGTCTTCACTTTTGTGGGAGATTCCACGATTACCAGATATTTTGCCATACCAGACCCCCTTACATCTTTCTCCGTATCAGATACCATATGCACGTCTATAATAAAATATCCGTCGTGAAACAATATACACCAAAATTCAGAAGTGTGCAAGATTTTTATAAAATTTTCA
>CAJTSY010000018.1:0-4013 GCA_910578995.1 uncultured Acetatifactor sp.
TTTTAGAGTTATATTAGAATATAAACACAGTTTGGACACATTTTAATAGTAAAATGATTTTCAGATAGTTGATGAAAATCACTATCTCCCCCCTCATAAGTAATAGGAGAATCCCCGGCCGTGTGCCGGGGATTCTCCACTTTAATCCTCTTTATGGAAATTTTCCGTCGAAATTCCGTCCGGAAACCTCTTGACTTTTTGTCTGGGGGTGTTTATTCTGTGAATACATATTATAGTTTTTGAAATTTCGGCTTTCTTTTTTCGAAAATGCAGTAATACCGAAAACCGCATTCACACAAAACATCTGCAGCTCGGTCAAAATATGTTCCGATATTCGGAACATTATGGGCATCGGAACCCACGGTGATAATCTCGCCCCCAAGTTCCCGGTAACGCCGCAGAATCTCCCTGCAGGGATGCATTTCCCGCATGCCGCTTTTGAGCCCGCCGGTGTTCAGCTCAATGCCCTTTCCCTTCTCCAGAAGGAGCTTCAGAATCCGGTCCAGAATATCCCTGTAATTTTCATAGGCGTACCATTTTTCTTTGCCAGGGGCGTACCGCACCACATAATCAAGGTGTCCATACACGTCAAATTCCGAGAATTTCTCCACATTTTCCAGGATGGATTCGAAATATTCCCGTATGGCGCTCTCTTTGTCACGGCCCTCGAAAAAGCCCGGATAATAGGGATCCTTTCCGCGGCATACATGGGTGGAGCCGATGATGAAATCAAATTCACCAGAGTTGGCGTAAAGCGCATTGGCCCTGGCGGCTTCAGGCTGCAGGCCCAGTTCCACCCCGAACAGCAGCCGGATACGGTCCCGGTATTTCTCCTTCAGGCGGCCCAGGCCCAGACGGTAGGAATCCGTGTCCAGAAGAAAGAAATTCTCCGGCAGATCCGGGTAAACCGGATAGTCGAAATCATTATGTTCCGTAAAACACAGGGTGGATAATCCCTGCCGGATCCCCTGGAGAATCATCTCTTCCATGGGGGTGTCCGAATCTCCTGAATAGGAGGAGTGCAGATGGCAGTCCGCTGTAATTGACATAGGCGTAGGCTATTCCTTTCCACTTTTTTTAAATTTACTCCGACTGAGTAAAACAACACATTCTTCACGGCATGCCCGTGGCAGAATGCATAAGGGAGACACCCCGGAACGGTTGGGTTTCGGGCAGTTTCCTTCGCCGGAGGGCAGATTTCTTTTACAGACAGTGACATTATAGCATAGATGTGCCGCAATTTCTAAACAATCTGTAAAATTTCCGAAATCCTGGCAATTATTTTTCATTTACATCTTGAATTATCCTGTAAAATTGGGTAAAATATCCTTGCTGACAAGTGTGCGGGGAAGTATCCGGCGGCCTGCCTTTTGGAGCGGGAGACATGCGCCGGGGATTTTCGGAAAGTACACTGAAAGGTGCAATAACGGCGTTTCCCCTGTCTTTTGGGGGACAGCCGGAAAATATAAAATTCAGGAGGAATCTAAAAATGGCTGTAAGAGTAGCAATCAATGGTTTTGGCCGTATTGGCCGTCTGGCATTCAGACAGATGTTTGACGCTGAAGGGTATGAGGTAGTAGCAATCAACGATTTGACCAGCCCCAAGATGTTGGCTCATCTGTTGAAGTATGACTCTTCACAGGGCAAGTACAAATATGCTGATTCTGTAGTGGCAGGCGAGGACAATATCACCGTCAACGGCAAGACCATCACCATCTACAAAGAAGCAGACGCTAAGAACCTTCCCTGGGGCGAGCTGAAGGTAGACGTGGTTCTGGAGTGTACCGGTTTCTATACCTCCAAAGAGAAGGCAAGCGCACATATCACTGCCGGCGCACGTAAGGTTGTTATCTCTGCTCCTGCAGGAAACGATCTTCCTACCATCGTTTACAATGTAAACCACGACACCCTGAAGGCTGAGGATACCGTTATCTCCGCAGCTTCCTGCACCACCAACTGCCTGGCTCCCATGGCTAAGGCCCTGAACGATTTCGCTGCTATCCAGAGCGGTATCATGACCACCGTTCACGCTTACACAGGCGACCAGATGATCCTTGACGGACCTCAGAGAAAGGGCGATCTGAGAAGAAGCCGCGCAGGTGCATGCAACATCGTTCCCAACTCCACCGGCGCAGCCAAGGCTATCGGCCTTGTTATCCCTGAGCTGAACGGCAAGCTCATCGGTTCTGCACAGCGCGTTCCCACCCCTACAGGCTCCACCACAATCCTGGTAGCCGTTGTTAAGGGCGAGGTTACCAAGGAAGGCATCAATGCTGCTATGAAGGCTGCCGCTACCGAGTCCTTCGCTTACAATGAGGACGAGATCGTTTCTTCCGACGTTGTAGGAAGCACCTACGGCTCCATCTTTGATGCAACCCAGACTATGGTTTCCAAGATGGAAGACGGCAACTCCCTGGTACAGGTTGTTTCATGGTATGACAATGAGAACAGCTATACTTCCCAGATGGTTCGTACCATCAAGTATTTCAGCGAGCTGGCATAATGTGAGAGGAAGCCTCGGGTTTTACTGTGATGCCTGGGAGAGTCTGAATTTCGCAGGGAAGAATGCAGGCAAACGCATTTGCTTTGTGCGATGTCCTGCCGCAAGTGACGACCTTGAGGGGGTCCGGTCTTTGGACCGGGCCTCCTTTTCATCGCAAAGGAAAGTTTGGATTATAAGATGTGAAAAGAAACTTTGAAAAATGGAGGATTGAAAGAAATGGGCTTGAACAAGAAATCCGTTGATGACATCAACGCAAAGGGCAAGAGAGTTCTGGTAAGGTGTGATTTTAATGTACCTTTAAAGAACGGCGAGATTACAGACGAGACACGTATCGTAGCTGCCCTGCCTACCATCCAGAAGCTGATAGGTGACGGCGGCAAGGTTATTCTGTGCTCCCACCTGGGCAAGGTAAAGAACGGCCCCAACGAAGGCGAGTCCCTGGCTCCTGTAGCAAAGAGACTGTCCGAGAAGCTGGGAAAGGAAGTTGTATTCGTTTCCGATTACAACGTAACCGGTGAGGCTGCAACCAAGGCTGTGGAGGCCATGAAGGAAGGGGATGTGGTCCTGCTTCAGAATACCCGTTTCCGCGGCAAGGAAGAGACCAAGAACGGCGAGGAGTTCAGCAAAGAGTTGGCTGACCTGGCTGACCTGTACGTATGCGACGCATTCGGCTCCTCCCACAGGGCCCATGCTTCCGTGGAAGGCGTTACCAAGTGTATCACCGCAAAGGGCGGCGAGAATGCGGTTGGATACCTGATGCAGAAGGAAATCAACTTCCTGGGCAACGCGGTGGAGAATCCGGTTCGTCCTTTCGTAGCCATTCTGGGCGGCGCAAAGGTTGCGGACAAGCTGAACGTGATCTCCAACCTGCTTGAGAAGTGCGATACCCTGATCATCGGCGGCGGCATGGCTTATACTTTCCTGAAGGCGCAGGGCTATGAGATCGGACGTTCCCTGGTGGACAATGAGAAGATCGATTACTGCAAGGAAATGATTGCAAAGGCCGAGAAACTGGGCAAGAAGCTGCTGCTTCCCGTTGACTCCGTGACCGTGGCCGCATTCCCCAACCCCATTGACGCTCCCATTGAAGTGGAAGTATACGGCGTAGAGGAAATGCCCGCTGACAGAGAGGGCTGCGATATCGGACCCAAGACCGCCGAAATGTATGCCGAGGCTGTGAAGAGCGCCAAGACCGTTGTTTGGAACGGACCCATGGGCGTGTTCGAGAATCCTACCCTGGCTGCAGGCACCATCGCAGTGGCCAAGGCCCTGGCAGAAACCGACGCTACCACCATCATCGGCGGCGGTGATTCCGCGGCAGCTGTAAACCAGCTTGGCTTCGGCGACAAGATGAGCCACATCTCCACCGGCGGCGGCGCTTCCCTGGAGTTCCTCGAGGGCAAAGTACTTCCCGGCGTTGCGGCGGCGGATGATAAATAAGAAAGACGGCAATGTGCCATGCAATAGGCTCGCAACGCCGTGCGTCGCAGCGGCGGATGATAAATAAGAA
>CAJTSY010000018.1:4113-5477 GCA_910578995.1 uncultured Acetatifactor sp.
GCCATGCAATAGGCTCGCAACGCCGTGCGTCGCAGCGGCGGATGATAAATAAGAAAGACGGCAATGAGCCATGCAATAGGCTCGCAACGCCGTGCGTCGCAGCGGCGGATGACAAATATAGAAACAGCGGAGGTCGACATGGCAGATTTTTCCATCAACGAGATGCTGGAAATGCAGCGAAAGCTCCAGGAGAACTACAAAGGTGCCTGGGAACCCATCAATGCGGAGACAGGTAAGAATAAACTGCTCTGGATGATCGGGGAGGTGGGCGAGGTGATCGACATCGTAAAGAAAAACGGAGATCAAAGGGCCATCGAGGAAGCCGGCCTGCGGAACCACCTGGTGGAAGAAATGGCGGATGTCCTGATGTATTACAATGACATCATGCTGTGCTATGGTATAACCGCCGAAGAACTGAAACATGCCTACACGGAGAAGTTTGAGAGAAACATGACCCGGTGGCAGCACTAAAAATCAAAGAGAAAACAGAGGATTCAGATCATGGCAAGAAAGAAGATCATTGCCGGCAACTGGAAGATGAATATGACTCCTAGTCAGGCAGTAGAATTGGTTAATACGTTAAAACCCCTTGTAGTAAATGATGATGTGGATGTAGTATTCTGTGTACCTGCCATTGACATCATTCCCGCAATGGAGGCTGCAAAAGGCACCAATATCCATATCGGTGCCGAGAACATGTACTTTGAGGAGAAGGGTGCCTATACAGGCGAGATTTCTCCCGCAATGCTGGTGGATGCAGGCGTGAAGTATGTGATCATCGGACATTCCGAGAGAAGAGAATACTTTGCCGAGACAGACGAGACCGTGAACAAGAAGGTTCTGAAGGCTTTCGAGCACGGCATCACTCCTATTGTATGCTGCGGCGAGACTCTGACCCAGAGGGAGCAGGGTGTGACCATTGACTTTGTGCGTCAGCAGATCAAGATTGCGTTCCTGAACGTAAGCGCTGAGCAGGCTGCTTCCGCAGTTATCGCATACGAGCCTATCTGGGCCATCGGCACAGGCAAGGTGGCTACCACAGAGCAGGCGGAGGAAGTATGCAAGGCAATCCGCGACTGCATCGCCGAGATATATGACGATGGGACAGCGGCAGCCATCCGCATTCAGTACGGCGGTTCCGTATCCGCTTCCAACGCGGCAGAGCTGTTTGCGCAGGCTGACATTGACGGCGGCCTGGTGGGCGGCGCTTCCCTGAAGCCGGATTTCGGCAAGATCGTCAATTATTAATCTGCCTCGCAAATGTCAAAAACTGATCGTTTCGAAATACAGTAAAAAAGTGGGTATCAAAGGAAATGGAATCCTTTGGTACCCTTTTTGATGTCTTTGGTATTGGCAGAACGGTC
>CAJTSY010000018.1:5577-14152 GCA_910578995.1 uncultured Acetatifactor sp.
GTAAATCAATTTGAGAAAATTTGTGGTCATCTGTTGAAATGCTGACTTTGCAGTGTTTACTTACAGCATACCGTTTATCGCAATCCGCTACGTTACGGACACCGCAGAGCACAGCGGGATTGATACCTTAGAAGAGAACTGCGCTAAAGCATCGGCTATTGCAAGGGATATCACAGCCGCCTTGTTAACTGAAATTGGAATAACGGGGCAGAGGGTTACGGAAACGGGCTGCACAGCCGATAAATATAATAAGCGGACAGACCGAGAACAGAGAAAGTGACAGGCTGATTCAGGACAGGATCGGCATTTGCAGGGGCGGGAGGTAAGAATATGAACGATATGACACAACTGCTGCATTCCATGGAACAGAGCATAAAGCTGCAGAACCGGGCGAGGGCGGAGAGAAGGGCGGCAAAGGCTGAGGAAGAAAAGAAGGAATTTCAGGAGAAGCTGATGCGTGCCGCGGAGAACAAACTGGAGTTGGAGGGCCTGGCGTCTAAGGTGAAGGGATCCCAGGACGCTGTACAGAGGGATCAGTTGATCGGCATGATGATGGCAGGATTCTGAAAATTGTATCTGTTTTTCAGGATTCGCGCGTTTCATTTCTGGGGGATAAGGGATGTGGAGAAGCAGTGATTTGAAATACTGCTTTTCCACATCTTTTTTGTCTAATAGGAAAGTTTCTATTTTTCCGGGCAATGGCAGGAACTTTTTTCCGTGTTTTTCGTTAATACCTGTAGGAGGGGCGGCGGTTCAGGGGAGCCTGGCAGCCGTCTTCGGAAAAACAGAAAAATATATACTCCTGAACCGGGGGCAGAGACATTGAAAGGGTAAGGAAAGGGCGGATTTATATGGGACAAAAGTGGATACAGAAAATATTATGCGGGATATTTCTGGCAGGTTTGATAGGAGGCTTATGCGGGTGCACGGCCGGGGATTTCGGTGCAGCGCGGGGGCAGGGAGCGGCAGACATACGGGAGGATGCCGGGCTTACGGATGGCAGCAGTACAGGAAATGTGCTGCGTACGGATGGGGGAAGCGGTGCAGCAGTACCGGAAGCGGGAAACGAAAGAGGTACAGCGGTACCGGAAGCGGGAAATAGAAGCGGTGCGACAGTACCGGAAGCGGGAAATAGAAGCGGTGCGACAGTACCGGAAGCGGGAAACGGAAGTGGTACAGCGGTACCGGAAGCGGGAAACGGAAGTAGTGTAGGAGTACAGAAAGCAGGTAATGGAAGAGATATAGGAGTACAGGCGGCGAGTGGCGGAGGTGACACGGCAGCAGCTGCGCAGGCAGCGGATGGAGCGGTTGTGGTTACGGATTTCGGACTGCGCCTGCTGCAGCACTGCGCGGAGGCCGCGGCCTTTTTTCCTCCCAATGCCTCCATGCCCATGGACGTATACCTGGAGACGGGAAGCAGCGCGAATATCCTGGTGTCCCCCCTGTCCGTGATGACGGCCCTTGCCATGACGGCAGGAGGCGCGGAAGGGGAAACACTGGCCCAGATGGAAGAGGTATTCGGGATGTCTGTGCCGGAGCTTTCCGCCTATCTGTCCGATTACCAGGAACGTTTTGAAGAAGGGGAAGCAGAAAAAGGGAAGCTGAACATGGCAAACGGCATCTGGTTTACGGAGGATGAACGGTTTACCGTAGAGCAGGCGTTCCTGGAGAAAAATGAGGAGCTGTTCGGGGCCGGTCTGCGCCGGGTGCCTTTTGATTCTTCTGCCATGGAGGAGATCAACGGGTGGGTGAAGGAGAATACGGACGGCATGATCGAGGACATCCTGGATGAGATTCCCTGCGATGCAGTCATGTATCTGGTGAATGCACTGGCTTTTGAAGCACAGTGGCAGGAGATATACCATGATTACCAAGTGAGGGAAGGCATCTTTACCAAAGCGGACGGAACCGGGCAGAACGTGGATATGATGTATTCCTCGGAAATGTGGTACCTGGAGGATGCTCTGGGAGAAGGGTTTATAAAGGAATACGCAGGGGGAAAATATGCCTTTGCCGCCCTTCTGCCCCGGGAGGGCATGACGGTTCAGGAATATGTAGCTGCCCTGGACGGAGCGAAGCTTCGGGAAATCCTTGCAAATCCCCTGGAGGTTCAGGTGGAGGCCGGGATCCCGAAATATAAGAGTGAATACAGTATCACGATGAACAAAGTACTGCAGGAGATGGGGATGGCGGATGCCTTTGATTCTAACAGGGCGGATTTCAGCGGGATTGGATATTCCCGGAGCGGGAACATCTATATCGGCAGAGTGCTGCACAAAACCTTTATTGCGGTGGACGAGAGTGGCACGAAGGCAGGCGCAGCCACCGCTGTGGAAATGAAGGACGAATGCGCCATGCTGGAGCCGCCCCAGGTGCGGACTGTGTACCTGGACAGGCCTTTTGTATACATGATTCTGGACAGGGAGGAAAACGTTCCGGTGTTCCTGGGGATTGTGGAGGAAGTAAACTGACGGCGCGGTTTCCGGCCTTTCGGATATGGCCTGGGGGAAGGCATTCCTGCAGCGTGATGCGGCATCCGGCGGGGAAATTTCCTACGGGAGCGCGGTATCCGCCAGGGAATTTCCTTCCAGGAAGGCCTTTTTCAGGAACCGGGCTTCTTCCAGGGTATTTTTCCAACCGAAAATATTCAGGTTTACTTTCCAGGCACCGTCAGGGTTCTGGGTTACCGTTACTCCTTCCTTTTCCAGGAGCATTTTCTGCAGGTCAGGTGTATCAAAATATGCTGCCCCGGAGAGGATTCCACTGGCATTCACTACCCGGTGGGCCGGGATGTCTTTTCCGGCCAGGCCGCATTTCAGCCCGTGTCCTACCTGGCGGGCGTTGCGGGGGCTGCCGCACAATAGGGCGATTTGTCCGTAAGTGGCCACGCAGCCTGCGGGAATGCGGCGGCAGACGACAGCCATGCGCTGATAGAAGTCCATGATAAATTCCTTTCTGTGTATTCCGGCTGTTGTGAACAGTTTCCTTAGAATTATCTATGCCACTGCGGTATAGGCCAGTCTTCGGGCACAGAAGAAAGACCTGCAGGGTTTCCTTATAATTTCCTATGGAACTGCGGTATAGAGCTGTCCCTCGCTTTTTCCTCCGTCTGCCGTGCGCAGCAGAATCTTGGTCATCTTCCCGGCGGCGGGAGTGGAGCAGTACAGCAGGTAACCTTTCCGGGAATCGGTGAAATCAAGATAAGCTTTTCCGGCGTCACAGCTGTCACATAAGCTGCTATATTCGATGGAAGTCTGCTGCCAGGAGGCGCCCCTGTCGGCAGTAGATTCCACAATCAAATGTACCTGGTCAGGGGAAAAATATGCGGTATACGCAGTATGTTCATCCGGAAAGGCAGCGCTCACGGGGCCAGGCATCTGGCTGCCTGTCCCAGGGATTTCCCTGATAACGCTAAACGATTCCGGACCGTCCTCTGTAAAAAAGCACCTGGTTTTCGGAGGACAAAGCCCAGCCTGTCTTCTCGTCAAACAGGGAGATCTGTTTCAGGGAAAAAGAGCATTCTTCCACCCTGGAAATTCCGGCAGGGACATCCTCCCGGGCGGAGCAGCCTGCCGTGAAAATGAATACGGCACACAGAATGGCAAATCCTTTTTTTCGCATGGGGTTTCTCCTTGCAAGTCTGGTGTATGCTGTTCTTAGATACACATTATTCGAAATATGGAGTATAATGATTGACCTTATTATACAGGAAAAAAGAAAAAAGGCAAGAACATTTGTAACTAATATCAAATAATTCATTTTAATATGATTCATTTTATAGTATAATCAGTGATACAGGCAGGTAAGGCGGAGGTGACGGCGTTTGGACGGGAGGAGAAGCAGGAGGGGAAAAGGAAGTATACAGAGGGTGGCGGTCTATTCCGTTCTGCATTTGTTGGTGGACGGTCTGTGCGCCCTGGCAATGTTCGGCGTGTTCCTGCAACGGGAGAAGGACTATCTTTATAGCCTGCTGTATAATTTCTGTGCCTTTGCCATGCAGATGCCTTTCGGGGTGGTTTTGGATGCCCTGGGGGAAGAGACTGGTGCAGCAGGGGCGCTGTCGGAGAAGGCCGGGATTGCAGAAGTGCGGTCAGAAGATATGGAAACGGAACAGTTGCGGGAGGGACGTTACAGCAAATTGCCGGTAGACAGGCCCAAAGCGGTGGATTACGCATTTGCGGCCGTTGTGACAGGGGTACTTTTCACGGCTGCGGGGGTTTTTACCCATCCGGTAATCCTGGGAATCGGAAACGCGCTGTTCCATGTAGGAGGCGGCGTGGGAACCATGGAGGAGGATCGGAGGGGAGGCTGGAAAGGCAGGGGACTCGGGGTGTTTGTGGCGCCCGGGGCACTAGGGCTGTACCTGGGGACAATGGCGGCAAAACAAGGGGGCCGGGATGCGGGAATCCTGGCAGCATGCCTCCTCTCGGCGGGGCTTTTGTGTGTGGAGTTTGTGGGGAGACGTTACGGGAACGGTTCTGCGGAGGAGATTAACGGCACTGCTGCGGTTCCCGGACCGGAAGGTAAATGGTTCGGGGCCGCGATCAGCTGTTTCGGGGTGGTCATTCTGCGGTCATATATCGGGATGTCGAGTACTTTTCCCTGGAAAAAAGGAATTCTTCCGGGAATCCTGGCGGTTCTTGCCCTGGTGGGCGGCAAAGTGGCGGGAGGTTTTGGCGCGGCTAAGTGGGGGTTCTGGAGAACGGCGGCGGCTTCCCTTGGCGCGGCGGCCCTGTGTTATCTGTTTTCCTCAAATATGGTTCCGGGACTGGCGGCAGTGTTTTTCTTTAATATGACCATGCCCATGACTTTGTACGGGATGGCCTGCGCGATGCCGGACAGGCCCGGGTTTGCCTTTGGCTTTCTGACTTTTGCGCTGTTTCTGGGCTTTCTGCCGGTATATTTCGGGGCGCTGCTGCCGGTGGAAGGCAGTGTGGCGGGATGTGCGGGCAGCATTCTTTCGCTGCTGTTGTTGTGGGCAGGAATTGGAAGGAGAGGGGATGGCAGTATATTTGGTGGAGATGTTCGGCGTTTCCCTGGCGCTGACCATGGGGATTGAACTGGCCGTGGCCTGTTATCTGCTTCGCGGGGCAGGCGGACTTGGTATAGCAGCCTGTTTTCAGCTTCGCAGGGGAAAGCGGGAGAGGGGAAGACGATGGGGCGTGATCGTGGTACTGGTGAATGTGCTGACGAATCCGCCTGCCGTGCTGTTTTGCTGGCTTGGACGAATCTGTCTGTCCGCCGCGGAAGTGCCGGTGCAGTTGGCGGTGGAAGTGTTGGTGGTGGCGGTGGAGGCTTATGTTTACCGCTGTTTTGCCGGGAAGCCCGGATGGGGGATCGAAAGGCCTTATTTATTGGCAGTGGCGGCAAACGTCTGCTCCTGGTTGGGCGGACGGTGGCTTATGGGGATATGTGGCAGGGGATTTTGATGCAGGAAGTTTCGGCGTTTCTGTTCTTTTCCATAATGCGGACGGCAGGGAGCAGCAGTGGGGAGCCGGAAACAGTTTCAGGTACATGAAAAGGAGGGGTTATGAAAAAAATATTGTGTTTATGGGCAGTTGTGGGATGCTTCCTGTTTTGTGGACTTTGTGTCCGGGCGGATGTGATCTGGGAACCGGAGGATTCTTTTTATAAAAAACATTCGGAGGAATGTGTTTATGTGAATCGCTTATATACGGCAAACGGTCCGGATGGAGAGGTTATTTTGTATAAGAGTCCGGAGATGCCCATAGCCGTGCTTACCTGGGAGAACGGATTCAGGGCGCGTATCCAGTATACGTATCAGGATGCCGACGGGATCGTATGGGGTATATTTGACGATTATGGCGGCAATATCGGGTGGATGCCCATGGAATATATGGAACTGGTCTATGACAGTATTTCCTTCAGGGAGGAACATGCGGCGGAAATCAGGGAGGAGCAGGGTTCCCTGGATAAGGAATACATTGGGGAGTCTGTCCTCCTCTGGAAATATCCTGGCTCTGAGGAGTACGTAACCATGCAGTTGGAAAGCGAGCCTGCGTACCAGCACGTATATGATGACGGGAACGGAAACAGTTGGTGTCATGTGGGGTACTATTACGGACACAGG
This sequence comes from uncultured Acetatifactor sp., assembly GCA_910578995.1. GTDB lineage: Bacteria > Bacillota > Clostridia > Lachnospirales > Lachnospiraceae > Acetatifactor. The sequence goes on from CAJTSY010000018.1 coordinate 11,669, forward strand.
GATAAATGGATATGCCTGGATGATCCCACGGCGGATTATGTACAGCTTTATCCGGATGGCTTTCCGGGGGCTGCATATGGTATGGCAGGGACGGAGTCCGGGGTGAAGGGAAGAGCGGATGGAACGGTAGTGGAACAGGGAGTGAATGGAACCATAAAGGCAGGGACAGAAACAGATGGCACGGCAGCGGCGGAGGCACAGTCAAGGGGAGCAAATCGTATCAAGCCGAAAGTAAACCCGGCTATGGCGGCCACTGCGGCAGCGCTTGTGTTTATTGTAGCAGCTGTTACAGTTATTCTGTTGGTAAAACTTAAAAAGAAGACAGATAAATAAGCATTTGGAGCTGAGGAAAGTACTTGGTATAAAATTCAGAATATGGAAGGCAGGGATGTAAAATGATAGCTGAGATCAGGCAGAAAGAGAAGGCTGCGCTTTTGTTTGCGGGATGGGAGGAGACCATGATCTGGTCATGTCTGCAGGGAATCATGGGGCATGTCTATGGGGATGATGGCGACGCACCGGTTTCGGCAATGGCGCTTCTGGGCGATTTCTGCTTTTTCACGGGAAAACCCTGCAGGGAGCTTGTGCAGTATAAGCCGGGGCACTGCAGGCAGGACTTTGTGATCATGGTGCCCCGGGACGAAAACTGGGCCGGGATGATCGAGGAATGTTTTCCTTCTACAGGAAATTATCCCCTGGCGAAAAAAGTGGCCAGGTATGCCATCCGGAAGGAGCCGGATATCTTCAGGGGGGAAGTCCTGGAGCGTCTGAAGACGGCAGTGGCGGCCTTGCCGGAGGAATATGAGCTGAAGATGATGGACGAGGAGTTGTTCCTGCGGTGCGGGAAGATTCCCTGGTGCAGGGACTGGGTATCCCAGTATGAAGATTACGAATTATACCGGGAGTACGGTCTGGGGGTCGTGATCCTGAAGGACGGGGAGCCCGTGTCGGGAGCCTCGTCCTATTCTGGATACAGGGGCGGCATTGAGATCGAGATTGACACAAGGGAGGATTACCGCAGGAAGGGTCTTGCCTGTGTCTGCGGGGCAAAGCTGATCTTGGAGTGCAGGAAAAGGGGATGGTATCCTAGCTGGGATGCCCAGAATCCGTGGTCCGTGGCGCTTGCGGAGAAGCTTGGGTACCATTTTGACCATGCGTATACGGCTTATGAGGTTTATGGGTGGTAAGGGATGTATGTCATGTCAAATACTTTCGCATAATAATTTCCAGGGGTTTCTTTGGAAGCAGCAGGGAGCCGCAGTCGGTATATCCGATTTTCCGGTAGAAAAACTGCGCCTGTTCATTTGACAGTGTGGAGGTCAGGACCATTTTGAATCCGTTGTTTCGCATTTCTTCCTCCCAGAAGACAGTCAGCTGCCTGCCGTACCCCTTTCCCCTGTATTCCTCCAGGAAATACAGCATGTTCATAAACGGTGTATTGTCCCAGAACAGATTGAAACGCAGCCATCCCACTAAAATGTCTTTCTGATACATAACGAGAACTCTGTTAGAGGTGATGCTGCGTCTTAATTCTGCTTCGGAGATATGGCGGTCATATTCCTTTAATTTGGTAAAGTCATTCTCGTTGGCATATCGAATCATTGTGATACCCTTTCCGTGTTATATATTGCAAACAGTGAGTTTTGAGGTCTGGGGATAGGGCAGCAGTTCCACCATGGGCGCCCTGGCTGACACTTCCTGTTTTTGGTCATAAGTTATGGGCAGGCCCTGCAGGCTGCTGACAATGCCGCCGGCTTCCTCCACGAGCAGGGCGCCTGCCGCATAATCCCAGGGGCAGAGGCTCAGCTCGAAGAAAAATTCCGCCCTGCCGCAGGCGATCATGCACAGATCCAGGGCTGCGGAGCCGCTTCTGCGCAGATCCTGGGCCCGGGACATGTAGCGGTATGCCACTTCAAAGGACTTTTTTGTCAGCTCTGTGTGGTAGGGGGCAGTCCCGAACAGGATCAGGCCTTCCTCCAGGGGTCTGTGTGAAGCGGAGATTTTTTCCCCATTCAGGTAAGCACCTTTTCCCCTGATGGCGTGGAAGGTTTCTTTCTGGTAGGGATTGTGGACCACGCCCAGGATGGGGCGGCCGTCCAGGGTCAGGGCCACACTGACGCAACTGGCATTGTATCCTCTGGTAAAATTGGCGGTGCCGTCTATGGGATCCACGATAAAGGCATACCCTTTGGAGATATCCGTGTGGTCCATCTGATCTTCCTCACCCAGGAAAGCGGCCCCCGGCACCAGTTCCAACAACTCTTTCTTCAGGATAGCCTGTACTTTGGAGTCGTAATCGGTGACAAAATTTCCCTTTCCGGTTTTCTGGTGGGTTTTACGTTGGATGTCATCTGCGCTGAGCAGTATTGTCTCGCAGCTGCGGACGATTCTGATGATGTCCTGCAATATTTTTTCCCGAGACGATTTTTCCTGGGACAGTACTTGGTCCCTGGACAGTACTTGGTCCCTGGACAGTACCTGGTC
>CAJTSY010000018.1:14252-19414 GCA_910578995.1 uncultured Acetatifactor sp.
CCCGGAAGGTTTCCTTAATCGTGTCTATGGTATTCATAATATTTTCTCCCTGGGGTATTTTGAATACAAACATAGGATCTGTGTTTCGTGAATCTCCTGTATCATAAGTTGCAGGAACAGCTTACTATAATTAAATGCGGCGCAAAAAACTGCCTCATTGCACAACGCTTATGCTGTGGATGAGGCAGTCTGCCAATTTAATTTCCTGCCGCAGCGGCATGGGAAAAAGTTACTTCCTGACAGCGCCGGATCTGACGGCAGCAGCAGCCACGCATTCGGATACATGTTTTGCTACCCTTTCATCAAGGGCGGAAGGAATGATATATTCAGGGCACAGCTTCTCAGGCTCTACCAGTTCGGCTATGGCGTGTGCCGCAGCCAGTTTCATCTCGTCATTGATGTCCCTTGCGCCTGCGTCCAGGGCACCGCGGAAGATGCCGGGGAAGGCCAGTACATTGTTGATCTGGTTGGGGAAGTCGGAGCGTCCGGTTCCCATCACCTTCACGCCTGCAGCCATGGCATCCTCATACATGATCTCCGGAACGGGATTCGCCATGGCAAACACAATGGGGTCTGCATTCATGGTCTTAATCATTTCCGGCGTCAGCACACCTGCTACGGATACGCCGATGAACACATCTGCGCCAACCAGGGCTTCTGCCAGGCCGCCCCTGCGGTCTTCCAGGTTGGTAATCTCGCAGAGCATTTTCTTATGCCCGGTGATGCCCACAGGCCTGTCTTTATACAGGATGCCCTTGGTATCACAGGCGATGATGTGCTTTACACCCGCGGTCAGCATCATCTTGATGATGGCGGTTCCCGCGGAGCCGGGGCCATTTAAGACTACGTTGATTTCGTTAATCTTCTTGCCGGTCACCTTCAGGGCATTCAGCAGAGCGGCGGTTACCACAATGGCTGTGCCGTGTTGGTCGTCATGGAATACAGGGATGTCCAGTTCCGCTTCCAGGCGCTGCTCGATGTCAAAGCATTTCGGAGCGGAGATGTCCTCCAGGTTGATACCGCCGAATACCGGGGCCAGCTGCTTCACGGCCTTGATGATTTCTTCGGGATCCTTGGTGTCCAGGCAGATGGGGAACGCGTCCACATTGCCGAACTGCTTAAACAGGATGGATTTGCCTTCCATCACGGGGATGGCGGCTTCGGGGCCGATATCACCCAGGCCAAGCACTGCGGTGCCGTCGGAAACCACGGCTACCAGGTTGCTCTTTGCGGTGTATTTGAAGACATTCTTCTTGTCCTTTGCGATCTCCCGGCAGGGCTCCGCAACGCCAGGGGTGTAGGCGATGCTTAAGTCGTCGCGGCTCTCCAGCTTTACCTTGCTGCTCACTGCAATCTTCCCCTTGTTCTCCTCATGCATTTTCAGTGCTTCTTCATAATAATTCATATCGGATACCTTCTTTCTGTGTTGGTATGTAACAGCTCAACAATGACATTTGCCTGTATATCGATTGTATAATGAATTCGTTATTGTGTCAAAGCTTTTTTCTCCCGTGCGGATTCATTTTCCCGCAGTCAGTGGAAGTTGTCCGCGCGCTTCAGCGTGTCAATGGACTCTTTTTTGCAACCAGACGGAATGTGGAACGCTTTCTGCCTACTTCAGCGCATCCATGGGATCTTTGCCCGGGATGCCGGGCTCTGTCATATGGTAAGGGTCTAATATGTTGTTCAGGTGTTCCTCGTCCATGATGCCTTTCTCCAGAATCAGCTTCCGCACGGGCTGGTTGGTCCGCAGGGCTTCCTTGGCAATCTCGGCGGCTTTTTCGTAGCCTACATAGGGGCAGATGGCTGTGATGATGCCCACGCTGTTCTCCACCAGCCAGCGGCAGTGCTCCGCATTGGCGGTGATGCCCACGATGCAGTTGTCCACCAGGGTCTTCACCGCGAAGGCCAAAGTCTCGATGGACTGGAACAGTTTGTAGAAAATGATGGGCTCGAAAGCGTTCAGCTCCAACTGTCCGGCTTCCGCGGCCATGGTGATGGTCACGTCGTTGCCAATGATATTAAAGCACACCTGGTTTACCACTTCCGGGATAACCGGGTTTACCTTACCGGGCATGATGGAAGAACCGTTCTGCTTTGCGGGCAGGTTGATCTCGCCGAAGCCTGTCTTGGGGCCGGAGGACATCAGGCGCAGGTCGTTGGACATCTTGGAAAGGTTCACCGCGCAGTTTTTCGTGATGCCGGATACCACGGCGTAGCTGTCCAGGTTCTGGGTGGCATCGATCATGTCGTAGGACTGCACCAGATCCTGGCCAGTGAGTTTCGCCATGTTTTTTACCACGCGGCGGAAATACTGCACATCGGCGTTCAGGCCTGTCCCGATGGCTGTGCCGCCCAGGTTCAGGCTCTTGATTTCCTCCTTGGCAGTGTCAAAGCGCTTGATGTCGCGGCTGATGGCGGAAGCATAGGCGTGGAATTCCTGGCCCAGGCGGATGGGAACGGCATCCTGCAGCTGTGTCCTGCCCATTTTGATGACGGAATCAAATTCCTCGGACTTCTGCAGCAGAGCTTCCTCCAGGCGCTTCAGCTGCTCCTGGGCATCGTCGATGAGCTTCAATGCCGCCATTTTGCCGCAGGAGGGGAATACATCGTTGGTGGACTGGCCGAAATTCACATGGTCGTTGGGGTTTACAATGGTGTAATCGCCCTTTTTGCCGCCCAGAATTTCGATGGCCCGGTTGGCGATTACCTCATTGGCGTTCATGTTCAGGGATGTGCCGGCTCCGCCCTGGATGGGGTCTACGATAAACTGGCTGTGCAGTTTGCCGGAGATGATCTCGTCGCAGGCTTTCACGATGGCATCGGCGCGCTTTTTATCCAGTTCGCCTACCTCAAAGTTTGTGATGGCGGCCGCTTTCTTGATCTGGGCTACGCTGTTAATCATTTCCTTGTGCATTTTGAGCCCTGTAATATAAAAATTTTCATAGGCGCGAAGTGTCTGCACGCCGTAGTAGGCATCTTCAGGGACTTGCTTTTCACCGATGGAGTCATGCTCTGTCCGGTACTTTTTCGGTTCTTCGTTCACTTTCATGTCTTTTCTCCGTTTCTGTGGAATCTGGCAGTCCTGTCCGCTTTCCCCTGGGCGGGTCGTTACAGCGCATTGCGGCCGTTTTGCCCGTCCCCTGGTGCGGCGTGCGCAGGGACTGTGTTTCTATGGGTTGACTTTACTATATATCGGGATTACAATATTTGCAAATATATATAAGAATATAATTCATATAGACTGGAGACTATGCGATATCCACAGGAAGAAATGCGCATGGGGCAGCAGGGATATGGAGTCTGCGGACAGGTATGAAGGAGGAAAAAGCATGTTTCAGGGAATGGATTATGTATATGAAGTGTATAAGGAAATGAGCTTCTCGAAGGCGGCCAGGAATCTGTTCATCAGCCAGCCCTCCTTAAGCGCCGCCGTGAAGAAGGTGGAAGCTCAGATCGGATTCCCCATCTTTGACCGGAGCTCCAACCCTATCCGGCTGACGGAACTGGGAAGGGAATACATCCGCTGTGTGGAGCATGTCAGGGAGGCGGAGCAGGGCTTTCAGAATTACGTGAAGGACATGCAGGAGTTGAAGAGCGGACGCATCGCCATCGGGGGGACGAACCTGTTTGCCTCCTATGTGCTGCCGCCGCTGCTGTCCCGTTTCACGGAACGATTTCCCATGATCCATGTGGATTTGGTGGAGGCCTCCACTGCTGAGCTGGGGGACAAGCTGTTTTCCGGGGCATTGGATTTGATGATCGACAACCAGGTCATGGATCCGGCCGTTTATGAGAAAACTTTTTTCTGCGAGGAGCATCTGCTGCTTGTGGTGCCTGCAGACTTTTCGTCCAATGAAGATGTCAGGGAATGTGCCCTGTCCATTTCGGAGGTGAAGGCGGGGCGGCATCTGGCCCAGGATGTTCCCTCTGTGCCCCTGGAGGTTTTCCGGGGAGATCCATTCCTGCTGTTAAAGGGAGGGAACGACACCAGGAACCGGGCGGAAAAGATATGCAGGGACACCGGACGGTTCTTCCCGAAGGTCAGATTGGAGCTGGAGCAGCAGATCACGGCCTACAACCTGTCCCGGTATGGCATGGGGATCTCTTTTAACGGGGATGTCCTGCTCTGCCATATGCCGGATGATGACAAGGTTGTCTGCTACAAACTGGATTATCCGGGGGCTGTACGGAATGTGAATTTTTTTTATAAAAGGAACCGCTACCTGACCAGGGTGGTGGGCGAATTCCTGAAATTAATATAGGGCGCCTCGCGGCAGAACTGTTGGCTGAAATCAGGTATTGTCAGACTTTCCCTTCAGGCGGTCAAGTTCGGCGACGGGAAAAATTGAAAAAGAGAAAAGACCACAATATATAGAAACGAATCGGGTTATTGACAGAGAAGATATACCATATTTTGTATGTGCATGTTGACAAATGGCAGTTGTCGGTATACGTTTTCTCTTACTGTTATCGTACCTTCTTTCCATGACGAAAGTAGTTTTCACAAATCTACCACAAATTGTGACGCACAGTTGGCGGAAAGCAATATAAAACATGTTCAGGCTATTGCGGATAAAACTTCGGAAACCAAAGCTGTACGAGTCTTGTTTGTTATAACATATTCAGGTATAATAATAAAAACATTTTCGGATAGCCGGGGGAATAATATTGGATATGAACGAAAGAATGCAGTTTGCATGCTATATAGGCGGGCTTCGGGAAAAACTGGGGATCACGATGAAGCAGCTCTGTGAGGGGCTGTTAAGCGACAGGGCAGCAATGATGATAGAACAGGGAAAGTGGGACACGGCGAGGCCCATGCGGGAGGCGTTATTAGAGCGGTTGGGCGTGGGGGCTGAGGACTATGAGTGTTACCTGGGCTGTGAGGAATATGCCCACTGGAAAGCGCAGCAGCAGATTCTTCATTTTATTGCTTATGAAGAAATGGAACGGGCGGAAGATCTGTTGGAAAAATATTGGGATACATATTGTGGGGGAGATTCTGAAGAGGGGGATTCCGGTAAAAACAAAAGAAAATTGGAGCAGCAGTTTTACTTCGCTATGTTGGCGCAGATACGACGATATAATGGAGTAAAGGCACTCCATGGAGTAAAGGCACTCCATGGAGTAAAGAAACTCTATGGAATAAAGGCACTCCA
>CAJTSY010000018.1:19514-26396 GCA_910578995.1 uncultured Acetatifactor sp.
CACTCCACGAAATAAAGACACTCCACGGAGAAAGCACATTCCATGAAGGAAATACACCCCACGGAGGAAAGACGCTTTATAGAAAAGTGGAATTTCATGAAGAAAGGAACCTTCACGGTGAAAAGGAAGTCCAAAGCGGGGGGAGATTCCAGAGTGGGGTGAACGGCCGGGAAAGAGAGATATTGCGGATGGATGTCCGGGAGGAAGCAGCTGCCCTGTTCGAAAAAGCCCTGAAGCTCACTGTGCCTGCCTGGGAGGAGAGGCCCATTTCGAAGCTGACGCTGTCCATCAAGGAGCTGAACCTGATTCTGGAGGTGGAACACTGCAGGACAGCGGGAAGCGGAACATGTCACGGGGAGCGGCCGGAGCGTTACAGGGAGGTATTGGGATATATAACGTCGGGGAGACTGGATCGGCGTGGGATTGCAAAAATCTATCCAAAGGCGGTTTATTTTCTGTGCAGGAGCTTAATGGAGGAGTATTGCGCGGAAGACGGAGATGAAAATGCCCGGGGGCGGAAGAAGTATGCGGAACTTCTGACATACTGTAACCGTGCATTGAAAATCCTGCGGGACAACGGCAGGATGTATTTTCTGTGGGAAATCCTGGATATGAGAGGGCGGCTGTTCAAAATGTTAGAGGAAACTCCAGGCAGCCGGCAGGGAGAGGGCGGCGGAAATCTGGAGGTATTGCGGCGCCTCCAGGAGGAGAATGCCCGGTGGAAGCAGGTACTGGAGGATGTCTGTGCGGAATTCAAAGTCCCAAGGGAGACCTTTCACTTCTGTTATCTGTATGTATCCAAGGGAGTCAGCTGTACCAATGATGTGATCCGGATCCGCAGCGATATGCTGGGCATCAAAGGGGACGAACTGTGTGAGGGAGTCTGCAGTACCAAGACGTTGCGCAGGATCAGGAAACGTGCCGTATCCCCTCAGCGGGAGGTGGTGGAAGGGCTGTTTGATAAGCTCGGACTGCCTGGGGAGTTGGTGCGGACGGAGATTGTGACGGGTGTTCCGGAGGCAAGGGAGCTGATGGAAAAGGTGCGGGAAGATATAAATAAAGATCAGCTGACAAAAGCGGAGTATTCATTGAACCGGGTTAAGCAGTTAGTGTCTTTGGATATTGTCTGCAACAGACAGGCAGTGATGCGAAGGGAAATACTGTTAAGTTGGGCAAAGAAAGAAATCGATCAGGCCGAATATAACAAAAAACTTTTAGAAGCATTGGAATTAACTATGCCGTATGAAAAGTTTCTGCAGCCCGGAGAAAAGTATTTAACTTATGAGGAGCAGTCGTGCATACGAAATATGATGGTAGGGATGGATGAGAGAAGCGATGAGTTTGCTATATGCATACAGCGCTTTGAAGAGATATACCAGCCAATCATTGACAGGGGAGAACTGGAAAATGTGGAAAGCATGTATGAGTTTATTATGGGATATGTGAGGAGCCATTGGGGAAATATAGGAGATTTTGATAAAACAGATAAATATAATATGATTCTTATAGAGGGATACCTTAGATTTGGACGGGTATGGTACCTGCACGACGTCTTTTATGATCGATGGTGGAACCATGCGGAGAGGAAGAAAAAAGGCATCCCTACAAATAAAAATTTGAAAGACGAAGAAGAGCTAAATAAATGCATCCTGCTTGGAGAATTAGTTCAGAGTAAGGACACATCTTTTTACCAAAACAAATTGAGACAGACAGAGGAAAAAGGGTAATCAATCCATATGATCTCTTTGGTATTCTTTATCTTTGTCATTCATCGGAGAAATTCCCGGCTTCTCATTTTCACCGTTGCGGCCCGGCACCTCTATATTCTGCCCGCTGCCGTTTTTACCCGGTTCAGGGAATTTAATTGTTGGATTGCCGATAATAAGGATTACAGCGCAGGCCAGTGCGGTTGCTGTCAATTTGAGAAGCTGTCTGAAGATATTGTTTTTCATGGTTGTTACCTCCTGTTTAATGATTGTGTTTTTGCTGTTTTCAGATAACTCATCAAGATGCTTCTGAAATGAGTTAAATTTCAGGACAAATTGTCTAAAAACAGTTTCAAGCCCTGGTAGAACTGTGAAGAACCATATTCAGGGCAGCTTTATCATTTGTAGAAAGCGGTTTTTCTTTCTGCCCTGAATATGATAACTTCACTTAATAATTATTACATATTTACAGGATGGGCGCAAGGGACAGAGTTGTTCGCTAAATTATTATTTTGGACTAAAAAAAGCGAACGACTTTGTCCTCTGGCACTAAATGAAAAGGTTACTGTTCACGGCTTCGCCGTTCACAGCAACATGATGCACACATACAATAGAATTCAAGTGCAGAATTCTATTGTCATGAATTGAGCAAAGAACGCTCATTTTGGCGCCCGCTGTCTCGGGCTTTTCGTGCATAATGCGCACGAAAACCCTCGCGGAGGCACCGAGTGAACAGTAACATGAAAAGGATACTTTGGCACCTATTGTGTTATCGCCGCCTTGAACAAATCGGACAAATGTGTTATTCTATTCCTACATGCACCGCCAGGAGCGCAGGTGCGGCGGAAACGGGGACGGAGGAGACAGTGGCGGAACCGGGAAAGGGTGCGCCGGGCGGATGGGAACAGGAGAGGGAAATGTTCAGGAAAAAGAAGATACAGCAGGCGGATTACGACAGGGAGAACTGGAAGCCGGTCTTAAAGTGCAGCATATGCAACGGGGAAAAGGTGGCGGGCTTTAAGAACGTACATACGGGGGAATTTAAGGAGGAAGCTTTCATCCGGGATGACCGGGAGCTGGAGGAATTTATGTATAAATACGGCATTACAAATTTAATAAAGGAATATTGACAAATGAAAGCATTTTTATATTGGATAGTGGAGATGATTGCCCGGATTCACAGGTATCTGCTGAAGCTGAACGATGCCTATGAGTACAACTTTACGGATAAGGAGCTGCATTTCCTGATCATCGGCGCACTGGGAATGGCCATGGTCTTCGTGGTGTACCCCTTGTTCAAGTGGCTTGCCAGGAATAACCATGTGATGGTGATCAGCTGGATCTATGTTTTTACACTGATAATCGTGATTACTTTCGCCATTGAGATCGGGCAGAGGGTGACGGGCACGGGAAATATGGAATTTGCGGACATTATGTTCGGCGTGCTGGGATTTATCAGCATGTTTGTGGTATTTTCCCTGTTCCGGGGAATCTATCATCTGATTGCGCGTCTGTTGGGGCATGGGGAACAGGACGGGGAAGAGTACGAGGAATACGAGGAATGGGACGCCTAGGGGGATTTTCATGAAATTTCTGCATATTTCTGATCTGCACATCGGAAAACGTGTCAACGAATTTCCCATGATCGAGGATCAAAGACATATTTTGAAGCAAATATTGGGTATCGCGGAGCGGGAGAGGGCGGATGCGGTTCTCATAGCGGGCGACATCTATGACAAGGCGGTGCCGTCCGCGGAGGCGGTGCAGGTGTTTGACTGGTTTCTCACCGGACTGGCGGACCGGGGGATGAAGGTTTTTGCGGTCAGCGGCAACCATGATTCCCCGGAGAGGGTGGCTTTCGGCGCGCAGCTCATGCAGGGCAGGGGCGTGTACCTGTCCCCTGTGTATGAGGGGAATGTGGAGGGAATATCCCTTCGGGACAGTTATGGGGAACTGCAGGTATGGCTGCTTCCTTTTGTGAAACCTGCTGCTGTGAGGCATGCCCTGGAAGCGGAGCGTGAGGCGGAAGGCCCGGAAAACTGCCAGGGTGCCCCGGGAGCGGAGCATGAGGCGAAAAGCCTGGAAAGCGGCCAGGAAGTCCTGGGAGCGGAGCGTGAGGCGGAAAGCTTGGAAAGCGGCCAGGATGCCTTGGGAGCGGAGCGTGAGGCGGAGAATCCGGAAAGCTATCATGATGCGGTTCGAATAGCGGTAAGACGAATGAAAATAGACGATAAAAAGCGCAATATTCTGGTAGCCCACCAGTTTGTTACCGGCGCCGGGAGGTGTGATTCCGAGGAGACGGTGGTGGGCGGCCTTGACAATGTGGACGGGTCTGTGTTTAAGGAGTTCGACTACGTGGCCCTGGGGCATATCCACAGTCCCCAGTCCGTGGGCAGGGATACGGTGCGCTACTGCGGAACCCCTTTGAAATATTCCTTTTCCGAGGCGGAACAGGTGAAGTCCGTCACGGTGCTGGAGATGAAGGGGAAAGGGGACGTGTCCATTTCCACGGTACCCCTGGTGCCCCTTCACGATATGCGCAGGATTCGGGGCACATACATGGAGGTGACGGCCCGGTCCTTTTACCGGGACTTTGAGAGGGAGGATTATGTGCAGGTTACTCTCACGGATGAGGAGGACGTGCCGGACGGATTACAGAAACTCCGTACCATTTACCCCAACCTGATGCGTCTTGTGTATGACAACAGCCGTACCCGGAGGGAGAGCAGCATAGAGGCCGCAGAGGAGTTGGAGAAGAGGTCGGAGCAGGAGCTGTTCGGGGAATTCTACGAGCTGCAGAACAACCAGCCCATGAGCGCGGAGCAGGAGAACTTTGTGAAAAAAATGTTTGAAAGCCTGCGTGAGGAGGACGGGGGAGGAAAGCCATGAAGCCGGTAAAACTGATTTTAAGCGCCTTTGGCCCCTATGCGGGCAGGACGGAGATAGATTTCGGCGGGTTCGGAAGCAGCGGTCTGTACCTGATCACCGGGGACACCGGGGCGGGGAAGACCACTGTTTTTGATGCCATATGTTTTGCGCTGTACGGCGAGGCAAGCGGGGACGTGCGCAAAGCTGATATGTTCCGCAGCAAATATGCCGGAGATGATATTCCCACTTACGTGGAATTTACTTTTTCTTATCGCGGAAAAGAATACAGGATAAAACGGAATCCCGAGTACCTGCGGCCCAAGGGAAGGGGGACGGGATATACCCTCCAGAGGTCGGATGCGGAGCTGGTCTGCCCGGACGGACGGCCTCCGGTGACCAGGGCCAAAGAGGTGACCAGGGCGGTGACGGAGCTGATCGGGCTGGACCGAAGGCAGTTTTCCCAGATTGCCATGATTGCCCAGGGGGATTTCCAGAAGCTGCTGCTGGCGGGAACAGAGGAGCGCAGCGCCATCTTCCGGCAGATATTTAATACATCCCTCTACCAGGAGGCGCAGGAGCGGTTAAAGGAGGAGGTAAGGGGGCAGAAGCAGGAGTACGACGAACTGAAGCGGAGCATCCTGCAGTATATGGACAGCATTGTCTGCCAGGGAGGCGGGAGCGTGGCCGGGAAACTGGAAGGGATGCGGAAGGAGAAATTTGAGGGCCGGATAGGGGAAGGCATGGAGCTGCTTCGGGAACTCTGCAGAGAGGACGGGGAGGAGCTGCAGGCCATGGACGGCGCGTTGGAAGAACTGGAGGGAAAGATCCGGGGAGAGGACCGGCTTCTGGACAGCATCCGGCGTGTGAGAGAGCAGCGCAGGAGCCTGGAGGAAAACAGGCGGCAGCGGGAGCTTTTGCAGCCGGAACTGCTCCGGAGACAGGAAGCCTACCTGGAGGCGAAGCAGAACTGGGGCCAGTGCGGGCAGCTGGAGGCCCGGATCGGGGAGGAGCAGAAGAATCTGGCGCTTTTTGACAGCCTGGAGGAAGAGCGGAAAGCGGAGGAGAGGGACCTGCAGGAGATAGACGCGCAGCGCAGGCACAGGGAAAAGGCCGCAGGGCGCAGGCAGGCCCTGGGGGAGGCGCTGCAGGGACAGCAGGAACGTTATAAGGGACTGGAGACGGCCGCCCAGGAGAAAGAGCGTCTGGAAAACAGGCGCAGCACTCTCCGGCAGCACAGACAGAACCTCCGGCAGCAGCGCCAGGGAATGGAACAGGATAGCCGCGCCCAGGAGGCGGAAGAGAAAAAGATAGGGGAATACCAGGAAAAACAGCAGGAACTGGCCCTTTCCATAGAACAGGGGCTCAGAAAGGAAGAGGAACTGTCCGACCGGGATGAGATGCTTCGGGGGGCGGAGGAAAGATACCGCAAGCTGAAGGAACAGGCAGACCTCCTGGAAAATATCCAGGGGGATATCCGGGCTGCGGGACAGGAACTGGAGTGTTCGGAGGCCCTTCTGGGGGAGTTTGCCCTCCGTGTCGGAAAGGCGGAAGGGGAAGCGCGGACAAGGGAAAAGGAGCGGGAGGAGCTGAAGGATGTCCGGGAGAGGGAAGTGCGGCTGCGCCACCTTGCGGAGGAGACACAGCAGAGGCTCGCCCGGTTCCTGGAACAGGCAAAGCATCTTGAGCATTCCCGGGAAGAGGCCCGGAGACTGGGACAGGACTGCGCCCGGGTACGTTCCCTTGCTGAAAAAAATGTGGAACAGCAGGGCATTTATGAAGAAGAGAGGGAAAGAATCAGGGATGCCGATACAGAACGGCTGATCCTGCAGCGGAAAAAGGAGAGGGCGCAGGAGGCGGAGAAAGCCAGAACCAGGCTTCTGGAGGATGCGGCCCGGTGGGAGGAAACCCGGAAGAAACTTGAAGAGGCCAGGCAGGCTTACCGGCAGGCATCCGCGGAAAAGGAGGAAGTGGGAGCCCGGTACAGGGAGCAGGAACAGCTGTTTCTGGATGCCCAGGCCGGACTGCTTGCCCGGGAACTGAAGGAAGGACAGGCCTGTCCCGTCTGCGGTTCCGTGCACCATCCGGCGCCGGCACGGATTTCCCTGACGGTTCCGGATAAGGACGAACTGGATAAGAATAAGAAAGAGCTGTCGGCGGCGGAAGCCAGGGCGGAACGGCTCAGTGCGGACGCGGGCCACCTGGGAGAGCGCGCCGGGGAGCAGGGACTGCAGATCGGCATTAAGGCCAGGGAATTATTCGAAATGCTTCGTTCCGGGGACGGGGCAGAAGGAATGGAGACGGAACGCTC
>CAJTSY010000018.1:26496-38994 GCA_910578995.1 uncultured Acetatifactor sp.
CGGAACGCTCCGATGTGGGGACGCAGCCCGCGGAACCGGAACGTTCTGATTTGGAGGCGCGGCCCGTGGAACCGGAATGTCCCAACGCGGAGGCACTGCACATGGAACTGGGGCCCTTTGATGTGTGTGTGTTATGCGTAGATCCGGAATCCCCTGAAGGTCAGGGATGCTCCCCGGAAGCCGGAATTTCCTGTCTGCGGAAATGGCTGCGCCAGATGGAATCCCGGATAAACGGGGATCTGCGGGAACTGGAGTCCCGGTTGGGAAAAGCGGACGCGGAATGCCTCCGGAAACAGGAACTGGAAGCCCTGGTCAGGGAAGCGCAGCAGAAGCAGAAGGAACTGGACGGCAGGCAGCAGGCGGCGATGCAGGCTTACCACACGGCGGAAGGCCAGCTGGAGGAGCAGGGAAGACAGTGGGAGAAACTGATCCGGGAACTGGATTTTCCGCAGAACCTCATGGAAAGCCGACCGGAAGAGGCAGAGTTCGTGAAGCGGGGCGGCGCTTACCTGGAGGAAGAGGGAAAGCGTGCACAGGCGGCCCTGGACCGCACTCGGGCGGACTGCCGCCGTCTGGAGAGACTGGAAGAGGAATCTACTGCCGCGGAGAAGGAAAGACAGCTCCTGGAAAGGCAGATAACGGAGCAGAAGGAGCGTTCGGCCCAGCTTAAGGGGCGGGAGGAGACTGCCCGTAGACAGTTGGACAGGGAATATGAGGGGATGCTGCGATTTTTGGAGGAGGCGGATGCGTTTTCTCCCGGCAGTCCGGACACGGGATGGACGAAATTACGGCTTAAAAAATACGATTCCTGGTTTGCCTGCCGTATTCAGGAATACCTGACAGGATTGGACAGCCGGAAGAAGGAGCTTCAGAAGGAAATTCGGTTCCGGGAGGAGCTGAAGGCGGACAGGCTCCAAAAAGAGGAGATCCGCCTGCAGACAACAGAGCTTCTGAATGAGGCACAGCGGCAGTTGGCTGCGGTAAAGAGCAGGAAGGGGGAGAAGGAGGTACGGCTTCTGGAGAGTTTGAAGGCGGTCTCGGGAAGCGTGGATGGCTCAGAGGGAGTTACAGCCCGGGGAAATGAGGTTAGTCCAGAGGGAGCTTCGGCCGGAAGCGAGGCCGGATCGGACGGAACCTCCGCCCGGGAAGCGGAAGCCCGTCTGAGAAGAGCTGCCATGGAGATGGAAGGCAGGCTGGAAGATGCAATCGTGATACTTGAGGGAGAACTGGAGCGGAACAGGGAGAAATTTGCCCTCCGGCAGCAGCTGGAGAAGCAGATTCCCGACACGGAAAACCGGATCCGCGCCCTGGAGCAGGAAATCCGCACACTGGAATTGGATCTGGCGGAAAAATCAGCCCGGCTCACTGCCAGGAAGGATAAAATAGCCGGCCTCACGGAACAGCTGGGGGCAGGCAGCAGAAAGGAGACGGAAGAGAAGATAGCCGCGCTCCGCAACCGAAAGAATGCTTTGGAGGCAGCGCTGAAAACTTCCGAAGAAAGCTATACGGAATGCCGCACACAGGATGAAAGGCTTGCCGCCGCGGCGGACACCCTTTTGAAACAGCTTGAAGGCGCGGGGCAGGCGGGAGAGGTGGACGAAGAGGAGGTACTGGCAAGAAAGGCCCGGTGGCAGCAGGAGAAAAACCAGATCAGCGGAAAACGGGATGAAAAGAACCGGGCGCTTTTCCAGAACCGGGAAATCCTGGACAGGGTCAGGGCGCGGCAGGAAGAGATCGGCGACGTGGAGAAAAGGTATGTCTGGCTGAAGGCGCTTTCAGACACAGCCAACGGATCTTTAAACGGCAAGCAGAAGATCGAGTTAGAGACCTATATCCAGATGACCTATTTTGACAGGATCATCAGACGGGCAAACATCCGCCTGATGACCATGAGCAGCGGCCAGTATGAGTTGGTAAGAGAAGAAGGCGGCGAAAACCGGAGGGAAAAAGCCGGACTGGAACTGGGGGTCATTGACCACTATAACGCCACACAGCGAAGCGTGAAAACGCTTTCCGGAGGGGAATCCTTTCAGGCATCCCTGTCCCTTGCCCTGGGCCTGGCGGACGAGATTCAGTCCGCCGCGGGGGGCATTCGGCTGGATTCCATGTTTGTGGATGAGGGATTCGGCTCCCTGGACCAGGAAGCCCTGAATCAGGCAGTGAAAGCCCTGGCCGGCCTCACGGAGGGAAACCGCCTGGTGGGCATTATCTCCCATGTGTCGGAGCTGAAGGAGCGTATCGACAGAAAGATTGTGGTGGTGAAGACGCGGGACAGGGACGGTATCACCAGCACCGTAAAAGTGGAATAGGAGCGGGCATATGGGATATGCGGCTTACTCAAATAAGCCCGGTCATATCCCATGTGCTTTTTCCGCGGAGCAGTGTCAGCAGATGCTGCTTGCTCGGCACCGCTGCGAGGTATTTTCGTGCGCATTATGCACGGAAAACCGTGAACAGCACCAGTCAGCTCCCGGGTTCGGAAATTCTGGATACTCCCACGTAGATCTCGGAAATTTCATACCAGGTGGGATAGTCCGTAACGCCGGTCTGGGGCAGGTTGAAAATTCCCTGGAAGGTGCGGACTGCCCGGGCTGTGGCAGGACCGTAGATCCCGTCCGCGGTGACCGTGGGGATGGCGGGATAGTTCCTGGCAATGCGGTTTAACTGGGTCTGGAGCTGCCGTACCTTATCCCCGGAGGAACCCTGGCTTAAGTCATAGCCGGGCCAGGAGGAGGGCACGCCGGAGATAATGTCAGCCGTATTGATATACATGTCATTTCCGTAATAATAACGGATGATGTCGATGGTGGAGTATCCCTGGTCGGCCAGGTACATGGAGCCCCACTGGCTTAAGCCCGCACAGGTAACCCTTTTTCCGTCGCAGTAGGAAGTGAAGATGGGCTGCCGCACCCCGGGCCTCGACAGGTAATTGGCAAACACACTGTCCACAAGGTAGTCGATATTCTCGAAAATGTTTCGTCCGTACACCCATTTCTGGTCGTAGGCCGTGGATGAGGTGATGGTGAAATTATAGCCCTGGTTCCGGTACCACTCCGTATACACCCTGTTCAGGGTGAAGGACATGATCACCAGGATATTGGCATAAATCGCATTTTCCGGCCAGGTGGAATAAATTTCACAGGAGGCCACGTTTTTGATGTAATCCTTGTACCGGACCCAGTAATTGGGGGCGGTGGGATCGCTGGGGACGCCGTCGTGCACAATGATATATTCCGGAATCACCACCCGGCTCAATACGATTTCCCCACTCTCTGCCATGGGCTTGATTTCCTCTTCCGGTATTTTCGGGGGAAAGTCCCCGAACAGGGTATGGGCCGGAATGATGACTACTTTTTCCTCTTCATCTGAGGCGGCAAGAGGATTCATACGGATGGGCTGGAGGGAAAGCTGGCCGGCAAGGATTTCGGAACCGGATACCAGGACCGGCTCATAGCCCTCCGCCGTTACTTCGATATTGTATTCCGAATAGGGCTGCTGCTCATTTTCCGGCTGGAGGGACAGGTCCACAGGCGGCGCGGGCAGGGATGTCACCGGGGTCTGGCCGGAACTGTCCGTGGTAAGTACTTCAAGGGGTTTTCCCGGGTCGCCGGTGTAGGATATGGTGACGGCGGCATTTTCCACGGGAATCATTCCTATGGAGGAGACTACGCTGATTTTCAGGTTTCCGGTGCCGGGAACAGCGGCTGTTTCCGTTTCCGGTGTAGGTGTCATGTTTGTATCGGGCATAAAAATCCTCAAAATGATTTATTATGGCAGTATATGCGGGATTTTGCAAAAGGTTCCTTCCGGATACGGGTTTTGCCTTGAAATCCATTCGGTTTGATAGTATACTGTAAAGACACACAGTGGAGAGGGGAGCATGGCCGGGGAACCGCGGACTTAAGGCATGTGCAAAACCGGAACAGGAGGTATGGCGGAGATGAGCGATCTGATAGAACTGGTGGGACTGACAAAGGCCTACGATGAGAAACATATAGCGGTGAACAATATAAACCTGACGCTGCCCAGGGGGAAGATCATAGGCCTGCTTGGGCCTAACGGCAGCGGAAAGACCACCCTGATCAAGATGCTGAACGGCCTGCTGCGGCCCACCAGGGGCATAATCCGCATCAACGGCCAGGAGATCGGCGTCGCAACCAAGGCAAGGGTGGCATATCTTCCGGACAGGACTTACCTGGCGGCAAACAGGAAAATCAGTGAAGTGTTGGATTATTTCTGTGATTTTTACCAGGATTTTTCCAGGGAGAGGGCTTTAAGCATGCTGCACAGCCTGGGAATAGAGCCTTCTACCAGGATGAATACCCTGTCCAAGGGATCAAAGGAGAAGGTACAGCTGATACTGGTCATGAGCCGCAACGCGGATCTCTACCTTCTGGACGAACCCATTGCGGGGGTGGATCCCGCGGCAAGGGACTATATCCTGCGCACAATCATCAACAATTATAATCCCGCGGCCACCATGATGATTTCCACCCATCTGATAGGGGACATCGAGCAGGTTCTGGACGAGGTGATTTTCATGCGCTACGGATACCTGGTGCTGTACAACTCGGTAAAGAACATCAGGGAGCAGCATGGAAAGTCCGTGGACGCGTATTTCAGGGAGGTGTTTGCATGTTAGGGAAGCTGATAAGACATGAATGGAAGAGTATGTATAAGGCGGGATGCCTGATGCTGGGGGCGGTGGCCCTGATCACCTTTTTCGGGTGGCTGGCCTTTCAGACCCCAATGTGGAAGGGGATGGAGGGCGGACATTTTGAATGGGTGGACATTTTCGGGATCTTTACCCTGGTCATTTATGTGGTGATGCTGGTGGTGGTCAATTATGGTATCCTGATCTATGTGGGGGTGCATTTTTACAGGACCATGTACACGGACGAGGGGTATCTGCTCCACACCCTGCCGGTGACAAAGCATCAGATCCTGGTCAGCAAGGTGCTGGTGGGAAGTCTCTGGATGCTGTTTGTGGTACTGGCCATCTGGTTTTCCGTCTTCCTCCTGGGAGCGTCCATGGTGTCGGCGATTCTGCCGGAGCAGTATACCATGATGGAATTCTGGCGGGAGGCCGGGGAAGAGATGAGGGATTTGTTCCGGCTCCTGGGAGTGGACATGGATGCCCTGTTCTGGCTGACTCTGGTGACTTCCCTGCTGATGCCTTTTGTGTCGGTGACCACCCTGTTCGGGGCCGTCTCCATCGGGCAGCTCAGCTCAAAGTACAGGGTGCTGATGGCCATTCTGGCTTATGCGGGAATCATTGTGGCGGAATCCCTGGTGGGTTCCATGGTGCGGAGTATCATGACGGTCAGCCATATGTCTGCCATGGGCGGTTACCTGGGAAGGTCCGTGAATTTTGATTTTCTGGTGGAGCTGCTGGTCGCCGTGGGGCTTTATTTTGTGTCATGGCATGTGATAAGCAATAAACTGAATATGAATTGACGTAAAAGAGAACATCACTAAACATACGGACAAAAAGGTGGGGACAAATGCAAAAGCAGAAGAGAATCGGTCAGATTCTGGCGGGGAAATTCAGCTACGAGAACGGATCCCTTGAATTTTCCTGCACGAAGATCGAATTTTCCATAAAAAAAGGAGAGTCGTACGAGGGCTCTTTCCAGATCCGGGGCCAGGCGGGGACCTTTGTGGACGGGACGGTTTTTTCCTCCGACTGGCGTATGGAATGTCTGACAGGGGAATTCACCGGAAGCAACGCGGAAATTTCCTTCCGTTTTCACGGGGAGAACCTTGAAGAGGGGGATGTGGTAAAGGGAACCTTTGACATCGTCAGCAACCAGGGGGAGTATTACCTTCCCTTTGTGGTTTCCGTGGAGTACGCCTTGCCGGAATCTTCCGTGGGAAGCATAAGGAACCTGTTTCATTTTGCCAACCTGGCCAAGAGCAGCTGGAAGGAGGCGGTAAGGCTTTTCTATTCCCCGGAATTTAAGGGGATTTTTAACGGGAGCGACGGGGCATATGCGGAGGACTACAGGGCGCTGTCCTGCCGCACGGGGCAGGAACAGGCGGTGGAGGAATTCCTGATACTGGCCAACAAGAAGCTGAAGGTGGAGTACATTGCGGAGCCGGGGGAGCTGGTCCTGGAGCTTGGGGATGATGGGACTGCGGAGCTGGAGCTTGACATTGTGCGTGACGGCTGGGGATTCACGGAGCTTTTCGTGGAGTGCAGGGGAGGGTTTTTCCATACGGGGAAAGAGATCCTGACGGAAGAGGATTTTCCGGATAACCGCTGCCGCCTGCCGGTGTATTTTGACGGCAGCGCCTGCCATTTGGGAAACAATTTCGGGCAGATATGTCTCTCCAACGCCTACGTCACCCTGAACATCCCGGTGACGCTTTGCAGGAAGGGGGATTCCTGGACCTGCGAAGGGGATATCCGGAAGAAAAAATGCATCCTGCAGCTGATGAAATTTTACCAGGACTTCCGCCTGAGGAAGATCGGGACCTCCGCGTGGCTGAAGGAGACAGGGAGTCTGGTGGAACAGCTGACGGCTGTGGATGAGAACGACATTTCCTTCAGGCTGTTCCAGGCACAGGTTCTCATCACGGAGGAGAGATATAAGGAGGCAAACTGGATACTGGATTATGTTTCGGGACGGTTTGAGAACGGGGAGGGGGATGACACGCTGCTTGCCTATTATCTCTATCTGACCACACTGGTCCACGGGGACGAGGAGTACGTGGACAAAGTGGCCGGGGATGTGGAACACATCTTCCGCAGGGACAGCTCAAACTGGAGGGTGGCATGGCTGCTGCTGTATCTGTCCAGGGACTACAGGAAGTCGGAGAAGGACAGATGGGGACTTCTGGAAAAACTGTTTTTCAGGGGATGTACGAGCCCCGTGCTGTATATCGAAGCCCTTGCCCTGGTGAATGCCAATCCCTCCCTGCTGAGGAAGCTGGAAGGATTCGAGAGGCAGGTGGTCGCCTACGGAGCCCGGCAGGGGGCGCTGAAGCGGGAGACCGTGGACCAGGTGGTCTACCTCACCGGCAGGCTGAAGGAATACTCGGAGCTGCTTTTCAGGTCCCTGGCAAAACTTTACAGGAAAAAGAAGGACACCCGGCTGCTCCAGGAGATCTGCACCCTTCTGGTGAGAGGGGGCAGGACGGGGAAGGAATACCTGGAATGGTACAGGGCCGGGGTGGAACACCAGCTGCGGATTGCCAACCTGTATGAGTATTTCTTCCTGTCCCTGGATCTTGAGCGGACGGAGGAGATACCCAGGATTGTGCTGAAGTATTTTTCCTACCAGAACAGCATGGACTATACCCACAGTGCGTACCTTTATGACTACATTTGTCAGTACAGGGACAGGCTGGGGGATGTATATGAGGCCTACCGGATGAAGATGGAGTGTTTTGTGGAGGAGCAGGTCCGGAAGGAACATATTGACAGGCACCTGGCGAACCTGTACAGCCGTCTGCTCCGGGCGGATATGGTGGACGGGCAGACCTGCGCCCCCCTTTCCAGGCTGCTGTTTGCCCATCTGGTCAAGGTGGAGGACGAGCGGCTGCGCAAGGTGTATGTCTACCATCCGGGAAACCTGTATCCCGCGGAATATGTGCTGACGGACGGGAAGGCGTGGATCGCCCTGTACGGCAGCAAATATACCATCCTCTTTGAGGACGGGCAGGGCAACCTTTTCGGGCGAAACGTGGAGTACGACATGGAAAAGCTGATGATCCCCGGAAAATTCCTGCGCTGGCTGCAGCCTTTTGAGAATGTGGACCCGCAGCTGGAACTCTACCTGTGTGAAAACGACAGCGTGTGCCGGGAGGAGCCGGGGGAGCGTGTCCGCAGGGCCCTCAGGGTGACGGCATCCGAATATGCGGTCCGGTCTGTAAAAAAGGAACTGTATTTGCGGATCCTGGAATATTACTACGAGGCAGATGATATGGAGGCACTGGACGGGTACCTGCAGGTCATTCCGCCGGAGGAGCTCACCGGGGAGGAGAAGGACCGTGTGTTCAAATACATGGTGCTGCGGGGAAACTATCCGTTGGCGGAGCAGTGGATGCAGGCATACGGCCCTTATTTTATCGATGCAAAGATTCTGGTGCGCCTGCTGCGTGTGCTGATAGAGCAGGGCGGGATGGAGGAAAACCCCCTGTTTACGGTATCTGCAATGTATGCTTTTCAGAGGGGGAAATATGACGGCACGGTTTTGGAATACCTGGGCAGGTATTACCAGGGAATGACCAGAAACCTGCGTGACATCTGGAAGGCTTCCAGGGACTTTGGCCTGGACTGTTATGACCTCAGCGAGAAAATTCTGGTACAGATGCTGTATTCCGGGGCTTTCGTCGGAGAAAGAATGGAGATTTTTCTCTACTATGTATCCCAGGGAGCAAGGGAAGAGGTGGAGGAAGCCTTCCTGTCCCAGTGTGCCTACGACTGTTTTGTGCGCGAGCGGGTGATGGAGAGGGAAGTGTTCCGTGAAATACGTTATATGAAGGCCCGGGGGGAGGCCGTGCAGAAGGTCTGCAAACTGGCGTATCTGAAATATTTTTCGGAAAACCGGGAAGAGATGGACCAGGAAGCTGCGGCAACCGCCCAGATCCTGCTGCAGGAGCTGATGGCGGAGGGAATCTACATGGAATTTTTCAGGAAGTTCAGGGAATGCCGCGCCGCGCAGCAGGAGCTGGCCGACAGGACAATTATTGAATACCGCACGGACCCCAGGGCCAGGGCCTGTATCCACTATACCGTTTTGGATGAAAACGGGGAGTCGGAAGGATACCGCACGGAGTATATGAGGGATGTGTACGGGGGCGTGTTTGTGAAGGATTTTGTCCTGTTTTTCGGGGAGAGCCTCCAGTATTACATCACCGAGGAAAAGGATGGTAAGGCACAGCTGACGGAGAGCGCCACCATTCAGAAAAGTGACGCGGGCGCAGTGGAGGAGGACAGCAGGTACCGCCTGCTGAATGACATTGTGATGGCCAGGTCCATGCAGGATTATGATACCATGGATAATCTGCTTGAGGAATATTACAGAAGGGATTTCATGAACAGCAGACTGTTTACTTTGAAGTAGGGGGGCGGAATGGGGTTTCTGAATAATGCGAAACTGATTGTAGGGTATGACCTGGGAAACAAGGATTCCCAGATCAGTTATTCCCTCTCGGAGACGGGGGAGTCGGAGACCATCTCCCAGATCGCCGGGGAACAGAAGTACAATATTCCCACGGTTCTGTGCAAAAAATATGGCGTCAACCAGTGGCTTTACGGAAGGGAGGCCCTCCGGGTGGCGGACAGGCAGGAGGGAATCCTGGTGGAAAACCTTCTGGACATGGCCCTGGACGGGGAACCGGTGGTGGTGGACGGGGAGAGCTATGATCCGGTGGCGCTTCTTACCCTGTTTTTCAGGAGGAGCCTGGGACAGCTCTCCCAGACAGGGACGAAGATATGGGCGCTGATGGTCACATGCCCTGTGATCGACAGACGGGTTCTGGAGGTCCTGGGGTATGTTGTGAAAGGGGCTGAACTGAAGACGGAGAGGATCGCCTTCCAGAGCCATGAAGAAAGCTTTTACAGTTATATGCTCTGCCAGCCCGGGGAACTGTGGAACCATCCTGCCGTTCTGTTTGACTACAGAGACGGAGACATCAGGGTATACCTGTTGGAGTCCAATAAACGGACCACGCCGGTGGTGGTCTATATCGAGGAAAAAGCCTACCCCTTTTTTGGGGAGAGGGAACTGACGCCCGAAGTGCAGGAGGAGATGGACGCAGGGTTCATGAAGATTGCGGAGGAGGTCTGCGGCAGGAGCATCATCGGCAGCATATTCCTCATCGGGGACGGGTTCCAGGGCGACTGGATGAAGGATTCCCTCAGGTTTCTGTGCAGGGGCAGGCGGGTGTTTCAGGGAAACAACCTCTTCAGCAAGGGCGCCTGCAGGGGGATGCAGGAGAAGATTTCGCCCAGCGAGGCCGGAAAGGCCCATGTTTTCCTGGGTAGGGAGAAGCTGAAATCAAATATCGGGATGAAGATACTCAGAAACGGGGAAGAATCCTACTATGCCCTGCTGGATGCCGGCATCAACTGGTATGAGGCGGAGAGAAGTCTGGAAGTCTATATACAGGAGGGAAACGAAATCATGCTGAATGTGACGCCCCTGGCGGGAGCTCCCGGCAGGAAGAAGCCGGGCGGGGAGGGATCCCTGGTGAGAATCGTCCTGGAGGGGCTGCCTGAGGGGACCGCTCGGCTGAAACTGCATTTCTTCCTGAAAACCGAGGGGGTGCTGGCGGTGGAGGCGGAAGACCTTGGCTTCGGGGAATTCCGGGCTCCCTCCGGCCGCAGCTGGCAGGATGAGATCGAACTGTAGGAAAAAGGCAGTACATGTGCATTAAAATAAGGAGGCCTGTGATGCGTATCAGTGTCTGCGTGGGAAATTACGCGAAAGTACCATACCGGATTCCGGAACTGGAAGTAAATGTCTTTAGCGTGGAGGAATTGTGCTACTGTATTAAGGAAAATGCCTTCCTGCTGGATCTGTCCCTTCTGGATGACGGACTGTTAAACTGGATAGAGAGGGAGTGCGGACTGCGGGATCTTGCCCAAAGGCTGCATCCGCTGGTACACAGACGGGGCATGCTCAGCGAGTTTGCCGTCACGATTCTGCGCTATGTGGGATTCTATGATGAGGAGACCGTCGGGGAAACGGAGAGGGCATTGAAGCAGGGGGCGGGACTAAACGGACTGGAAAGGCGGAAGAACCAGGTGGACTACCTGGTGAGAAAGAAAAAATACAAACCGGCGCTGCGGGGATATGACGAGCTGCTGAGGAACTGGCAGCAGGGTGCGGAGGGAGAGGGGGAAAGTCCTGCCGCGCCGGAGTTCCTGGCAAGGATCTGGCATAACAAAGGGGTGGCGTATGCGGGACTGATGCTTTACGGGGAAGCGGCGGAATGCTTTGGCCGTGCCTATGAGCTGACCGGGAGCGGTGACTATTGTACAGCTTTTCTGGCGGCCAAGCGCATGTTTCTTTCCGGGGAAGCATATGTGGCCCTCACCGGCGATTACGGGGAGTGGCATTCCCAGATACTGGAACTGGAGAAACAGTATAACGCGATAACCGGGGAATGGGAACAGCAGCCGGATTATCTGCGGCTGTACAACAGAAGGGAGCTGCGCAGCCGGGACCGCCAGAAGTACCAGGAAGAGAACGAGCGTCTGGTGAAGGCCCTCAAGAGCAGTTACCGAATGTAAAGGAGCAGTAGTGAATGGGCTTTTTGGCAAAGATATTTCGAAAAAGAAAACGCTATGAAAACAATGCTGATGACTGGGAAAATGTAGTCTATGAGCGTGACCATGTGGACTTTGGAAGCGAGTCGCAGAGAAGCAGTTATATCACCAACTGCCTGGAACAGATGGAGGAGGCCGCCAAAGAACTGAATTTGCTGACAGGGGAGTATTCCCTGATCACCTCGTATCTCACGGACATGGAGGAAATAGACGCTCTTCCGGAGAGCGAAAGGGAGGAATTGGACGGGATTGCGGCAAGGCTTGTGGCAGTGGAGCAGGAGGGGGAGAAATACCGGGGCAAAAAGAACCGCATGACGGATGCGGATTATTACC
The DNA here is from genome assembly GCA_910578995.1 of uncultured Acetatifactor sp. Lineage (GTDB taxonomy): Bacteria > Bacillota > Clostridia > Lachnospirales > Lachnospiraceae > Acetatifactor. Next base: position 38,111 of record CAJTSY010000018.1, read on the forward strand.
GGATGAGGGAGCAGGAGGACGAGATCCAGGAGGGAATCGGAAAGCTGAAGGAAAGCGAGGGATACGGCGATAAGGTGAAGCATGATCTGAGGCGGCTTGACATGGAACGCCATGCCTATGAGTTCCGCAGGCAGGAACTGGAAACCATTCTGAATAACCTGAGAGGGATGTCAGTGATTTTTGTCACGGCCTTTCTGCTCTGCCTGGCCATGCTGCTCGTTCTGCAGTTTGGTTTTAAAATGGATACAAAACTGGGATACCTGCTTGCCGGGGCAGCCGTAGCCATAGCCGTCACCGTGAGCTGGGTAAAATATACCGACGGGGACAGGGAACTGGGAAAAATCGAGATGGATATCAACAGGCTGATTCAGCTTCAGAACAAGGTAAAGATCCGGTATGTCAACAACAGGAATCTGAGTGATTATCTCTGCATGAAGTACGGAACAGACAGTGCGGCATCTCTTGAGCGGCTGTGGAAAACCTACCAGAGGGAAAAGGAGGAGAGAAGGGAGTACGCGGAAGCCGAGTCCAGAGCGGAACAGTATCGGAGGCAGCTCCTCCTGAAGCTGTCAAAATACCGTATCTCCAGTCCCGAAAGATGGCTGGGGCAGCCGGCAGCCCTTGTGGACAGGAGGGAGATGGTGGAGATCCGCCATGACCTGATCCTGCGCCGGCAGGCGCTGCGCAAGCAGATGGATTACAACAACAGTGTGGCGGAGACTGCCCGGGGGGAGATTATGGATATCGCGGAGCAGTATCCGGATATAGCCGCAGAGGTGAGAAAGATGGTGGAAGACTATAAAATGTAATTCCTATTGACTTATGGAATTTTGTAGGATATGATACTTTTCAGTAATACCTGTGGACGCAATACAGCTAATTAT
>CAJTSY010000019.1 GCA_910578995.1 uncultured Acetatifactor sp.
CCCTCTCGGTCTGTATGCCCTTGCGTTCTAAAGCGTTGGCAACCGCCCCGATATGAATAGTCGGCTCTCTGTCAATGCCCTGTTCCTTAAAAGAGCGGTGTTCCCAATGCAGCGCAATCCCCAACTGCTCATTGGTGGCATTGATTGTATCGGCTAAATCCTTGCGCCACATTTTGGCGTTCTCTTTGCTGTTCCAGTCGGTGCTGTCGGCGGTGTAGCATTTCCACTGTTTCCTGTTCCGCTTGTCTACTTTCTGCTAACCTGTCTTTTTATCAATCACTGGTATCTTCTCGCCGTTTTCGTCAAGGTCATAAATCTTCTTTTGTTTTGCTCCCCATTCCCCGTTTTCAGTGAGGGGGCGCATAGTGAGTAGAACATTGGTAAGCGTACGCTCGCATAGTACGGCTTTCATGTTTGTATCCATTGCCATGCCCAGTACTGCAGCATCGAAGCAGTCAAATATGGCGGATACATAGAGTTTCCCATCTCTTGCTTTGATCTCGGTTATGTCCGTGATACATTTTTTGAGTGGTTCCCTGGATTTGAAATCCCTTTTCAGCAGGTCCTCAGATTTACGCACCTCACGATCTGCTCTGGTGATCCCATTGGGTCTGTGTTTCGGACACCACATGGGGCGGTGCATGGTTTACAGTTGCTTTTGTAATTCAGAGGGGCAACAACATTAAGGCTGTCGCCCCTTTGATTATTGATTACAAAATAAGAACCGATAACCGCATTTCTTTACTTCTGCGTGTTATCGGCTCTGCGTCTGAGCGTCTGGCTCTTTGATAACCGAAATATGAAATTGTGTTACACTGATTAAGATTTCCTGCTTACATTTGGGGCAGAACAGCGGGAAATTCCGAAGCTCTGTGTCTGACCGCATTTTAATGCGTGTCTTGCTTCCGCAAACAGGGCATAATAACCATTTGAATTGCTCGTTCCCGTCATGATTCATGGTTCTTATGCTTGCTTTCTTTTCGCAGTACAACGCTGCTGATAACGCTGATGCCGCCCAACAACGCACAAGATTTTGACGGGAAAAGGATTCCTGCCGCCACCAGACCAGCACCGACAACTAAGTTACAAGCCGCAGCCGTTTTTAACGCTTTCTTTTTCGGGTTGGGAAGTTCTACGGAAATCCCCAATCTACCATTCAGCTTTTCGCAAGCCTGATTTACTTCTTTAATCATTTTGTCCTCCTTTAAGCGTTCCAGAGCCATGATGTCATGCCCCTTTAGCTGCTCGGCGCCGGAGCTCTGCCTGGCCTGGGCCAATAACTCGCCAATGGTCCGCCCCTCCTGGGGGAGCCGGTAATTTTCCCGGATGTCATGCACGATCTCCATGCACTCCGCATCCGCCAAGGGGCACAGCTTCTTCATAAGGCTTTCTGCCGCTTTCCGCCTGGCTGGGTTCCCGGCATACCGTGAAGCCATGGACATCTCCTGCAGGATGGCATACCGTTCAGTCCCTTCTGTCTGGTACAGCATCCGTTTCTCCATTTCCGTAAGTTCCATAAGAATCCCTCCTGCTTTCTTCCATCAAAAAAAGCCACAGCATTACACCGTGGCTAAAAAATGGCAACAAAAAAAGCCTGACAGTAAAAGTGTTGTTTACTATCAGGCGGTTACAGCCGGAATACGAAATGCAGCGCGATCCCGGTTCATTTTTCGGTTAACATTCACATGCCTGTCTTTACAGCCATGCGATTTATGGTGCCTCTCCTGAGGCTGAATCCTTAAACAAGAAAAACCCGCAAACACTGATGTCTACGGGCTCCGTTCAACTCCCCGAGTAGGGCTCGAACCTACAACAACTCGGTTAACAGCCGAGTGCTCTACCATTGAGCTATCGAGGACCACTATTTTCCAATATCTTTAGTATAGCGTCTTCACAGGCCATTGTCAATAAAAAAATCCGATTTTCTGTTTCTATTGTGTTTCTATTTCTGTTTCCCAACAGATACTGCCGCCTTTACCCAGAACCTATTATTACCATTTAATCCGGCTTTATACCCGTTACCCTTCTTTTTCTGATTCAAAAATCCAGTAAAAATTCTGCAGAAATAACTCAAAAATAAAAATTTCGAAATTTTCAAAAAAACAGTTGGCAAACCGAGGCAAAGTGTGCTATAATATTTTTTGTCAAAAGAAAAGAAGATTGCAGATATAGTATATCGGTAGTACATCAGCTTCCCAAGCTGAGGGGGTGGGTTCGACTCCCATTATCTGCTTTAGAAGCCCGCACATTTTTCAAAAGGAAATGATGTGCGGGTTTCATTTTGTTCCTGCTTCTCTGTGTACTCTGCCACCTTTTTTATTTCACCCCTGTATGGCTGTCCAGGATTTCCTCCAGGGTTCTGGGCGTGTAATTTATATACGTCATCATCACACCGCAGTTGAACATCCTGCAGGGCTTGTCATACAGGGCCTCCATCTCATACCTGACCCGTTCCATCATATTCCACTCGAAACTGCTGTGTACATGTCCGTACAGATGGCACCACTCATAATAATGGTGGTTAAAGCAGGGAATGGGGTAATGGCTTAGCACAACACCCTTTTTACCGGGAAACATGATCTCCTTATAATCCGTAATCTCCGCAAACAGCGACTGGAATTCCCTGTTTTTCAACAGTTTTTTGTCATGATTTCCTACAATCAGATGCTTGATGCCGTTGAGTCCCTTTACGATCTCGACCGTCCTGGTGGCATTGTACCAGCTGATGTCCCCCAGGACAAATACCTCGTCCTCCATCCCAACCGCCTGATTCCAGTTCTCAGCCAGGGCGCGGTCATGTTCCTCTATGGTTTTAAAGGGCCTGTTGTCAAAGGCCAGTGCATTTTCATGTCCAAAATGCGTATCTGCAATAAAATAATAAGCCATCGTCTACTCCCCTGTGATGTCGATCTGGCACATCCTCATGGTCTCCAACGCAGCCCTGTGTGTGTCGGGTGTCACGCCGGCACAGCAGGATGCATCCACCGCAATCCCTGTCTCCGGGAAATTTGCTTTCAGAAGTAAGGCGTTGGACACGACGCAGATGTCCGTGCACAGCCCCACCATCTCCACCCTGATCTCCTCCTTTTCCTGAATCCTGCGCAGTTCTTCCGCCAGATCCAGGGAGCCGAAAGTGGGTTTTTCGATTATTCTATACTCTTTTCCCGTCAATGCCTGCTGCACCTTTTCATTGAGACGCCATCCCCGGGTATCCCTGATGCAGTGTGGAACCGGCAGCTTCCTTCCCTCTGCGGTGTCCAGATAGTCTTTTCCATGGGTGTCCAGTGTGGCAAAAATCCTGCCCTCAAAACCGGAAATCTTCCCTGCCACCCTGTCCACGATCCCCTGGGCTTCCTTTGTTCCAAGCGCGCCGTCCACAAAATCATTCTGCATATCCACCACGATCAATATGTTCTCCATGCTTTCCTCCTTCCGGCTGTTTCTCCCGGTTATTATCGGTTTCCGCTCCCTTTATTCCCCGGTCCTGCGGAGCGGGGTTTTGCCGTATCCAGTCACCTCACTTTAAACGGCTTTATTCCTAGGCCTTGGGAAATATTCCCAGCCATCCTGTAGGACAAAAAAAGCCCAACAGATTCCTCTGTCAGGCTTCCTGCCATTTATGCCACCTTGCTCTTGGCGAGCTCTGCCAGGGTCTTGAATCCCTCTGCATCATTCACTGCCATCTCCGCCAGCATCTTCCTGTTGATTTCCACACCTGCCGCCTTCAGTCCATACATGAACTTGCTGTAGGACAGGCCGTTCAGCCTTGCGGCCGCGTTGATTCGCGCAATCCAGAGCTGCCTGAACTGACGCTTTCTCTCTTTTCTGCCCGCATATGCAGTAGCCAGGGCCCTCATGACAGACTGCTTTGCGATTCTGTACTGTTTGCTCCTTGCCCCCCTGTATCCTTTTGCAAGCTTCAATACTCTATTATGCTTCTTCCTGGCATTCATACCGCCTTTAATTCTTGCCATCTTGATCTCCTCCTGATTTCATTCCATGCGCCGCCCGCCGCGCAAGGCGCCTGGCCTGCTCCGTCCCTTTTATTCAGGGCTCCGTCCGGGCTGCTGCTGTTTTGAATTTGTGCTAAACATTCGCCTGGCATGCCCGCCTTTATTACAGATAAGGCAGGATCTTCTTCATATTCTTCTCGTTTGTTGCATCCGTAATGGTAGCCTTCCTCAGATTGCGCTTGGTCTTTGCACTCTTCTTGGTCAAGATATGGCGCTTGTAAGCCTTGTTTCTCTTTAACTTACCGGTTCCTGTTACTTTAAAACGCTTTGCAGCTGACCTGCTTGTCTTCATTTTAGGCATAACACATTCCTCCTATACTTTAAATAATCTATTTTAACTTCCTCAGCCGGAAAATTCCCACCGGACGCCCATGCCGGACTGCCCGGTGCGCATTCCTAGCGCTTTTCAGTTAAAAACATCGTCATACTTCTGCCTTCCACCTTGGGCGCCTTCTCCACAACCGCAATGTCGGCGAGACTCTTTGCAAAGTCATCCAAAATATGCTTGCTGTTGTTCATATGGGCGATCTCCCTGCCCCTGAAGCGAAGCGTTATCTTCACCTTGTCGCCCTTGGTCAGGAACTTTCTGGCCGCGTTTACTTTCGTATTCAGGTCATTGGTATCAATATTGGGAGACAGGCGGATCTCCTTGATCTCGACGGTCCGCTGCTTTTTCCTGGCCTCCTTTTCCTTCCTGACCTGCTCATACTTAAACTTGCCGTAATCAACAATCTTGCACACAGGCGGCTTTGCGGTAGGCGCAATCTTCACCAGATCCAGACCTGCTTCCTCAGCCAGCCTCATGGCTTCCCTCGAAGACATGATCCCAAGCTGCGCGCCGTCCGCACCAATCAGACGTACCTCCCTGTCCCTAATCTGTTCGTTAATCATTAAATCGCTAATGGTTCCGTACCTCCATACAAATGTATTAAATATTAAATATAAGAAAAGTGGATAGCACCACTATCCACTAAACTCACTCAACAAAAATACACAACGAAACTCTGTGCAAAACAGTTGAAAATGTAAACGCTTACTAGCCCGATTGCCGTAAGGTGAGAGTGGATACTCTGCTTGCTGTCTCATGCTTTTCACATGCTCTTTTATGCTATCATAAAATGTAGACACTGTCAATATATAAATCGAATTTCTTCTGAAATTTCTCCCGGGCTCCTGAAATTTAAAATTCCATATGCCACCACATAATCCCGATCCCGCTCCACCGGGAAATACGCCAGTTCCACAGTATTAGCGGTTCCACCCGGTTGTAAAATTCCCGCGGATATGTTACAATAAAACACACTCAAAGGGGGTTTTTATGGGAAAAAAAGAAAAAAACGAAAAAACACAGAAGAAAAAAATAACTTCAAAGCAGATCGTCGCCCTTGCCGGGGTGGCAGCACTGGTGCTTCTCTATCTCATCACCCTGGTGGCTGCCATTGCGGACACTTCCGAATCAGGCAACTGGTTCCGCATCAGCCTGTCCGCCACGGTGGTCATTCCCCTGGTGATCTGGATTTATGCCTGGATGTACAGCCGTCTCACCGGAAAACGCACCATCGGGGATCCCGACAGCGCCCGGAAAACAGTCAGCGATCCCCCTGACCAGGAAAAGGGGGCCGGTTCCACATGATATCCAGAAGTCTGCCGGCCGCCACCGGAAGGGGCCGGTTCCGGCGGGTAACCACGCAGATCTGGCGTTTGGGGATCATTTTGTTGAAGCGCAGTTCAAAGAGCTTCCCCGATTCCAGGGCTTCCTCGGCAAAATCCCTCACCACACAGCCGATTCCAAGATTTCGAAGGGCAAACTGGACGATCATGTCACTGGTGGAAAGTTCAAATTCCGGCTGCAGCTCCACACCGTTTCCTGCCAGATAGGAATTCATGTAGCTCCTGGTGCTTGTATTGCCCTCCAGAAAAATCATCGGCAGATTCTCCAGTTCCTGCAGATCCATCATCTTATTCTTATAAGAAGTGAAGCGCCTGCCGGCCACAAACACATCCTCGATCTCCCGTACTTCTTCCACGCTGATGTCCCCACCCTGTTCAAAGGGGGTGCTCACCACCCCGAAATCGATCTTTCCGGTACGCAGGATCCTCAGCGTCTCCGGCGTGGGCGCATTGGCCACCATGACCTTGATTCCCGGATGCTGCTCGTGGAATTTCTCCAGAAACGGCAGCAGATAAAACCGCAGTGTCATGTCGCTGGCGCCGATGTGTATCTCCCCCAATTCCAGGTTCCGCATCTGCCTTACCTTTTCCACACCCTGTTCTATCTCCTCATAGCCCTTTTCCACATAGGAATAAAGGAGCTGCCCTTCCCTGGTAAGCCTGACCCCCCTTGACGCCCTCTGGAAAAGAACCGTTCCCAGGCTCCCTTCCAGCGCTTTCAGGGACTGGCTTACCGCAGGCTGGGATATGGACAGCTCGTTGGCGGCGCCGGTGACGCTTCCCAGTTTTGCCGTATAGTAGAATACTTTAAAATTCTCCAGATTACCTATCATGGCTGTCTTCTCCCGCCTGCGTTGACGCCTTAACAGTCTCCCTGCCCGGACAAAGGGGACTTTCTGTAGATGATATCCTCCCTTCCAGGCCCGTTGCTGACCATGGTGATGGGATATCCGATCCTTTCCTCTATAAATTCAACATACTTCCGGCAGTTTTCCGGCAGTTCCTCAAAAGTGCGGATTCCGCGGATATCGCATTTCCACCCGGGAAGCTTCTCCAGAACGGGTCTGGCCTTCTCCAGTTTGCTGGTCACGGGAAAGTCCCTTGTAACCACGCCGTCAATCTCATAACCCACACAGACCGGAATCTCATCCAGATATCCTAGCACATCCAGAACGGTAAACGCTACGTCCGTGGTTCCCTGCAGCCTGCAGCCGTACCGGGACGCCACGCAGTCGAACCACCCCACACGTCTGGGCCGCCCTGTGGTGGCTCCGTACTCTCCTCCGTCCCCGCCCCTGTGGCGCAGCTCTTCCGCCTCTTCCCCGGACAGCTCCGAGACAAAGGCCCCCGCTCCCACGGCGGAGGAATATGCCTTGCATACCGTCACGATCTGCCGGATCTCATAGGGCGGAAGTCCGGCTCCTATGGCTCCGAAGGCCGCAAGGGTGGAAGATGAAGTCACCATGGGGTAAATGCCGTGGTCCGGATCCTTCAGTGTTCCCAGCTGTCCCTCCAACAGTACAGTTTTACCCTCTTTCAAGGCTTTGTCCAGAAATGCGGACACATCGCAGACATAAGGTGCTACCATATCCCTGTAGTCATGCAGTGTGGACAGCAGTTCCTCCGGATCGATCACCGGTTTATGGTACAGATGCTCCAGAAGGACGTTCTTCAGCTGGCACACACGCTCCACCTTTTCCTTCAGCAGTTCCTCGTCAAATAACTCGCTCACCTGGAAACCGATCTTCGCGTATTTGTCAGAATAGAAGGGAGCGATGCCCGACTTTGTGGAACCGAAGGATTTCCCTCCCAGCCTCTCCTCCTCATACTGGTCAAATAAAATATGATAGGGCATGACGATCTGTGCCCGGTCTGACACCAACAGCCTGGGCACAGGTACATTCCTGTCCACGATGGACTGCACTTCCTTAAACAGAAGGGGGATATTCAGCGCCACGCCGTTTCCTATGATATTGGTTATATGGCTGCTGAATACACCTGACGGAAGGGCATGCAGCGCAAATTTACCATAATCGTTTACGATTGTGTGGCCTGCGTTTGCTCCGCCCTGAAACCGCACTACAATATCCGCATCCTGTGCCAGCATGTCAGTGATTTTTCCCTTTCCCTCGTCACCCCAGTTGGCCCCTACGATTGCCTTAACCATGCTTCCTCCATTCCCTGCCGCCGGAGGGCAGGACATTCATTTTCTTTGCGTTTACATTATACTATATCCAATGGCATAAGTAAAATCAATATATTTTATATTTGATATCATCTTTGCTTATATCTGTCTGGAACCCCCAATTGAGTAGAGGAATACCTTTCTCCGCTACTCGCCGCACGGCCCGCATGCTGCGGCAGCAGCAAATTTCCATATGCGGGCATGCGCATAAAAAAACGCCCTCCGTTTTCTACAGTCTCCGGAGGACGTTTTTCTGGACCTTATCCTGTCCCTTTTCCTACTTTGCTGCTGTTCATAGCTTCGCCGTTCACAGCAACGGGTGAACAGCAGTCTTACTTTTCCTTAAATGTGGCGCACTCTGTTCCGCCGCAGCTGCATGCCCCGCAGCCCTTAATATCCACATGGTCAGCATGGCATTTGTAATTGGAATTGTAGACACACTTTACCGCTTCGCAGTCGATACTGATGGTTCTGCTGGGATGGACCACGGAACTTTTGAAAGAGTCCATCCCCTCCCTCTGCTCCATAAAGCTCTCACAGCAGGTTTCCTCACAGTTGCAGGCACGCTTCCCTCCAACCATGATGTCCCCCTTGCAGCACAGGTGCTGGTCATTGTAGGTACAGTTTTCCACCGCACATTTCAAATCTGCCATATTAGCCTCCTTCTGCGCCGCTTTCCTGCACCGGATCCCCAGGGATTCCCGCAATTTCCCCGAACCGGCCGAAAGCGGCGCCTGCTGCGGCAGATTCGGGCCAGGCCGTCACCGTTTCTGCACCGCGTGCAGCCCGGCAACGCCTGTCCGGATTAGTATGCCTCATTCCTGCGCTTCTATTCCTTCATTTATTCCTGTATTTATTCGTGCACTTATTTCTGCAGGCCTTCGGCCATATGGTTTCCGGCCTTATTTCGTCTCCTCCTGCACCTCTTCCTTCCGTATGGTCTTCGTACGGATTTCTTCACAGATCTGCCCGATAAATTCTGCCAGAGGCTTCTGGCCCTCATCCCCTGCAAAGCGGCTTCTCACGGACACCAGTCCCTGTTCTTCCTCCTGCTGCCCCACCACAAGCATATAGGGCACACGGGCGAGCCTTGCCTCCCGGATCTTGAATCCGATCTTCTCGGAACGGTTATCCGCCTCCGCGTCGATATCCCTGGCACGAAGAGCCTTCACCACCTCTGCCGCGTAACCCTCATACTTTTCGGAAATGGGCAGCACCCTCACCTGCTCCGGACACAGCCAGGTAGGAAATTTTCCGGCATATTTCTCGATGAGCCATGCCAGGGTTCTCTCGTAACATCCCATGGAGGTCCTGTGGATGATATAGGGCCGCACCTTGTCGCCGTTCTGGTCCACATAATACATGTCAAATTGCTCCGCCAACAGGGCGTCCCACTGGATGGTAATCATGGTGTCTTCCTTGCCGTATACATTCCTGGCATTGATATCCACCTTGGGCCCGTAGAATGCGGCTTCTCCCACATCCTCCACAAAGGGAATCTGAAGTTCCGTCAGCACATTTCTGATATGCTGTTCCGTCTCGTTCCAGACCTCCGGTTCGCCGATATATTTTTCACGGTTTTCCGGATCCCATTTAGAGAGATGGTAGGTTACGTCTTCCTCCACGCCCAGGGTGGTCAGGCAGTGCTTTGCCAGGGCAAGGCATCCCTTAAATTCCTCCACCATCTGGTCCGGACGGACCACCAGATGCCCTTCCGTGATGGTAAACTGGCGCACGCGGGTCAGGCCGTGCATCTCGCCGGAATCCTCATTGCGGAACATGGTGGATGTCTCGCTCATCCTGTAGGGCAGGTCACGGTAGGATTTCTGCGTATTTTTATAGACGAAATACTGGAAAGGGCAGGTCATGGGACGCAGGGCATATACCTCTTTATCCTTCTCCTCGTCACCCAGTACGAACATTCCCTCCTTATAGTGGTCCCAGTGTCCGGACATTTTATACAGGTCGGATTTTGCCATCAGGGGCGTCCTGGTGCGGACATAGCCCCACTCCTTATCCTCCAGGTCCTCGATCCACCTCTGGAGCTTCATCAGCATCTTCGTTCCCTTGGGGGTAAAGAGAGGCAGTCCCTGGCCGATCACGTCAACCGTGGTGAACAGCTCCATCTCCCGGCCCAGTCTGTTGTGATCCCGGCGCTTTGCGTCTTCCATGCGTTCCAGGTGGGCCTGCAGGTCCTCTTTCTTATTATAAGCGGTGCCGTAGATACGCTGCAGTCTGGCCTTGTCGGAATCCCCCCGCCAGTATGCCATGGAGGAGGATGTGAGCTTAAAGGCCTTGACCCCCTTTGTACTCATCAGGTGGGGACCGGCGCACAGATCCACAAATTCACCCTGCCTGTAGAAGGAAATCTCCGCGTCCTCCGGCAGGTCCCGAATCAGCTCCACCTTGTAAGGCTCCCTGCGCTCCTCCATAAAGGCGATGGCTTCCGCCCTGGGCAGGGTGAACTTCTCCAGTTTCTCGCCTTTCTTGATGATCTTCTTCATCTCCGCCTCCAGGGCGTCCAGATCCTCCCTGGAAAAGGCCTCGTGGTCGAAATCATAGTAAAATCCCGTGTCGATGCTGGGCCCGATGGCCAGTTTCGCATCGGGGAACAGATTTTTCACGGCTTCCGCAAGCACATGGGACGCGGTATGGCGGATGGCAGACAGTCCCTCCTCGTCGTTTGCGGTACAGATGCTCAGTTCGCAGTCCCTGTCCACCACTGTGCGCAGATCCGCCACCTTTCCGTCTATCTTCGCACAGCATGCCGCCCTCGCAAGTCCTTCGCTGATATCAAGCGCAATGTCATATACGCTGAGAACATTTTCATACTCCTTCACAGAACCGTCTTTTAATGTGATTTTCATATTCTATTCTTCTCCTTTTCCCTTTTCACCGGAGCATGTTTGAATTTTCATACATAACATGCTCCAGGTTCCATTCCCGTTTTAATGCTTCCTGCAGCGCCTGCTTTTCCTACAGCCCCTGTCCCTGCCGGTTTTTTTCTGTTTCCCGAGGCACTCATGTCTTCCGCAGAGCCTCTCCTTTGCTCCGCAGGCCTCTCCGCCCTCCTCCGGCTTTCCTTCCCCGGCCTTAACGGCGGTTCCCGGCATTCTCTGACCAGGGCCGCAGGAATTCCCGTTTCCGTTTCCATTCCCATTGTTGCTCCCTATCATGATCCCATGGGTAAAGGGAGCCTTCCTCAATCCGTAAACAATTCCTGCCATCAGGCAGGTGGTCAGCGCCAGCCACAAATTGACCTTGGTCACGGTCACCTCCCCCTCAAAGCAGAGCCTCCCCAGTTCCCTGCACTTCTTTTCGAATTCTTCCATTTTATTCTCCTTTCTGTGCAATCGAGCAGGAGCGCTCTTCTCCCTACTCGCGCGCCGGACACCCGCCAGACCCTGCCGGCATATTTCCTCTGGGCGTCCGTGTGCAATCGAGTAGAGGAATGCCTTTCTCCGCTACTCGCCGCGCGGCCCGCATGCTGCGAAGCAGAAATTTCCATATGCGGGCCTGCGCATAAAAAAATCCCCTGCAATATCTCTATTGCAAGGGACGTTTCAACAATGTCAACGCGGTTCCACCCTTGTTGCAGTATTTGTACAGAATATACAAAAACTGCCACCTTCACTTGCTGATAACGGATGCCTCCGGGCTGTTTGAAAGCCACTCCGAGATGGTCTTCGCAATGTTTCCCGCAAAACCGCTTCCACCACCGGCTGCCCGGGCGGTTCTCTCTGTTACGTTCCGCATCCTACTCTTCTCTTCAACGTTTTATCCATCATAATACTTTTTCCGCTGTTTGTAAAGTATTTTTTTCGCTGTTTTAATATTCTGTTTTATGCTCCTACCTGCCGTCGATGACTTCCGTGATATAGCCTTCCACTTCCTTGCGGCTGATATTCAGAGCCACGGCCAGTTCGCCGTAGAGATTCTCCTCCGCCATATGGAAATACTTTGCATCCACCGCTGTCACCTTCCTGCCTGCCTTGAGCCGCTTCTGCTTTCTCGTATAGATGGTCTTGATAATTTTCACCAGGTCTTCACAGTCATTGGTCCTGATACAGTCCTTATAAGTCTGTTCTGACAGCTTGTCGTTGGTAATGACAAGCTGCGGAATCTCCGGAATCGCCCTGATCAGTTCTTCAGCTTCCTCCCTCTTCAGTACCTTGCGCATGGACTCCCTGGGGGAATCCACAGGCACATAAACCGTGCTTCCAGCCATGTACAGGGGTTTCAGAATATAATACTGGCGCTCCTTGTCCACTCCCGAAATATTCAGGGTCGTGATGTTCTCTACCTCGCAGACGCCCTTGTTGCCACAAATTACATAATCACCAATTCCAAACATTAGAACCTCACTTTCCGCATGCTTGCCGACTACAATACACCTCCACTCTATGTTATAACCATATTTTAACAGATTTAATCCGAAATTGTCAGCAAAAATGCGAAGTTTGGATAAAGTTTGTGAAATATGCCTATAGCAAAGCCTCCATACCTTGTGTAATAATAACCATTTCAGGCCTTTGGGAACCTCAGTCGATCACTTTGACACTCTCGATAACAGGCTGGCCTTCCTTATCTATGCCCCCGTTGTTGTCCACAAAGGGATATTCCGCCTCACACACGGCGTCAACCACATCCATCCCCTCCGTGACGTAGCCGAAGCATGCGTACTGCCCGTCCAGGAAGGTGCTGTCCTGATGCACGATAAAAAATTGGGAACTGGCGCTGTCCATCATCGGGGAACGTGCCATGGAAATGGCTCCCCGGGTATGGGACAGGTCGTTCTGTATACCGTTCTCGGAGAATTCCCCCTTGATATTCTCATCGGCTCCGCCGGTACCATCCCCCCTGGGATCTCCACCCTGCATCATAAATCCCTCTATGATGCGATGAAAGGTCAGTCCGTCATAAAAACCGTCTCCCGCCAGCTTCAGGAAATTCGCCACCGTAATCGGAGCCGCGTCCGCATCCAGTTCCACGGAAATCATGCCGTAATCCTTCACGTTGATCTCTACATGGTGCTTGCCGGTTACAGTTTCCTCCTGACCGGCATCCCCGCTGCCATCCTCTGCCGTATCCTCCCCACTGCCCGGGGACGCGTTCCCAACCTCCCCGGATCCGGAATCGGAGTCCCCTTTGCCGCAGCCTGCCAACGCCAGCATCACTGCTGCCGCCAGTGCAAAAACAATCCATCTCTTTTTCATAATGCCTCTCTCCCTGTTTTCGCTTTCCCAGAATCCCGGCTCATCCCCTGCGGCATTCCCGCATACAATAAGACAATGCCACCACAGGGATCACTGCCTGTGATGGCACGGTAAAATTCCTATGAAAGCTTATGATATTGACAGTCTGCCGACTGCCCTCCTTCTAAATACTTCTCCATTATACCACAAAGTCAAACCTTTGTCCAGTGGGATTCGGACGCTCTTCCCTGATGCTGCTCCAGTCCACCTGGGAGATTTTCTCCGCCAGTTCCTCCACAGTGGACGCGAATACGGTGGTACGCTTCCCACCCCTTCCCTGGGCGCTGTACTCGGAAGCCTCCGCCTTCCTGGCATCAGCCGCCTCCGCCTTCTTCTCGTCACGCTGCTTCTCTATGCGCTCCCGCTGTTTCTCGCTGTTCTTCTCCAGTTCCGCGAAGAAGGAGACCTCTCCGTCACTGCCTACGGAAATGCCGATGCGGGTCACATCGTCCGCCTTGTCGCCAAGCTGTGTCTTCATCTCATCCAGTTTGGACACCGCACCGTCTAAGATCTTCAGATTCTTCTCCTTGACGCTGTCATCCGCGGCCATCTTCTCCAACTCCTCCGGGGTAAGCACCGCGCTGTATTCCCCTGTTCCCCTGGACAGCAGGGCGGCCGCTTCCTCATCCGTCTCAAAGTCCGCCACCATAAAGTCCATGTTTTTATAAGTCCCCTGCAGCTCCTTCAGCAGCTTCTGGGCCGCCCGGCTCAGTGCGGGCGTCTTTTTCTCCTCTTTTGCCCCGTTTGCTTTTCCGGCCTTGTCCGCTTTTGCGCTTTCCGCCTCCCTGGCGGCCCGGGCCGTCCTCTCATAGACACTGCTCTGATAATAACTTCCTATTTTTTCCATTTTCTGCCCTCCATAGCTTTTCCCGGCATCCTTTCCATTCTTTCCCGTCTCCGGCGCCGTCAAATCCTTTTCTTTCAAGCTGTGCACACAGCTTTCTATGCTTATACATCCTTCTGTGTTTACACGGTTTTTGTGTTTGCACAACTTTCTGTATTTGCATGGCTCTCCGTGGCTACACGGTTTTCCATGGCTGCACGGCTTTCTGTGGCCGCACGATCTTCCGTGGCCGCGGCCTGCCGCCGTCAGCCTGTTACTTTCTATTTCGGCAAAAATTATGAAAAACTTTACCGGATGTACCGATTCTTTCCATGAAACCGCCTTCCCAGGCTTCGGGATCGTCTCTCCCGGAAAATCTCCCCCTGGACGGCACACTTTCCCGCAGGGTCCATTAAACTTCCCCGCAGGGCTTATGGTTTCTTCTCATACCTGCTCTGAATGGCCAGGATATACACCGCCATGGCCGCTATGGTCTCTGCCACAACCCCCAGAATGGAAATAAGGATGCCCGGAAAATTCTGCCCTGCCAAAAGCGGAATGCCCAGAAGCGCAAACACAATGCCATACACGATAAAAAGCTTTCCCACCGCCCGGTTATACCCCTTCACATCCCTCATGGGAAGGGGCTCCACATTGCAGAAAAATCCCACTTCCTTCCTGGCAAAAAAGGCCGATACGCCAATCCCCGCCAGCAGCGCGCCTACTGCCAGCCATAGTACAAATCCTAATATTGTCCCATTCGTCATACCCGGTCCTCCCTTTCTTTCTGTTTGCAGGCTGTCATATCCGCACCCGTATTCGTCCGCATATCTACAGACTTATTCATCTGAAGCCATCCGGCCGGCCCCCTGCCCTCATATGCACCCGCACGGCGGTCCGGTGACTCCATCCTGCATATAAGGCCAGTATATCATGAGCCCTTCCCCTCCGCAACCGGAACATAAGCACTTTACTTCGCCCACAGATCTCACAAAATTGCACGAAAACACATTATAACCCCGCATTTTTACTTCGCATTTTCACTTGTGGCAGCCCCTTCGCGCCCTTAGGCAGCGCCCGGCCCGCAAAATAAATGGTTGACAAAAATGTCCCTGATGGTATAATAGTGTACAGGCAGTTCGTAACCATCCTGCCCTGGAAGGCTTACCGCTTTTCCAAAAACAAAACTAAGGAGCACACATTCAAAAATCAGCATATGGACAGATACAGCAAAATTCTGACAAAAAAGAAACGGGAAATCGTTCTTCTCCGTGGAAAGGGCTGTGTATACAGAAAATGCCCTTTCTGTGACTATCATCTGGACTGCAGCAGCGACGAAGCCGCCAATTATATCCTGAACCGCGAAGTACTCGAACATGTCACCGGCGAGTTCGGGGAACTGGAGGTCATCAACAGCGGTTCCGTCTTCGAACTGGATGAGAACACACTGGACCTGATCCGGGACATTTGCCGCGGAAAGCAGATTTCCACCATCCACTTTGAATCCCACTATTTATACAGGGAACAGATCCCCGCCCTCAGACAGCGTTTCCAGGACTTTGACCTGAAGATGAAACTGGGATTGGAGACTTTCGATTTCCATTTCCGGGAAGGACTTCTGCAAAAAGGCATTCCTGACGAAGATCCCCGCATCATCTCCCGACATTTCCAGGAAGCAAATTTTCTGTTCGGGATCCGGGGGCAGACTTATGCTTCCATGGAGCATGATATAGCGGAAGGGCTCGCCTGGTTCGAGCGGATCTGTGTCAATATCATGTGCCCCAACAGCACCGGCATTCCGCCTGACAGAGATGTCATATCTGTTTTTATGGAAAAATTATATCCGAAATACCGGGATAATGAACGCATTGATATTCTGATTGAAAATACTGACTTTGGGGTAGGTGACTGACATGACAAATGAATTACTTCTGGCGGGTTCCGTGGTTTTTATCTTTTTTATGGCCCTAGCCGCCTATAAACTCTTCGGAAAGGCGGGCCTGTACTGCCTGTCCGCCATCGCCACGGTACTGGCCAACATCGAGGTGCTGATCCTGGTGGATGCCTTCGGCATGGAGCAGACTCTGGGAAATGTGCTCTTCGCCGTGACCTTCCTGATCACGGACATCCTCTCTGAATGCGAGGGAAAAAAGGCGGCAAATAAAGCTGTGTGGATTGGTATCTTTACCTCCCTCTTCTTTCTCCTGCTCAGCCAGAGCTGGCTGATATACATTCCCTCCGAAGGAGACTGGGCCATGCCCTCCATCCGGGGCATTTTCTCCACCACGCCCAGGATGCTGCTGTCCTCCCTGACGGTCTACGCCGTCAGCCAGCTGTTTGACGTGTGGCTTTACCATAAATGGTGGGCCTTCACGGAGAAAAAGTGCGGCGACAGGCGCAGGTTCCTGTGGCTGCGGAACAACGGCTCCACACTGGTGAGCCAGATTGTGAATACCTTCCTGTTCACCCTGGCCGCATTTTACGGCACCTATGACACGGGGACACTCCTGTCCATCTTCGCCTCCAGTTACGTGATCTATATCTTCACATCGCTCCTGGACACGCCGGTGCTGTACCTGGCCCGGAAAATCCGGCCCGAAAAGGAATGTGCCTAAGGCAGTTTCCGCCGGGGAGAGCAGAATCCGATTATCCTGGCAGCGTATAATAGGTATTCCTGGCCCTCCCCTTCGAGACAAGTATCCCTCTGTCCGCCATCCCCCCGCAGGAGCCGGGATGCCGCCTGCGCAGCATATCCAAATCAGCTTTCCACTTCAGACCGGGTAATGCAGCCTTTATCTTTCACATACTCCACTACCCTGTCCGCCTCACCCCGCCCGCTATCCTTCTTCCCGGTATCCGCATTTTTCAACCAGTCAATTAAATCTGACACGATTGGCGCGATGGCAAAGTGTCACCAGCAACCGATGCACACAAAACGGACAAAACAGCCCGTTTGGCACATGCGGTGTCGGGATTTTCACGCAAAGCACGTGAAAACGCCTCCCGGAGGCCCCCGGCGGGCAGTATCATGACAGACCGCACCGATGCGCGGCCTGCCCTGACAATATCAGTCAAATACCGGGAAAATACCAGGAAAGTATCAGGAAAATGTCAGGAACTTCCGCTCCAGTTCCGTGAAATAAGCCCCTGTAAACCCTTCCATATCCTCCACGGAGCGCTCGCAGGACGCGCACCACTCATCGGCACTTTCCCGCCTGCATGCCTGTCCGATAGGCACGCCCCTCCTGCCCAGGGCGTACTTTGCACTTCTGGGGTAACACTGCCTCTCGATATGGGCGGTGACGGTCATCAGCTGTTGCATCTGTTCCGCCTGCTGCCTGTCCTCATTCCAGTTTTTCATCATCCAGCGGTACAGCTCCGGATGGAAATTCAGCATGACGCCGCAGTGCCCGTGTCCGCCCATCTTCAGGAAACCGTACATCAGGGAGGAATCTGCGTTATAGATTTTCAGGGGGGTTCCCTTCACCGCCGCAAGCTTCTCCCGCAACACATCCAGTCTCAGGGAAGTTTCCTTATAGAAGACGAACCGTCCCGTCCGGGCACACCATGCCACCAACTCCGGCGAAAACAGCCTCTTGTAAGGCTTGGGACATTCGTATAAGCCAAAACGGACATCCGGCACAGCCTCCAGAATCCGCGAAACCGCCTCCCTGATACTGTCCTCCCTCTCATTCCTGTAAACCAGGGAATTGGTCAGCAGCACCACGATGTCAACACCTGTGGCAGCCGTCCGGCGCACGGAAGCAATCAGGTCGCCCACCAGATCCAGTCTGCCTACGTCGTCCCCACCGCCAAATGGCAGCTCCTCCGCAATAGTTCCGCCGCACTCCGCAGCACTGTCTCCCGCCGCGCATCCGACGCACTCCGCGGGTGCGTCACACTCCGGCACCTCCACATAGGCAGTGGATGCCACGGGCACCGCTCCCGCCGTCTCCTTCACACAGGAGGAAATCTTCAGGCGCTCCTCCTCGGTCAAAAGCTCCATCTCATTGGAGAGGCACACGGCAAACAATCCCGCAGCCCCGTTATCCAGATACCACCTGGTCAGCGCCCGCAGACCCTCATAATCCACTTCCTTCTCCTCCGTAAAGGGTGTCAGCATCACGGGCCACAGCCCTTCCGGCAGTCCCTCCTTCTCCTCCCGCTCCGGAAAATGCAGCTGCCAGAAAGCAACGGTTCTACGTTTCCACGTATATGTAATATAGACATCGTTTCCCTCTGCCACAATGGCCGGGTAGGAGAACTCAGCCCTCTCTATATTGGTTCTGCAGGGCACATGTTCCAGGATCTCCGGATTGCTCCAGCTTAAGCCGTTATCCTCCGACACGGTAAATGCGATGGGGGAACGTGCCGCCCAGTTGCCGGATATCGGATTGTACACCAGCACCAGTCTGCCGTCCGAAAGCCTTGCCACGTCGATTCCGCAGTTATTGTTGGGCAGGGAGGTCCTCCTGGCCGTGCTCCAGCTTAATCCCCCGTCCTCCGAGTCGCTCCTGTAAATCGCCCCTTCACTGCTGCGCATCAGCATATGCACGGTTCCCCGTTCATCCTGCCAGAGTGCGGGCTGAATCATGCCGCTGCCGGACAGCATCTCCCTCTCGAAGGGCACGTTTGCACTCCTGTGCCAGGTTTTTCCGCCGTCTTCCGTGCGGTCTGCAAAACACTCCCAACCGCCTTCTTCCGTAGAAGCCGGTGCCAGTATTGCCCCGTCCTGCAGGCGGATGCACTTGTTTTTCACAGGTCCCCTGCCTCCGAAATCCCCGGGTACCAGTTCCTTCTCTTCGCTCCATGTCAGCCCGCTGTCACGGGATTCCTTCACAAAGGTCTGCCAGCAGGGGATTTTCTTCCCCACCTTGTAGAACAGGAGCA
The DNA here is from genome assembly GCA_910578995.1 of uncultured Acetatifactor sp. Lineage (GTDB taxonomy): Bacteria > Bacillota > Clostridia > Lachnospirales > Lachnospiraceae > Acetatifactor. Next base: position 18,838 of record CAJTSY010000019.1, read on the forward strand.
GCCGTTCCCCCTCCGCAAACAGGACCGGGTTCCAACAGGGCACGCCTTCCGCGTCCGCTACCTTCCTGGATTCCTCCCATTCTCCGCCTTCCCTCCTGGCAAACCAGATGGCCACGTCCGACGCCTTCTCATGCTCTCCGCCGAACCAGGCTGCCCCCACATTTCCGTCCGGCAGCACGCAGACAGTGGACGCATGGCACTGGCGGAATTTCGTCTCCGACTCAAATATATGCTGATGATTCTTTATCTGATATTTCATTGCAGTTCCTCCGTTCTTTTTCTTTCCCCAGGCCCTATATTTACAAGCCTGCCGTCCATTTCAAACCATAACTCCCGGTCTGTGGGATTATAAACCAGATCTCCCCGCAGAGACGTCTTCAATGCCCCCAGTCCCCTGACATAGCGCGCAAATTCTCCCATGGTGCAATACCAGAATTCCTCCCGCTTCCCCATAAGCCGGCAGAACTGCTCCAACACTTCCCAGTTGCCTTCCCGCTCAAAATTGTGGCTGTGCCCCCACAGGGAAAATACCGACAGCCCTTCCCTGTAATCATAATCCAGGTATTTTTTCCCCAGTACAGTGCAGTTTTCCCGGTGGTGGCAGGTGGGGCGCCATGCAAAAAAATCCTCCGGAAGCCGGAAATCATACCGGCTCTCGATTGTGCGCGCATAGGAAAAACCCACGGCCTCCACAAGCTTTTTCAGCTCCCTGTCATACTCTCCATAGGGATAGGAAAATCCGTCCACAATGCTTCCCGCAATTTCCTCCAGCCGCTCCCTGTCCCTCCACAGCTCCGCAAGCCGCTCCTCCCCTGGAATCCGCAGCATATGGGGATGGGAAAAGGTATGCGCCGCAATCTCATGTCCCCGGTACAGGGCTGCCGCCTCCCCGGAACCCAGATACCCTTCCCTGTCCAGATTTCCGGAATTTAGATGAAAAGTTGATTTTATTCCGTATTCATTCAGCATTTCCACCATGCGCCTGTCCGTGGCCTGCCCATCGTCATAGCTTAGGACAAGCGCCTTTGTCTTTCCCTTTAAGTATCTGTTAAATCTGACCACAGCCACGCCTCCTGTCATTTCGGCTTCCCGGCAGCCTGCCGCGCCGCAAGCCCGTAGAAAGAATACATGGGAAGCCCGCGGCCGTCCACGGGAATCGCCGCGCCGGGATAAGTCCGCCATGCCCCATGGACTTTTGCCCCATCTCCCACTTCCCTGTCAAACTGCAGCTCCAGCACACATCCCTCCGCCGTCATCTGCGCGCGGCTGCTTACCAGGTCAGGAAATCCTTCCCCGTCTTCCACTTCTATGGGCAGCTTCCCCGACTCCAGGTCATGAAGCTCTAGCCAGTGGGCCGCGTCCCGGAACAGTATGCCCACCAACCGTCCCTGCCTCCAGGCTTTCACCGGGGAAGGGCCTCTCCAGATACGTTCCCTTCCGTACAGCACGTTCAACGCACAGGCCGCACACCGCTCCCCGATGGCCATATCCGACAGGGAAGCGTTGTGCATCCCGTCGCTGACCGGAAGGTCCGCGGAAGGAATGGTCCATACCCCCTTCATCCGTTCCATCGCCGAGAGCTGTGCCTGCCGCACCATTCCGAACCCCCTGTCCTGTCCGGAATCCCCTCCCCCCGCCAGGGAACGGTTCGTCTGGACTATCAGAAAAGACAGGTCCGGCTGTCCGAAGCTGTCCCTGGCCCGTGTCAGGAATTCTTCCAGACGCTTTCCATAAGTACAGGCCTCCGGCCCCGTGTCAGACTCTCCCTGGGACCAGAGCACCGCCCGCAGCCCGCTTCCGCCCTGCCGCACCAGTTTCACGGCACAGTCCAGAAGATTTCCTTCCTCTGCGGATGCCCACCAGCTTAAAGGCGTCCCCCCGCTGGCCGCGGGAACCAGGCCTATGGGGTATGCCAGTTCCCGGTATAGAAGCTTTGCGAAATGGATCCATGGGGAATGGCCCGGATTATGGTTTTCAAAATTATCCGCAAAAAGCATGTCCGTGGTCTCACCCAGGGGATGGGAAGCCATATCCCATTTTCCGTCCGGCCGCAGCACATGGACCGCCGTGGCGGGAGCGTCCTCCACCGGCGCCTTGGACCTGCCGGCGGCATTGCTCTGCCCGGCAATCAGGAAAATATCCCCCACGCCGATATGATGCACCATATCCCCCCGGGTACACCTCCTGCAGTCCCACTGTTCATATTTCAGGCAGCTCTCTATCCGGTACAGCCCTCCCGCGGGCACATCCGGAAAGGAAATCCGCCACCTTTTTCCGCCCTGCAGCTGCGCCTTTGTCCAGTCCCTCACGATACTGCCGTCATCCTCCCGGACAATCCGCACCCGGACGGACTCCGGTTCCTCATCGTCCGTCTCCACCGTCATGGGAAACTTCGGCAGCACATGGGCGCTGACATATCTGCCCTCCAGACTGATCCGCGCCGTTCCCTTCTCCTGTTGAAAAATCTGCCAGTCCGACGCTCCCTTTTCCAGAATTACACCATATTGACTCATACTCCTGCCCTAACCGCCTTCCTGCCGGAAACTGCCGCCCCGCGCCCAAAACCATTTTATACGCGCCTGCCCGGCTCTGTCAACTGAAATCCGTCCGCACCGGCGCTGTATTCCGTCTGAGCGGATTCCGCACCGTTCCGATTCCCGTGCGCCGGAAAATCCCGTAAGAGAAGGGGCTGTGCCGCAAATCCGGTACACAGCCCCCTTTTTGCGGCCCCGAAACCGACAGTCCGCTGTTTTTACTTTGTTATTTGATCCTGTCGTAAGCGGCATTGAAGATGCCTTCCAGTTCTTCGCTGCCTGCACCCTTAAGCTTCTCCACCAGGGCCGGCCATTCGTCCATGGACTTCTTGCCCGTGATAAAGGCGTCGATTTCCTGGTTGAAGATATTGCTCAGGTTCTGCTCAATCTCTGTCACCTTCTCCTGCTCTTCTTCCGTAAAGGACAGCCAGTTGGGAAGGAAGTCCAGTTCCCCTGCCTCCGTCCATGCGGTAATCCGCTCTGCCTGATCCATGTAAATGGGGTCGGAAACCTGCGCGCTGAAGGTCTCGTCTATATAGTAGCCCATTCCCAGAAGGCCTGCGCCCAGCTTGCCCAGAACCGCACTGGTAAGGTCATCCGCGCCTGCGCACTCGTCAATAATTTCCTGCTTAATGGTGGGAACCCCGTCAACCATATCATAATGCACGCCTTCCACGCCGAAGTTGGAAATCAGGGATCCCTCCTCCGTGTACAGCCAGTTCATCATCTCCACAATCCGCTCCGGATATTCGGTACGGGAGCTGACCACGGCCACATTGTCCGTCCAGTCCTTGTTATAACGGTAAGCGCGCCTGTTTCCGTCCTGGTCCTTCAGGGGCTCCAGGATGTCAAAGTACGCGTCGGGGGCAATCTGCTGCAGGGCCGGGTTGTAGGTACGGCTGATGAAGGAATTGTTGTCAAATACGCTTATCAGTTCCCCATTAGACAGTTTTTCGAACATTGTATCCTTGTCCATGTTGGCATAATCAGGATGCAGGATGCCGTCCTTGTAAGCCTTGCCCAGGAATTCCACCACCCTTGTGAACTTTTCGTCCGTAGGACCATAGACATAAGTGTTTGTTGTCGGCTCCAGATACATTCCCCTGGTTGTGTTGAAGGTGGGGAATCCGCCTGTGCCCATGCTGTAGGCAAAGTTGCCGATCATGTAGTTGGTGCCGTTACGGGTGGAGAAACCGTACATCTCGGGATGCGCTTCCTTAATCTTCACCAGGGCGTCATAGTACTCCTCAAACGTGGTGGGAACCGCAATATTCTGCTCCTCCAGTAAATCCATGCGGATACCGATCAAAGGCGCGATGGCCACACGGTACTTTTCCAGTTTTTCAAAGCAATACAGGTTTCCGTTTACCCGCATCTTGTTGGTCTCAATAGCTCTGTCCTCGCCGTCCACAAGCCCGAAATAGTCCGGCGCATAGCTCTTGTACTCATCCAGGTTCAGGAACATGCCGCTGGCGCCGTACTGTTTTACCTCGTCCACCGTCATGCCGCAGACCACATCGGGCAGATTTGCCGTTCCCAGTACAGTGGCTTTCTTGGTTCCGTAATCCGCACCCGGTACGATGGTCAGCTCCAGGTTAATGTTGAATTTCTCCTTGATGGCGTCCAACAGGGGAAAGCTCTCCGGCAGCTCCTGTGTAAGAGGCTCAGTCACCATCATTGTGACCGTGATCTCTTCCTTCTCAGTTTCTGTCCCCCCGGACTGCTCCGTTCCGTCCTGCGTCTCTCCGGACTGCTCCGTTCCGGCTTCAGAGGAATCTCCCCCTCCGGAAGCCTGCGAGGAACCATCCGTATTTCCTGCGGCACTGCTGCCGTCACTGCCTGTATCCCCGCATCCCGTAAGGATAGACGACAGTACCAGGCCCAGTGTCAGAAAAAGCGCTACTGTTTTCTTCTTCATAATTCTCTCCTTTTCTTGCTTGCTTCTTGTTAACTTGTTACTTATCTAAAAAGGGAAACGTTCCTCCCACAGGGACAGGTTATCCCAAAGGGATAAATTAACCCTTTACAGATCCCACCATAACGCCCTTGACAAAATACTTCTGCACAAAAGGGTATACCAACAAAATTGGAAGTATGGTAACGAATATGGCCGCATATTTGATATTCATGCTCATGGTCGCCACATCCGATGAAATGGACATGGAGCCGCTTATGGAAGCGTCCGCGCCCATGACGATATTCCGCAGGATCAGCTGCATGGGCAGCTTGTTTCTGTCATCCAGGTAAATCAGGGGCGTCAGGAACGCATTCCAGTGGCCCACCGCGTAAAACAGGAGCATGGTAGCCGTCACCGCCTTTGACAGGGGCACCACCACCTTCACGAAAATCGTCAGGTCGTTTGCGCCGTCCAGTCTGGCGGATTCAAACAGATCCTCCGGGATTTCCTCAAAAAAGGTTCTCATGATCATCATGTACCACACGCTTATGGAGCCGGGGATAATCAGGGCCCAGATGGTGTTCCTCATATGCAGGGAGTTGACCACCATGTACTGGGAGATGATTCCCGCGTCAAAAAACATGGTAAACACAATCACCGCGTTGAAAATCCGCCTGCCGTAAAAATACCTCCTGGACAGCGGGTAGGCGCACAGGCCTGTCATCACCAGGTTGACCAGTGTACCCGACACCGTGTAGATAATGGTATTTTTATAGGAATTGGGCACGTATTTATTGGACAGAATCGCCTTGTAGGCGGCGAAATTGATGCCCTTCGGAACCAGGTTCACCTCGCCCCTGGTTACTGCGTAGCCGTCGCTTATGGATACTATCAGCATATAATAAATGGGATAAACCACACACAGGCACACCAGTACCAGTATCATCGTCACTACAATCATAAAAATGCGGTCTCCCGTACTCAATTTTCGTTTCACCTGTTATTCCTCCTTCCTGCGTTCTACCACAGGCTTGTCTGCCCTACCTTTTTCGCTGCCTTATTAGCCATGACCACCAGGAACAGCGCTATCACCGACTGGAAAATACTCACCGCCGCACCGTAGCTGTAATTGGCCTCAATCAGCCCCCTCCTGTACACATAGGTGGAAATCACATCCGCAGTCTCGTAGGTCGCCCCGTTATACAAAAGGATAATCTTCTCATAGCCGATGGACAAAATGCGCCCCACGGTCAGCAGGAACTGAATGGATATAACCGACACAATCCCCGGGATGCTGATATGGATCAGCTGCTGCAGCTTGCTCGCCCCGTCTATGGACGCCGCCTCATACAGCTGTTGGTCCACTCCCGCCAGTGCCGCCAGATAAATGATGGAACCCCATCCGCATCCCTGCCACAGCTCGGACATCACATAGATGGGCCTGAACCACTGCGGCTCCATCAGAAAAGTGATGGTATCCATCCCCATGGCCTTCAGCAGCTGGTTGATCAGCCCGTCCGACGCCACGATATTGGTGATGAAACCGCACACCACCACGGTGGACAGGAAATAAGGCAGATAAGAAACCGTCTGGGTAAACTTTTTAAACGCCTTGTTTTTCACCTCGTTGATCAGCAGCGCCAACAGGATCGGGGCCGGGAAACATATGATAATATTCCACAGGTTCAGCACAATGGTATTCTTCACAATGTTCCAGAAATAAGGGTCGCTTATAAAGGTCTTAAACCATTTCAGGCCCACCCATTTGCTGTGGAACACGCCCTTAAAGGCATTGAAATCTTCAAAGGCGATAATAAGCCACGCCATGGCCCCGTACTTAAATATAATAAAATAGAGGAAGGGCAGCGCAAACATCAGGTAGAGCCACCGGCTCCGTTTTACATTCTTCAGGAATATCTTCCTTCCCCTTTTTTCACTCATTGCTTTCATCTGTAACCTCCCTGCCTTCTATTGTTTCCGGAAACCTGCAGCGTATCCAAAAAACGCAGTCCTCCGCTCCTTCCGGAAAGCACTCCTGTATCCAAGACCACAGTCTTTCGCTGTCCGCATGCCACGTGTCCGCCCTGTTGCTGTACCGTTCATCTGCTTTTCCCAAGTAGCACATATTCTTTAATACAGAACGTCGTTCTTCATTTTTAGGAAATAAATGCGGCATATGCAGTCTTACCTGGCTTTTCCGCCTCACGGCCCGCCAGTGCGGTCCAATACCCCACCAAAAGCCGCCGGAATTGCCCCCGGAATTTCACATGCCATAATCAGTTTGTTCTCTATTACATAACATTGTTCTTTGTTTTAGTAAATACAATATAGCACATTGGGACATGCTTGTAAATCTGCAAAATAGCCAAATAATATGGCATATTATTGTGCACTTTTTCTCACTTTCCCCTTTTTGAACAGAAAAAAAAGGAAACAGGCTCTGTAATCCACACAAGCAGCAGAATACAGGCGCTGTTTCCCTGTTCATTTTAGACAGGGGATGTCTTATCCACAGTACAGCTCCGACTCAGATTTGCTCCCTGGCCTTATTCAGAGTCGAGCGCATAATCTGTGCAATCTCCCCAATGCGCTCGACAGAAAACCGCAGGGAGGGCCCGCTGACGCTGACGGCTGCCAGGAGCTCGCCCCTCCGGCTGAAAACGGGCATTCCCACACATTTTACCCCGAATTCATGCTCCATATTGTCCACGGCATACCCTCTCTCCCGGGTCAGGACCAGATCTTCCCGCAAGACAACCGGGTCCGTGATCGTATTTTTCGTAAAGGCAACCAGTTCCCTGGAAATATAGTTCTCCGCCACCTCCTGCGGCAGATGTGCCAGAACCGCCTTTCCGATTCCGGTACAGTACATTTTGGCATGCTCGCCCAGAATGACGCGCATCATGTTATAGGACTCCACAGGATGCATGGCTTCCAGATAGACCATCTCATCCTCCCGGGGTACCGCAAGGTAGACCACCTCCCCCGTCGCATCCGCAATTTCCTGCATATAAGGCATCATGACCTTGCGGATATTGAAGCGGTCCCCCACAGACTGGCAGAGCTCCAGGATTCCCAGTCCCAGCTGGTACTTCCCGCTTTCCGCATCCTGCTCCAGGTAATTCATGGCCTGGAACGTCGTCAGAATATTATGTACATTGCTCTTGTTCAGGTCCAGCATCTCGCTGATCTCCGTCACTCCGAGTCTGGGCTTCTTCACGAAACAGTTTAAAATCGTCAGTGCTTTCTGCAGGCTCTTTACCTTGATTTCCCCTTCTTCCATGATCACGGTTCATCCTTTCTTTCGTTGTCCCCGTCTGTCCGGGCGGATCTGACCTCCGTCCTGTTCAGACCCTGCTCTGTTAATCCCCTGTTCTAACCGTGCAGCCGGACAGACCTGCGGGAAACACCCCGAATGCCCTCGCTGCCGACTTTACCTCATTGCCCGGAAGCAGCCAGATTACATCTCCCTGGACTTATTCACACAGGCTTTCGCCGCCTCGAACACCGCGCTGCGAAACCCTTTTTCCTCCAGGACGCGCACTGCCTCAATGGTGGTCCCACCGGGAGAGCAGACCATATCCTTCAGCTCCCCGGGGTGCTTCCCTGTCTCCAGGACCATCTTCGCGCTCCCCAGAACCGCCTGGGCCGCAAATTTATAGGCCTGCGCCCTGGGCATTCCGTCAGCCACTGCCGCATCTGCCATAGCCTCAATGAACAGGAAGACATACGCCGGAGAACTGCCGCTTACCGCTGTCACCACATCCATCAGGTTCTCTCCGACAATTTCCGTCTCGGCAAACCCGCTGCAGATATCCCTCACCAGGACGATGTCCTCTTTTGAGACATGTCCGTTGGGACACATCCCCATCATTCCCTCCCTGACCATGGCAGGAGTATTGGGCATGGTGCGAATGATTTTTACCGGTTTTCCGAATATCCCCTGCAGCCATTCCAGTGTCTTCCCGGGTGCAATGGTCACCACTATCTTGTCCAGGGAAATCACATCTCTTATCCCTGTGATTACACTCTCGTAATATTGTGGTTTTACTGCCAGGAAAATCACATCGGCAAAGCTCGCCACAATCTTGTTATCCATGGAAGTCATAATGCCCAGATCCTTCTCTACAGCCGTCAGCGTCCCTGCCAGGGCATCCGATGCCATGATCTCGTCTTCTGTACATTTTCCGGAGGCAAGAATGCCGCGCATCATGGCGCTTCCCATATTACCGCTTCCGATAAATCCTATTTTCATTGTCTTTCTCCTGCCTCTCACCCGTTTTTCTTCCGCATGTTCCTGCCTGGTTTTCTATCCCGGAACGTTTTCCATCCCTATACCGCCTGCCGGGGTTTCCCGGCCTTCTCCCGGAATCTGCCTGTCCTCACACATTGAAGCAGCTGCCTCCCACAAACTCCCTGCAGATGGAATTGTTGGGAAGGCTCTCACTTGGCACGCACAGGAAATAATCCAGGAATTTCAGCAGCCGCTTGGCTTCATAATACTCCGGCGCCTCCTTGGGAATCTGGAACAGCAGCGGTTCCGCAAAGGTCTTCAGCATGGCCAGTTCATAGATCAGGGCCGAATTGAACATGGCGTCAGCCTCCTCCTGGAACGGGAAGATATTTTCCTCCTCCCCTCTGCGCACGGAGTGCCACATCTGGATGGTTCTCTGGGCGCTTGCCCCCCTGGTGCGGGCATCCCGGACCATTCTGCGCAGCAGCCGCCCGTCGGTAGTGGGAATCCTGTTGTGGCCGTCCACATTCAATGTCGTCAGCGCGCTGATATAGATCTTGTACTTGCTTTCCTCCGGCAGGGCATAGGACATCTTCTCGTTCAGTCCATGGATTCCCTCCAGAACCAGGATGTCGTTTTCTCCAAGCTGCATATAGTCCCCCCGGTACTCCCTCTGTCCGATCTTGAAATTGAATACCGGCATCTCCACCCTCTCGCCGGCCAGCAGGCTCACCATATTGTCATTGAACAGCTTCACGTCGATGGCTTCCAGACATTCGAAATTGTAATCTCCGTTCTCGTCCCTGGGAGTGTCTTCCCTGTTCACAAAATAATTGTCCAGGGCAATGGTTCTGGGAATCTTGCCCAGTGTCCGCAGCTGGATGGACAGCCTGTGGGAAAAGCTGGTCTTGCCCGAGGAGGAGGGCCCTGCTATCATGACAAATTTCACACCCTCCCGGTTTACGATATCCCTGGCGATCTCCCCGATCTTCCTCTCCTGCTCCGCCTCCTGCACCAGAATCAGGTCGTTCATGGAGCCGTTGCAGATCTGGTCGTTTAAATCGCCTACGGTCTCGATTCCCGCAGTCCTGCCCCAGCCCATTGCGTTCTCCATGGTTTCAAACAGCTTCTTGCTTTCCGCAAAAGGCTCTACCGACCCGGGGTGGTTTTTGGTGGGAAGCACCAGCATGAAACCGTTCTTATAGGGAACCACCTCATACCACTTCACATACCCGGCGTTAGGCAGCATATACCCGTAATAATAATCACAGTACCCTTCTATTTCATATATATTTACACTGGAGCTCATCCGGTAATGGAAGAGCTTGACCTTGTCCTCCATACCCTTTTCCCGGAAAAGCGCTATGGCGTCATCGATTGGGTAGCAATGCTTCATAAAAGGAGCCTTCGCATCCGACAGCTCCCGCATGCGCTCCTTGATCCGCTCCGCGCTTATCTCGCTGACCGGGACCTCCCCAAAGGTATTCACATAGATTCCCCTGCCGATGGTAAATTCCACACAGCTCTTCCTGGCGGCCTCCGCCCCGAACACATCGTGGACCGCCTTTAAGAACAACATGGTGGCCGTGCGCACATAGGTTTTATGCCCTACATCGTCCCGCAGGGTAAAAAACTCCACCCTGCAGTCCCTGGTCACTTTCTTGAAAAGCTCCCTTATCTTGCCGTTTGCCGCCACCACCGCAATGGTATCGTCATATTCCTTCTGATATTCCGAAACGATGGCTTCATATGTAGTTCCACGCTGTACCTGTTTCTGCTCTCCTCGAATTGTAACCGTAACCATGCCATTCCTTCCTTTCCTTTTATTCTGACCTATACTTCGCAGCAGATTACTGCATATTTCATTCACATGCACTATATATTCTATTCGCCGGATACGGAAGGGATAAAGTAAGCCAGGGCCGCCTGAATTTCCCCCAGTTCCCGGCATACCTCCCCGCGGCGGCGCTCCGCCTTTGGGGAACAGGCGGCAGCCAGGGACCGTTCCAGAGTCTTCACATAGCTTTCCCTCTCCCGCAGATACCGTAAAAGAACCGGATGCTTCTTCCGCAGCAGGATTTTTCCGTACAAGTCATACAAACGCTGCATTTCCTCCGTATCCTGCCCGGCTCCGGCTTCCTCCTGTCCTTCCCTGTCCAGGGCCGCTTCCTCTTTCCCTGGCTCCCTGTGTCCTGTTCCGGCCTCCACAGCCCGGCTGCAGTCCCCTCCATACACCGCCTTCATTGCAAAATAGTACTTCCCGCCCTCGAAGACAGCATCCTCGTCAATGATCTCAAACCCGTTCTCCCGGAGGAATAAGCGAAACTGCTGCAGTTCCGACTGGGGCTGCAGGATCAGCTCCCGCATCCCCCTGGCCTTCTCCATGTCCGCCTTGAGAATCCGCTCCATGAGCCTGCCGCCCATGCCTGCGCAGACCAGGGCATCTGCCTCCCCTGCCCTGCATTCCCCCAGGCCGTCTGACAGTCTGGTAGTTATGTACTGGCTCAGCCCCGCCTCCCCAATATGTTTCCCTGCGGCCGCCAGCGGCCCCTCCCTGACATCCATGGCAATTGCCGCGGGACAAACCCCGCTGCGCACCAACTCTATGGACAGGTAGCCATGGTCACAGCCCACATCAGCCAGACGGCTTCCCACTGTCACCATACCGGCAAGCATCCGAAGCCGTTCCGACAAAATATCCTTCCGCCCCACCATCAGTCCAGATAATCCTTCAGCTTTCTGCTGCGGCTGGGATGGCGCAGTTTGCGCAGGGCCTTGGCCTCGATCTGGCGGATCCGCTCCCTGGTCACCTTGAATTCCTTGCCCACTTCCTCCAGTGTCCTGGCCCGTCCGTCGTCCAGTCCGAACCGCAGGCGGAGAACCTTCTGCTCCCTGTCCGTCAGCGTGCTCAGCACCTCCACCAGCTGTTCCTTCAGCAGGGTAAAGGCCGCCGCATCCGCGGGAACAGGCACCTTGTCATCCTCGATGAAATCCCCCAGATGACTGTCCTCCTCCTCGCCGATGGGGGTCTCCATGGAGACAGGCTCCTGGCTGATCTTCAGGATCTCCCGCACCCTGTCCACAGGCATATTCATCTCCTCCGCAATCTCCTCAGGGGTAGGTTCACGCCCCAGTTCCTGGAGCAGCTGCCTGCTGACACGGATGAGCTTGTTGATGGTCTCCACCATGTGGACGGGAATCCGTATAGTTCTTGCCTGGTCAGCGATGGCCCTGGTGATGGCCTGCCGGATCCACCAGGTGGCATAGGTGGAAAATTTGTATCCTTTTCTGTAGTCAAATTTCTCCACCGCCTTGATTAGACCCAGATTCCCCTCCTGAATCAAATCCAAAAACAGCATCCCCCTGCCCACATAGCGCTTCGCTATGCTGACCACCAGACGTAAGTTTGCCTCCGCCAGGCGCTTCTTGGCATCCTGGTCGCCTATTTCCATCCTCTGGGCCAGCTCGATCTCCTCCTCCGCCGAAAGCAGGGGCACCTTGCCGATTTCCTTCAGATACATGCGGACAGGGTCCTCCAGGCTGATCCCGTCGGGAATCGTGAGGTCCAGATTCTCCACGTCCACCTCATCCTCCTCCGTGAGAATGATGTCGTCCACAACCTCGTCGTCCGTAATCCGCAGCACATCCACATTATTCTGTTCCAACACGTCCAGAATCTTCTCGAACTGTTCCTCCTCCAAAGGCATGTCCGTGAAAAAATCGCTGATTTCCTGGTATTCCAGTACGTTTTTCTTCTTCTTGGCGACATTCAGGAGTTCTTTTACCTTCTCGTCAAATTTTGCCCGTGTATTTTCATCCATCGTAGTGATTCCATCCTTCCTGATTTATACCGCACACCGAAAATATTTGCCAATGTACCAATATCTTAACCTTAATCCAGGGAAATATGCGCTTTTGCCAGCTCTTCCAGGGCTTTCTTGCCCTCAATGGCACGGCTCAGCGCTGTCACATCCGTCCCCATGCGTGCAACATAATATTCATAACTGTTCTTTTTCACGGAGAGCAGGATATCCCGGAAAGCCTTCTCCTTTTCCGCCTCCGTCTCCAGGCCGGGCAGTTTTGCGGAAAAAAGCGCGGCTGCCTCCCTCTGCTCCTCCTCTTCCCCGAACATGCTGATGATCCCCGCCGGGTTGAAAGTCCCCTGCTCCAACTCCTGAAACAACCGTTCTGCCACCCTGCGGCTGACCCCTTCCGTAAAGTCCTGTTCCGAGATATACTTCCGGATCCTGCCATACAGCCCCGGATTGTTCACGATCCAGGTCAGAAGCATCCTCTGGGCCGTTTTAGCCTTGTCCTCCGGCTCCGCCTTCCTGCGTCCCGCCGGTCTGGGCCGTTCCGGCTGCCTGGCCAGTCCGGTACTGGCAGCATAGCTTCTGACCAGTTTCCGGAGATTCTCCACGCCGATGAAATACTTATCGGCCACCGCCTGGAGGTAATTATCCCGCTCCACCTCCTCGGAAAAACCGCAGAGCTTTCTGGCAATTTCCCGGTGGAATTTTGTCTTTTCCTCCGGATCCTCCATATGAAACTGGCCTTCCAGAATCCGTATCTCGAAAAAGAAACTGTTTTCCGCCTGGTCAATCCGCTCCTGAAACGCCTCTTTGCCCAGGGCCTTCATAAATTCGTCCGGATCCTTATAGGGCTGCATGTTTATGACCTTTCCGGTCAGCCCCGCCTCCCTCAGAATGCCGATCCCCCTCAGGGCCGCCTTCACCCCTGCGCCGTCGCTGTCGTAGGCCAGCAGCACATTGTCGGCGTACCGCCGCAGCAGCGCCGCCTGCTCAGCCGTAAAGGCCGTTCCCAGGGATGCCACCGCCTGGGTGAATCCTGCCTGGTGCATGGCTATCACATCCATATATCCCTCGCAGAGTATAATGTTTGAACTTCTTGCCCTTCTGGCGTAATTGAGCCCGTACAGGTTCCTCCTCTTGTCAAAAACCGGCGTCTCCGGGGAATTCAGGTATTTCGGCTCCCCGTCCCCCATCACACGTCCCCCGAATCCGATCACCCGGTTGTGGATATCCTGGATGGGATACATGACCCGGTTCCAGAACTGGCTGACCATTCCATGTTTCTCGGAGTAACCGGCCAGTCCCGCCTCCTGTATCACTTCGTCCTCAAACCCTTTTCCCCTCAGGTAGCCGATCAGTCTCGCACCGTTTTTCCCGGCAAAGCCCAGTCCGAATTTCTGCATGGTCTCATCGGTAAGCTCCCTCTTTTTCAGATACCTGTATCCGGTCTCCCCCTGGGGAGTGCGCAGCTGATAATAAAAGAACTTTGCCGCCTCCCTGTTCACAGCCAGAAGCTTTGCCCGCCTGCTTTCCTTCCTGCGCCCTTCCTCCGATTCCCCGGCCTCCGGCAGCGTCACTCCCGCACGCTCCGCCAGCATCTTCACAGCCTCCGGAAAAGAATAATTCTCATAATTCATCACAAAAGTGTACACATTTCCACCTGCACCGCACCCAAAACAGTGATATACCTGCAGGTCACCGTTGACGGAAAAAGAGGGTGATTTCTCATTGTGGAAGGGGCACAGCCCCCAGTAACGGCCGCCTCTCTTCTGCAGCCGCACGCGCTCCGACACTATATCCACAATATCATTTTTCGTCCTGACTTCCTCCACTATCTCTTCGGAATAAAACATGTCTCCTCCATTCAGGCTCCCTGCCGCCTCAGAACGGACTTTTGCCGCCGTCCGGCCGCCAAACCGCTCATCGCGTCACACAGCTCACACTGACCAGGATTTCGGTATGTAAATATCATCATATGTGGCAATTGCAAACCGGTCCGTCATGGCGCCCACATAATCGCATATCACCTGTTCCTTGGCCTCCCCCTCTGACAGCAGATCCAGAAATTCCCCCGGCAGCTCGTCAATATTCTTCATGAAATGCCGGTACAGCGTCTCCATCAGCATCTCCGCCTTGCCCTCCTCGCTTTTCGCCAGGGGATTATAGTACACGCTTTCAGTCATAAAATCACGCATCTGCTTCATGGCCGCCTCCACCGGCGGAGACATCAGTATGTCGTTTTTCCCCATACTGGCCGTGACAATGTCGTGGATAAAGCAGTCCAGACGATCTCCCGGCGTGCTGCCGATCACATCCCTTATCTCCCTGGGCACGTCGCTCTCCCTCAGAATGCCTGCCCGCACCGCATCGTCCATATCATGATGGATATAGGCGATCTTGTCGGAGAGCCTGACCACTTTTCCCTCCAGGGTATGGGGCTTTCCAATCATCTGGTGGTTCAGGATGCCGTCCCGCACCTCGTAGGTCAGGTTCAGTCCCTGGCCGTTCTTCTCCAGCCTCTCCACCGTGCGCACACTCTGCAGGCTGTGCTCAAACCCCAGGGGGCATACGTGGTTCAGGGCCCGCTCCCCCGCATGGCCGAATGGCGTATGTCCCAGGTCATGCCCCAGCGCAATGGCCTCCACCAGCTCCTCGTTCAGCCGAAGCGCCTTGGCAATGGTCCGTGCATTCTGGGAGACTTCCAATGTATGGGTCAGCCTGGTCCTGTATTGGTCCCCCTCCGGCGTCAGAAACACCTGCGTCTTGTCCTTCAGGCGGCGGAATGCCTTGCAGTGGATAATCCTGTCCCTGTCGCGCTGGAACACAGGCCGGATGTCGCACTGCTTCTCAGGCCTGTTCCTGCCCCTGGAATCCGCACTGTGGGATGCATGGGGACTCAGGTATTCCCTTTCCCATTGTTCCAAATTTTCTCTGATTGTCATATCTGCTCCCGTCTGCGCTCCTGCGCAATGCGCTTTTGCGCATGAAAACCCTTCTCCTATTTTAATTATTCTGCGCCGGAACCAAAAATCCTTTTTTTCCTGCAAAATAGGATATAAAAGACACCGCCCCGTACATAAAATCAGGGCCGCCGCATTTACAGCGGCAACCCCCGAATATCACCGGCAGATATCATAAATAAATTCCGCGTTTTTATCCATGGCATTCCAGGCCGCCTTCATGGGGGACATCTGGAACACATGCCACATGCCGGGCCATACGTCAATTTTGACGGAAACATTGGCATCGATAAACGCCTGGTGCAGCCGCAGGGAGTCGCTGAGCAGGATCTCGTTTTCCCCCACCTGGATATATACGGGCGGAAATCCCTCAAAATCCCCGAACAAAGGCGAGATCCGGGCATCCTCCAGATCCTGCCCCTCCGCATAGGCCTTTACCATCCTGTCGATATAGGCGCCGTTCAGAACCGGATCCAGGTCCGCCTTGGTCTGAAAAGATTTCCCCGAGGAAGTCAGATCCGTCCAGGGGGACATAAGCACCATTCCCCTGGGAAGCAGCCTCCCCTCCCCCTTCAGCCGCAGAGCCAGGGACAGGGCCAGGTTTCCCCCCGCGGAATCCCCCGTGAGAACCACGTCCCTTGCGCCGTATCCCAGCAGCATCAGGTAGTTCCAGGCCTTCATGGCATCCTCCACCGCCGCCGGATAGGGATTCTCCGGCGCCAGCCTGTAATCAAAGCAGAACACATCCATGGATGTGGATTCCGCCAGCTTTGAAGTCAGGGTCCTGGCATAGAGACTGCTTCCCGTGGAATAGCCGCCTCCGTGGCAGTGCAGGATGATATATTTCTTCATGTGGGCCCGGTTGACGCTGACCCACTCCCCGTACATCCCCTCCACATCCACTTCACGGTAATGGATGGACTTGGTATTGCCCAGGATGGTACCGATGTAGTCCTGGGACTGGCGGTGCTTTTCTATATCAGGATTTTCAACCAGGCCGTGGACCCGGCGGATCAGGTTCATCAGGTTCTGGCTCTTCTTATCTGCCACCTCGGTTTCTATCTTCTCAATTTCCACCGTTTCCGGTTTTCCAGGCTCTGCCGGTGCCGGTTCCGTTCTTCCGGGCTCCGGCTTTCTGGCCGCACTCCCGGCCGGCTCCGTTTTCCCGCCTTCCCTTTTCCCGGCGGCGGCCTCCTGCCCCCTTTTTGCCATATCCTGTTTTTCCGCCTCACCCTTCCTGCTTTTTCCGATTACCAGTTTTCTTTTCCCGTCTTTTCTGATCACCAGCTTCCTGCTTTCGCCTTTTCTGGCTGCCGTTTTTCCGCTTTCCTCTCTTTCGTCCACCGTCTTCCCTCTCCTGTCTTTTTCCTCTGCCAGGTTTATGGTTCCTTCTTTTACAGCCACCGCTTCTTCTCTCCCATCTCTCCCTCTGCCGGGTTCGGGCTTTCCGGTTGCGGCCTTTTTCCGCTGCCGCACCTCCTCCTGCCCAGGCTCACGCTTCCCGGCACTTTTCCGCTGTCGCCTCTCCTCCTGCCCAGGCTCACGCTTCCCGTTTTTCGGCACTTTTCCGCTGTCGTACCTCCTCCTGCCCAGGCTCAGAAATGCAGACGCCTGCGCACCTCATTCCGCAGGCGCCTGCGGGAAAGCATGGTAATTACTGCGATGTCCAGTATTGCGCAGACTGTCACCACCACGGCCGACCACCTCAGGGAAACCGCTCCGTCCAGATACCAGTCTATCATAATCTCCAGCCCCATGCACAGCAGCCCCAGGGCGGTAAACAGATACAGCGACACGGTCAGAAAAGATCTGGGCAGTTTTCTGATGCACAGAGTCACCAGCTCCACTATCACTGTCACCATCACCGTAATGGGAAGTCCCAGTCCCAGAAACCAGTCCTTCCTTCCGACCTGGAAGGTCAGCATATATAAATAAAGCGCAACTACAGCGCCGTCATACAAAAGGGACACATAGATGGGCTGCTTTGTATAAATCATCACCGGAATCAGGATCACCCACAAAACCCCGCAGGCCCCGATAACCGCCAGTGACCACAGCGGCCCCCGGAATACAAAGGCGTTCAAAATGCCGCAGGTTGCTGCCGTAGCCAGCACAACCATGGACATTAACAGTCCGAAATCCTTTTTATTCGCCTCCTCCACCTGACTTTTCTCCCTGGGAAAAGGGGGCTGTACCGACGGCCCCGGCCCGTCCTTCCCCGAACGGTTCCCCAACTCCCTTGGATTCCATACCGGCGTGTTGCACAGGGGACATTCCCTTGCGGAAGCGTCCAGTTCCACACCGCAGTTTACACAATATGACATACGATTCTCCTGTTCCGGTCCCGCCCGCACTTATCCCCTGCGGCGTCGGTTCCTATGCTGTACTGTCCTGCCCGGTCTGATCCCGGTTGCTTTCTATCTTTACATGGATGCCGTCTTTTACCAGTTTACGGAAAAAATACCGCTCCACATCCGCCTCAATGATGCTGCTCGCAAAATTCACAGTAAGGACATCCCCGAAACTGATGATGGCACAATTGGTCCGCCGCGAAAAGGGCTGTCCCATATAAATATCAAAGCGCTCAATGTAAAGCGCCATTCCTTCCGGCACCTTCAGCGCCCCCATATTGGTCAGCCCCGCGGAGGAATTTCTGTCCTGTACCTTTGTGTAAAACAGCCTTACCACGAAATCCTTGACAAAAAGCGGCACCACCCGGATAAAGGGATTCCTCTGTGTCGCAGCATTGGTGGTGATGTCGCCCCGCAGCAGCTTCTCGCTGATGCGGTATCTCATGTAATTATGCACCTCCTCCACAATCTCCCCAAAAGTATATTCCCCAAGCCTGGGATCAATCCCCGGAAAAATCATGGTGATAAAATTCCTCAGAGTAATGGAAGGAAAAAAGCGCCTCAGGTTCACCGGCATGGCGATTTTCACCGGCCGCTGACGGCTGCGCGGTTCCTCCTGCTGCTTGGTCAGGAGCGCATAAAGCAGCACAGCATTCAGGTATTCCGTAATGGTGGCACCATATCGTTTTGCCGCCGCCATCACCTCCGACACCGACATGATGCCGTCTATGATGTTCAGCGTATAAAAAGGTTCCGCCGTTCCCCTGACCCGATAAGCCTTTTCCTCCAGTCTGGGCGGGCATACCCTGGCATTGGCATAGCGCATGTAGGCATCTTCCAGTTCTTCCTCCTCGGGCGCCTCGTCGATGTCCAGCACAAAACCGCCGTTGCGGATCTCGGTATGTCCCAGCAGTCTCAGATATGTGGCCGTCAGCGTCATCAGCACGCACATCCCCCCCGTTCCGTCACCCAGACTGTGATGGGCCTCCAGGGCAATCCTGTTGCGGAAATAATAGACCCGCACCAGATAACGGTTATTGGCCTTAAAGTACATGGGCTGGCAGGGATTCTTCACATCCTCCTGCACAAAGGGCCCCGGTCGGTCATTTGGCTCCAGGTAACGCCAGAACAGCCCCTTGCGTATGGCAGCCTTGTAGGTTGGGAACCGGGGCAGCGACAGATCCAGGGCTTTCTGCAGTATATCAGGCCTGACCTCCTCCTTCAGGAGTACGGAAAGCCTGTATACGGAAGAGAAATCCCGGCGCTGCAGCGTGGGATACACAATGGCGGATAAATCCAACTGATACCAGTCCCGGCGCTGGGCCTTTTTTCTTTTGTCCCTATTTTGCTTCTTATCTGCATTTTCCATATTAAAGGTAACCTCATTCCTATACCCGGCATGCCGAGAACCATCTCCTGACCCCCATACCCTAAACCCTGGCATCCCTTCCTTCTCTGTGTACATATCGGGATATCAGGGAAAA
>CAJTSY010000020.1:0-12904 GCA_910578995.1 uncultured Acetatifactor sp.
CCATCATGGGATTCTCCACGCCGTAGGTAAACAGCTTGGGATCCGTGATCTGGTAAAATACAACCGTATCGATCCGCATGGTAACATTGTCCTTCGTGATAACAGGCTGGGGCGGGAAGTCAGCCACCTGCTCCTTCAGGTTCACCTTCCTGGCCACTTTGTCCACAAAGGGCATCTTGATGTGGAAGCCCACGGACCAGGTCCCCTGATACGCGCCCAGACGCTCGATCACATACGCCTGCGCCTGGGGGACAATCTTCAGGCAGGATGCCAGAATCACCAACACCAGAATGATCAGTGCAAGCAGTAACCATAACAATTCCATCTCTTACCTCTTTCTGCACTGTTAACCACAGTGCCTGTTTATTTTATCCCAAAATCCCGTCTTCTTATTCCGGAATTTTTGTTCCATCTGCACCGGAAACCCCGGTTTCTTCTGTATCCGCCCGTGAAACCCTCTCAGGTTCCGGCTCCTGTCTGGCCACAATGAGCTTCACCCCGTGTATGGACTTCACCACCACCACGGTTCCTTCCGGGATTTTTACATTGTCTTCCCAGCTTCTGGCCATCCACTCCTGACCGTTCACCGTTACCTGTCCCTTTGCCTTGAGATTGTCGATCTCACCGGTTACAATGGCCTGGCGTCCCACCATGCTTTCCACATTCGTCTTCACCCGGTCCCTGTTAAAATACCGTACCGCAATGGGCCTGGTAAAGAACAGCATCGCAAGGGACACCACAAAAAACAAAATGATCTGAAAAAAGATCGGCGCCTGCAGCAGGGCCGCAAATATTGCCACCAGGGCACCTCCCGCAAACCATATACTGGTAAGTCCCAGGGTCAGCACTTCCACTCCTATGCAGAGAATCAGCAGAACCAACCAGAAAATCAGCATCTCCTCCATATGCTCCCTCCTTTGCCTTCCATAATCCCACATTCTTTTTCCCTCTGTGGCTATTATGTATAGTTTACTACAAAAAGAATCTTTGGGCAATAACTTTCTTTGCACGATAATAAGGTTTATCGTCCCCGGGTATCTTCCCGTTTCTTATCATTTTTCCCCCAAACTGCAGCACCAAAACATTTCCACGGAAAAGGACATCCGAACCTGCTGTCCGGATGCCCTGAAAGAATCACTCTGTCCCGTATTTATCTTTAATAAAATACATGGTTTCCGATTACCAGCCCCTCACGTCCGTTGTTTCTGCGGAAGTGGGTCAGATCGCCTACATTGGACACGCCTGACAGCGCTTCCTTGGCGGCCTGGATACAGCTTGAGGAAATGTTCCCCGATTCGTACAGCCTGTTCACCTTGCCGTTCATGGCAGGCGTAAACTGGCCCGACGCATAGATTACGCCGTGAATGGAATTCGGGTAGGCGCCGCTTCTCACCCTGTTCATCACCACCGCTCCCACTGCCACCTGGCCTTCATATGATTCGGAACCTGCCTCGCACTGAATCAGCGCTGCCAGAAGCAGGGTGGTATCCGCATCCGTGGTATATTCGCCGTAGTTCTTGTGGCGCTCAGCCTCTTTCCTGGCTGCTTCCTCCGCCTCCTGGCGGATCCTGATCTCCTCCATGGTCTCCCCTGCGTCAATGATGAAATCCGTCAATACATATTCCGCGGACACATAGCCGTTGCTGCCTTCGAAATCCACGCAGATCCAACCGTTCTCATCCTGGCCCAGCACTTCCATGATCTCCCCCTTGGGAAGCAGTCCGTATACCCCTGCCTCCATATTGGGCTCCGTCCTCACCCTGAGGGTCTCCGTGTTGATGGTGGCCACCATCTTGCCCACGTCATTGGCCAGGGCCAGGGCGTCCTCCCCGAATAACAGATATTCGTCGGAAGCCCATCCGATGATGTTGCCCGACTGGAGTTTCGTCCATCCGTCCTTTCTCTCCAGAATGGTACCTCCACAGTCCTTGTATAACAGTCCTACCTTATCTGATGTTTCATCTGCCTCGCTTCTCACATTCAGGGCGTCCCTGACGTTGGCCATGACCAGTTTGGTCTCCTCCGCCTCGTCCACTTCCTCTACCTGGAGTTCAAGGTTCAGTTCCTTCGCCGTGGCGTTCACAAGATCAACGGAACTGGCGGAACCGGGATTCAGAATCGAAGCCACTCCTCCCCGCAGCTGCTCCATGGAATCGTCCTCGGAAGCCAGCACCGCCATGCCCGACTGTAAGACAAAAATCAGGGAGAGCATGAGTCCTGTCACTGCGGTAAACAGTTTCCTGCGTTTCGTCATTTTCTTTACCTCCATGAACAAATCATATTCCTTTGCAGGTACTTTACAAAAAGTATGCTACTTCTTAATAAAGTTATTACAAAGTTATTAAATTTGTTACAAGGTCATCATAGCAGATGTTAAGAAGAATGTCAAGTTTTCTACCCAAATTTTCTGAAATCTTTCAGTTCTCCAGTATTTCCGCGGCTCCGCGGCATCTTATTTCTGTAATATCCCTTTGATTACAGGGTTCGCGCAGCGGTTCCTGTAATATCCCCACATTATTCTTTCCCACGTCTCTGGCGGTGGGCCTCATACATGAGAATGGACGCGGTAACCGCCGCGTTCAGGGACTCCACCCGGCCCTCCATGGGAATCTTCAGGTAACAGTCCGCTTTTGCCGCCAGTTCCCTGCTGAGCCCGTTTCCCTCGTTTCCGATCAGGAAGGCCGTGCCCCGGCGGAAGGAAAAACTGTCGTAATACTGCTTTCCTTCCAGGTGGGCGGCATAGATCCTGACCCCGTTTCCGCGCAGCACATCCACCGTCCCGCACAGATCCTCCACGCAGACCACAGGAACCCGGTACACAGACCCCATGGTAGCCCTTATCACCTTGGGATTGTAGACGTCCACTGTCCCCGCTCCCAGGATAATGCCCGTGACCCCCGCCCCCTCCCCGGTCCTGACAATAGTGCCCAGGTTGCCGGGATCCTGCAGGTTTTCCGCCACGAGAAACAGGGGAGCCCCGGTCTGCCCCAACAGTTCCTCCAGGCTGTAACGGGGCCGTTCCAGGACACAGAGAATTCCCTGGGGGCTCTGGGTATCGGACATTTTCCGGAATACCCCGGAGGCCACGGTCTCGAATCCTGTGGCGGCAAGTTTTTTTCTCATATCCGGAGGAAGATCCTCCCTGTCCGGAACCTCCTCCGATACATAGACCTCCCTGATCCATTCTTCCGGGGCCTCCTGAAACATTTTAAATCCCTCCGCCAGGAAAATTCCGGCGCTGCGCCTCTCCCCTGCCCTGGCCTGCCACTGTGCGATCTGCTTTATTTTCGGATTGGAATGACTTGTTATCATATGGTTTCTGTCCCCCGTACATGTCTGCAAAAAAACAGGACGGCCATCCATCCCGGGAAAGCCGTCCCCCCTTTTTGTTATTATAAATATGCTGCCGCATGGCCGCCTGAATATTCTGCCTAGATGGCAAGCATCTTGGCCACTTCGTACTGGTACCTGTCAATGTCCTTCTGCATGGACAGGGCCTCCTCGATGCCGAAGTCCGTAAACTCACCGAATTTGTAGCCCACCACCCGGTTGGTCTTGCCCTCCAGGATGGTGTCCACCGCATAAGCCCCCATAATGGAAGCATAGTAACGATCCTTTGCGGTAGGGCTGCCGCCCCGCTGCATGTAGCCCAGAATGGTGGCCCTGGTCTCCACGCCCGTGGCCGCCTCAATCCGCTTTGCCATGGAGGTGGAATGGCCGATGCCTTCCGCATTGATGATCAGGTGGTGGATCTTTCCCTTTTTACGGCTCTCGATAATATGGTTAACTATCTCCTGCTCGTCATAATTGTAATTCTCAGGGAGAAGGATGTCCTCAGCGCCGTTGGCAACACCGCACCACAAAGCGATATAGCCCGCGTGGCGGCCCATTACCTCGATAATGCTGCACCGCTCATGGGACGAAGATGTATCCTTTACCTTGTCAATGGCCTGCATGGCAGTGTTCACCGCCGTGTCAAACCCTATGGTGTAGTCCGTGCAGGCAATATCCAGGTCAATGGTTCCCGGAATGCCCACCGCGTTGATTCCCTGCCTGGAAAGGGCCTGGGCCCCCCGGTAGGAACCGTCCCCGCCGATGACCACAATGCCGTCAATGCCGTGTTTCCGGCAGATGTCGGCGGCTTTTTTCTGATATTCCTGCTTCTTGAATTCCAGGCATCTGGCCGTCCCCAGGACGGTGCCGCCCTTCTGGATGATGTCGGACACATTCCGGGGCTGCATGTCTATGATATCCTCATTCAACAGACCATTATACCCCTTCTTGACACCTTTTACCTTCAGCCCCCTATAAATAGCAGTACGTACCACCGCCCTGATGGCGGCATTCATACCCGGCGCGTCCCCGCCGCTCGTCAAAACTGCAATTGTCTTTATCTCAGCCATCTCTCAAACCTCCTGCGACTCTTATCACCCAACCATTTTATACCTTTTTAAGCTGTTTTTCAATAGGACTTGTCCATATTTACACGGATTTTTACATTTTCCTCCCCGAAGAGCCCTTCCAGTTTCCTGCGCAGCGTGCTGTCCGCCCTCACCCGGCGGTTGGGGGGCAGAAGCTTATAGGATCTGGAATTCTTCAGGAAGATCACCACATCGTCATTGCCGTCGGAATCCGCAATGGAGGCAAGCAGCTCCTGCTCCCTGGAAAAATAGCTGTCCGCGTCGGGGAACTGGATCCATATGCCTGACGGAACCTTCCGGGGCGCCTCCTGCCGGCTTCCGCCATATCCGCCGTAACCGCCGCGGAACAGGGGCCTCCCCTTTGCCTCCCTGGCTTCCTGGAATGTGACCACCTGCTCGCAGATCAGCTTGCCGTCCTTTTCTTCCTCCACATTGGCCCGCCCTTTTACAAAGATCCTGGCCTCCTCCGTCAGCAGGGAGCCGTACTTTTCATAGTCCCTGGGAAATACCACCACCTCCACATTTCCTACCAGGTCTTCCAGATTCAGGAAGGCCATCATCTGGTCGTTTCTGGTGTATTTGACAGTCTTGTCGGCGATCATGCCGCCCACCACCACCCTGGCCTGGTCTGCCACACGCACTCTGCCGTTCTCGTCGTCCAGGGCAAAATCATTGGTGGTATTGGTAATGCATTTCTCCAGAAGCTCCTGGTCGGATTCCAGGGGATGGCCGCTTAAGTAAATCCCCAGCACTTCCTTCTCGAAGGCCAGGAGCATTTCCTTGGGATATTCCCCCACATCCGGCAGCTGTATGTCAAATTCCTCCTTCTGGGAATCATCCGCTATATCAAACAGGGAAATCTGCCCTGCCAGATTGTTCTTTTTGTCTTTTGAAAGCTGCTCCATCATCTGTACATATACGGACATAAACTGCTTCCTGGTGCCGTCCATGCCGTCCAGGGCG
Source organism: uncultured Acetatifactor sp. (assembly GCA_910578995.1). GTDB lineage: Bacteria > Bacillota > Clostridia > Lachnospirales > Lachnospiraceae > Acetatifactor. Next base: position 5,385 of record CAJTSY010000020.1, read on the forward strand.
CCGGCCTTGATGAAATTTTCCACTGCCCGTTTATTCACGTCCCTGTCCGCAACGCGGGTGAGAAAGTCCTTCAGACCGGTAAACAGCCCCCTTGCCCTGCGCTCCTCCACAATGCTGTCAATGGCGCTGCGCCCTACCCCCTTGATGGCGGTAAGGGCATAGCGGATACTGTCCCCGCTGACGGAGAAACCGCTCTGTCCCTGGTTGATGTCCGGAGGAAGCAGGGTGATCCCCATGCTGCGGCAGGTCAGGATATATTCGGACACTTTCTTGGCATTGTCAATCACGGAAGTCAGGAGCGCAGCCATGAATTCCACAGGATAGTGGTATTTCAGGTAGGCTGTCTGGTAGGCCACCACCGCATACCCGGCTCCATGGGATTTGTTAAAGGCATACTCGGCAAAATCGATCATGTCGTCAAAGATCCCCTTTGCCACCCCCTCGTCGATTCCCTTGGACAGGCAGCCCGGCACTCCCTCCGCCTCATTTCCGTAGATGAAATTCACCCTCTCCTTCTCCATGACGGAATGCTTCTTCTTGCTCATGGCCCGGCGCACCAGGTCGCTGCGGCCCATGGTATAGCCTCCCAGGTCACGCACGATCTGCATCACCTGCTCCTGATATATGATACAGCCGTAAGTGGGGGAGAGAATGGGCTCCAGCTGCGGGCAGGCGTAAGAAATGGAACTGCGGTCACCCCGCCCCCTGATGTACTTGGGAATGGAATCCATGGGGCCCGGCCGGTATAACGAAATACCGTCAATAATATCCTCCAGGCTCCTGGGGCGAAGCTCCTTCATCAGATTCTTCATCCCCGCGCTCTCCAGCTGGAAGATGCCGTCGGTCTTCCCGGCACCCAGGTACTCGTAGACCCCGGCATCGTCGAAGTCCACATTGTCAATGTCGATCTTTATCCCCCTGGCCTGCTCCACGAACTTCACGGTGTCATGAATCACCGTAAGGGTCCGAAGCCCCAGAAAGTCCATTTTCAAAAGCCCCAGCTCCTCCAGCGTGGTCATGGTGAACTGGGTTGTGATGGAACCGTCGCTTCCCCGGGACAGGGGCACAAATTCGTCCGCGGCCTCCGGACAGATCACCACTCCCGCCGCGTGCATGGAGCTGTGTCTGGGGAGGCCCTCCAGACGCTTGCACATGTCAATGAGACGGCGCACCTGCCCGTCCTCCTGATACAGCTTCTTAAACTCCGGATTCTTCTCCAGCGCCTTGTCAATGGTGATGTTCAGCTCCCCCGGGATCATCCTTGCCAGGGAATCCGCAAAGGCGTAGGGCAGATCCATCACCCGGCCCACGTCCCGGATCACGCCCTTGGCTGCCAGGGTACCGAAGGTGACGATCTGCACCACCTTGTCCGCGCCGTATTTCCTGCCCACGTAATCTATGACTTCCTGCCTGCGGTTGTAGCAGAAGTCCACGTCGATATCGGGCATGGACACCCGCTCCGGGTTCAGGAACCGCTCAAACAGCAGGTTGTACCGGATGGGTTCGATATTGGTGATCTTCAGGCAGTAGGCCACGATGCTGCCTGCGGCGGAGCCCCGTCCCGGCCCCACGGGTATGTCGTTGCTTCTGGCATAATTGATAAAGTCCCAGACAATCAGGAAATAGTCCACATATCCCATCCTGCGTATGACGGATAATTCGTAGTCAAGCCGTTCCCTGAGGGTCTGCCCCGTGTCCCCCGCAGGCTGCTCCCCGTCGCCGTAACGTTCCTTAAGCCCGTCGTCGCAGAGCTTGTTCAGATAGCCCCAGGAATCATAGCCTTCCGGCACCTCATACCTGGGCAGCTTGGTAACCCCGAACTCGATCTCCACATGGCAGCGGTCCGCGATGCGCTGGGTATTCTCCAGGGCCTCCCAGGCATAGGGAAACAGGGCCTTCATCTCCTCCTCGCTCTTCACGAAATACTGGCCGCCCTCATAGCGCAGCCTGTCCTCGTCCGCCAGCTTCTTATTGGTCTGGAGGCACAGCAGGATATCGTGGGAGTCCGCGTCCGTCTCATAAGTATAGTGAACGTCATTGGTGGCCACCAGGGGAATGTCCAGCTCCCGGCTCATTTTCAGCAGCTCCGTGTTCACCAGGCGCTGTTCCGGAATTCCGTGGTCCTGCAGCTCCAGGAAGAAATTCCCTTTGCCGAAACAGGCCTCGTACTTTCTGGCCGCCGCCCTGGCCTCCTCCGGCAGGTTCTTGACGATATTCCGTTGAACCTCCCCTGCCAGACAGGCGGAAAGGGCGATGATCCCCTCATGGTAACGTTCCAGAACCTCCATGTCCACCCTGGGCTTGTAGTAATACCCTTCCGTATAGCCCTTGCTGACGATCTTCATCAGGTTGGAGTAACCCGTATTATTCTCCGCCAGCAGCACCAGATGATAGTATCTGTCCTCGCCGCCGGTGAGCTCCTTGTCAAACCGGGAACCCAGGGCCACGTAAACCTCGCAGCCGATCACCGGATTGATTCCCGCGGCTTTGGCTGTACGGTAGAATTCTATGACGCCGTACATGACGCCGTGGTCAGTGATGGCCGCGCTGTCCATTCCCAGTTCCTTCACCCGGGAGACATATTCTTTGATTTTGTTGGAGCCGTCCAGGAGGGAATACTCCGTGTGGACGTGAAGGTGTACGAATGCCATGTGAAACTCTCCTCTCTTGTGCCGAAATCCCTGCCTGCTGCCCGGGCCTGTTTTCCATCACTTCAGGACTGACATTTTCCAGAGCCGCACCCCCGCAACCCCTTCCTCCAGCTTTTGTCACCCAGGATTTCTTTTCCCTCTTTCTTCCGGACTGCTTCCTTTCTGCTGTCCTTCCACCAAAACTATAATACTTTATCCCTTCCCATGTCAATACAAACGTTCCTGCTCCCTTTTGAATTTGCCTGCGGATTTGTCCGCCCATAAGAAAAAGGCAGCTGACAAAGCCGCCTTTTCCCCTTAATCCCGCCTGCGCCTGACACAGGAACAGTACGGATATTATAAATACTGCATATTATAAATATTTCCTCAGCATCTCCGCCTTATCCACAGCCTCCCAGGGCAGGGACACATCATCCCGGCCAAAGTGCCCGTACGCCGCCGTGGATCTGTAGATGGGCCTGCGCAGGTCAAGCATCCTGATGATGCCCGCAGGGCGCAGGTCAAAGTTCTCCCTGATGATCTCCACCAGCTTCTCGTTGCTCACCTTCCCCGTGCCGAAGGTGTCCACCATAATGGAAGTGGGACGGGCCACGCCGATGGCATAGGAGAGCTGAATCTCGCATTTGTCCGCCAGGCCTGCGGCCACGATGTTCTTGGCCACATAGCGTGCGGCATAGGAAGCGCTTCTGTCCACCTTAGTACAATCCTTGCCTGAAAAAGCGCCGCCGCCGTGACGGGCGGCTCCCCCGTAGGTGTCAACAATGATCTTGCGCCCTGTGAGCCCTGCGTCCCCATGGGGCCCTCCGATGACAAAGCGCCCTGTGGGATTGATGAAGAATTTCGTCTCCTCGTCGATCATTTCCCCGGGCAGAACGGGCTCGAATACGTATTTGCGGATATCTTCATGAATCTGCTCCTGGCTTACGTTCTCGTCGTGCTGGGTGGAGAGGACCACTGCCTCCAGGCGGACAGGCTTTCCGCTCTCGTCATATTCCACGGACACCTGGCTCTTGCCGTCGGGCCGCAGGTAAGGCAGAGTGCCGTCCTTGCGCACCTTCGTCAGCTGCCTTGTCAGCTTATGGGCCAGAAAAATGGGATAAGGCATCAGTTCCGGTGTCTCGTTGACAGCGTAGCCGAACATCATGCCCTGGTCTCCCGCGCCGATGGCCTCGATCTGGGCATCATCCATACTGGATTCCCTGGCTTCCAGAGCCCTGTCCACGCCCATGGCGATATCCGGAGACTGTTTGTCCAGGGCCACCATAACCGCACAGGTATTTCCGTCAAACCCCACCCTGGAATCATTGTAGCCGATCTCATTGACGGTTTTCCGTACAATTCCGGGGATGTCAAGGTTTGCCATGGTGGTAATCTCACCTGTCACCAGTACAAAGCCGGTACAGCTGGCAGTCTCGCAGGCCACCCGGCTCATGGGGTCCTGCTCCATGCAGGCATCCAGAATAGCGTCCGATATAGCGTCACAGACCTTGTCGGGATGTCCTTCCGTAACGGATTCTGATGTAAATAAATGTTTTTCCATGTGTTTTTCTTCCTTTCTTTCCGTAAATGATTCATACTTCCAAAAAATTCCTGTGAAAGATAATTTCCTTTACCGCTTTAGTTCCCACAGAAAAGTTCTCCTGATATACAGGCAAAAAGTCCGCTTACCATGGAATGCCCTGGAATGCCTTTCTTCCATTCTTCCATAATAAGCGGACCCTAATCTGTCGATATCAAATCCTCTTATTGTTCGAAAAACACTCGCTCAGGTGGGCACCTTCCTCACTGGGGTTGCCGCGGCTTCATCGATCCTATGTATCTCCACCGACTCTGAATAAGAGAAATACTATTTAGTTTATGTGTTCGCCATTATCCTACTACAGATTTCAGCTGCTGTCAATAGGCTGGCATATTATTTCCGAATCATTTTATTGCCATTTTACGGCCTCGGGCATCCGGCCAGTTTGCGGAACCGGAACAGGCCTACCCCAACCTCTTCTCCATATACTCATACCCGTAATGGGTGCGGTACTTCAGCGCCGTGGATTTGGTGATCTTTCCCTCCTGGCAGAGCCGGATCAGGTTTCCGTCCATGGTGCACATGCCCTCGTTCGCGCCGGACTGCATGGCGGAATTCAGCTGGTTCACCTTATTTTCACGGATCATGTTCTGAATGGCATCCGTTGCCTTCATGATCTCAAACACCGGAATCCGCACGGATTTGCCCTCCCCGTCCTTTATGGTGGCGGGCACCAGCTGCTGGCACACCACTGCCTTCAGCACCTGGGCCAGCTGCGTCCTGGCCTGTTCCTTATCCGGGAACACGTCCACGATACGGTTGATGGTATCCGCCGCGCTGTTGGTGTGCAGGGTGCTGAAAACCAGCACGCCGGTCTCCGCCGCGATCAGGGCCGCGGACATGGTGTCGTAATCCCGCATTTCCCCGAGCAGTATAACGTCAGGGCTCTCCCGCAGGGCCGACCGCAGGGCCTCCAGATACCCGGGGGTGTCAATGGAAATCTCCCGCTGAGTGACGATGCCCTTCTTATGCCTGTGGATATACTCGATGGGGTCTTCCATGGTGATGATATGGCAGTCCCGGCTGCTGTTGACCCGGTCGATCATACAGGCCAGGGTGGTGGACTTGCCCGTCCCCGCCGCGCCCGTCACCAGTACCAGGCCCCCGTTTCTGTTGCTCCGGTCCCCCTTGTCGTCCGCCAGGGAAAGCACCTCCTCCGATATGCCCAGTTTCACGGGATCCGGAAGCTCGAAGCGGATCACACGGATCACGGCCGCCAGGGAACCCCTCTGCCGGAATACGTTCACCCGGAAACGCCCTCCCGGGAAGGTGCCGTTCTCATCCACCCGCCTGGAGACGGAAAGGGAAAAGTCATCATCCTCCCCTCTGTCCAGCCTGGCCCTTGTCCTGTGGCCTTCGGTGTAAATCTGATCCACCAGCGTCTCTATATCCCTGGGCATCAGCATTCCGTCCCCCACGCGCATCTGTCTGCCGCCGCGCTTCATGGTTACCGGCAGTCCCGCCACCAGAAAAACGTCAGACACATCCTCGTCCCGCACTGCCTGCTCCAGAATTTCCTGTAATTTCATGTCCATGCCCGTCCTTCCTATTTTCTCATTTCCCGTCCCAGAGATTGAACATGCCTCCGTCGGGTTCCCAGTCTTTCTGTATCCTCCACTCTGCCACCCGGAAGGAACCGCCCTGCGGCCGGATCCCTACCCGCAGCCTGAAGTCACCGCATTCAAACGTCCTGTATACCACGCCGTCTTCCTCCGTCTGCGTCCCGTCCATTTCCTCAGGTCCGTAACCCGCCTCCAGGGCGGCCTGCGCCTGCCGCAGGAAATCCTGTCCCTCCTTCTCCAGTAAGTACCGGTCCCGGACAGTGGACGCATATTTTTCTGCCAGGCTCATATCCGCCCTGGCCGTGGTGAACGCCAGAATCCCCAGGGTGGTCATCGCAATGCTTATCACCGTCAGCAAAACCGCCAACGGCCCAAGCCTGATCGGAATATGTCTCATGTAACGCCTCCTGCTCAATCATTCCCCGGCCCGCACCAGACTGCCGTCTCCAGCTCATAGACCGGATCCGTCTCCCCCATCCAGTACACCGACACCCTGCTCTCCGCAAAGCTGCCGTCCTCCCCGGGCTGCCAGGTTATATCCACCCGGAAATCCCCGCCGGACACAGGATTCATGTCCCTGTCATAGCCCAGGCTGAGAACACAGCGCTCCCCTTCCCAGACCTGGCCGGCATTCCCGTTTTCCTCCAGCAGTTCCGCCAGATCCCCGGGAGCCGCCGACGCCGACACTGCCTCCGCCGCATTTTCCGCCAGGTGCACGGCCCTGGTGAGGATCTCCGCCCTGGAACTCAGCCTCCCGGACAGTGCGAACACCCTTGTGAGTACAAGGATCACCACCATAAAAACTGCCGCCAGAACCAATGTTTCCAGATAGAAATTCGTAATGTGGCGCTTTTTCTTTTTATCCCTGCTCATCGCGCTGCCGTTCTTACTCATCCCCTACAGCCTCCGTCGATCCCATTGCGTCCCCGCATCTGCTGTGGAAAACCACCCTGCCCTCATCCGTGGTGACAGCATAGGTATGTTCATCCACCTCTTCCGCCAGGAATACCTCCGTCTCCCCGATAACCTGGGCCGCCGAAGGGTTCAGTGCGCTTTCCAGTTTCCCATAGTCCTCCAGGAGGCTGCCCTCATACCGATAGAGCCGGAGTCCGTAACCGCTGCCCCCGTCCGCAATGGACAGCACCAGGCGCCCTTCCTCCTCATAAATTCTTACCGCCCCTTCCGTATCATTGGATTTCAGGCATGTGGTAAGATATGACAGCAGGGCCCTGGTCTCATTGTTCCCGGTCTGTCCCGCCACAATCTTCCGGTAAGTCTGCGCCCCGAATACCACCGTCAGAAAAAAGACCGCCAGAAACAGACAGGCGACTCCCATTGTATAAAATCCCACTGCTGATCCGCTGTCCCGCTTCATGGCCGCTCCTCCCTCCTATCGTTTTACCACCCTTACATCCGGTGATATATTGGATGCAAACACATCATAAACCACATAAAATTCGTCCGTATTGATCTGAAGCCCGTAATTCTCCTCCAGGTACTCCAGACTGGGGGGATAGAAGCCCTCCACCACATAACACTGCCTTGCGCTGCGCTCCACCGCCGCCTTCAGGGCAGCGATACTCTCCTCCTCCATGTCCTGTCCGGACCGGGGAGCCGCCATGCGCAGCAGGCCCGCCGCTGCAAAAAGCAGGAGTAAAGCCAGTGCCGCACGGGGCCAACGCCTTTTTTTCTTATCCACATACATCCCCTGTCGCCTCCCTGTTCCAT
>CAJTSY010000020.1:13004-38038 GCA_910578995.1 uncultured Acetatifactor sp.
GTAACGGCAGCGCTATCCCACAGAATTCATCTCTCCGATACCGTAACAGCAGCGCTATTCCACAGAGTCCATCCCTATACCGTAACAGCAGCGCTATCCCACAGAGTTCATCCCTCCAATATCGTAACAACAGCGCTATCCCACGGAATTCATCATGCCGATCAGCGGCAGCATGATACTGAGCAGGGACAGTCCCACCGTCAGCATCAGAATTCCCGACAGGACGGGATCCACGATCCCCACCAGTCTCTCCACCAGATTGGAACAGTGATCCGCAAGCAGGCCGGTAAGCTTCCTGAGCACGGACTCCAGGTTTCCGCTGCGCTCCCCCGCCAGGAGCATTCTCCCGTAAACCGGTTCAAACAGTCCCTCGTCATAGGCGGCCTGGGCAATACCGTGTCCCTCTTCCATCCGCCCCGCGCAGCGTTTTACCTTTTCCTCCACCTTCCCGCAGGAAGTCATCTTCACGCTCTCCGCCACCGCAATGTCCTGCATCTCCCCGCTGGCCAGGAAGGTGGAAAGGGCCGCCGTAAACCGGAACATGCCCAGGCCCTCCAGAATGGCCCCGCACACCGGCATCTTTCCCAGAATGCGCTCCATCACATTCCGCTTTTTACTGTTCCATAAGGCAAAACCCGCCGCCAGAACCGCCGCCAGCACAAGCATCACCACCAGGGCCGCCCAGCAGAGTATGTATGCCCACCTTACATATGAATAGGAAGACGCCGTCAGACTGCCCGTCAGATTGTCATACACATCCGTGAATGCCGGAAGAACCATGGTCAGCATCACCAGCAGAACCAGAATCACCACCACAAGCATGGCCACGGGATACAGCACCGAATTTTTCAGTTTATCCGTCATGGTCTTCTGATCCGCATAATACCGGGCCAGCTGGAACAGCACATCCTCCAGGCGTCCGGCGCTCTCTCCCGCCTCCACCATCCTGACGGCATATTCCGGGAAAATCCCCGCTGTCTCCATGGCGGCGGACAGCCCTTTTCCCGCTTCCGTCTCCGCCTGCATCACCACCAGTCCCTGTTCCAGACAGCCTCCCTGTCCCCCGCCGGACTTCAGAAGCGCCACGGCCTCGTCCATCTGGATGCCGGACTGCACCATCATGGCCATGCTCTCGCAGAATGCGCTGACCCCCAGACTATCCAGTTTTCTACCTCTCATATCTTCCCTCCAAAATATCCTTCCGCCGCATGCCGGTACTAATAATAATAGACATCCGCATAATTGCTTCCGTCCCCGATAAAGTTCGCGTCCGCCCCGTTGGCCGAAAATGTCAGATCCAGGCGGTTCCATTCCCCGGCCTTCACCTCATATTTGACGGTCACCCATCCTGTTTTATCCGTGTAAAACATGTTCCATGCGTGGTATACGTTGTTTGGCGACACATTGCCGAATACCATCTTGGTGGGGATCCCCTGGCTGCGGAGCATCCCTGCCGCAAGGGCCGCGTAGTCAAAGCAGATTCCCTTTCCCGACTCCAGGGTGTCGTCCAGAACCGGCAGATATCCCGACTTTCCCTGCAGATACGCCGCCTTTTCATCATCATAGGTGACGGTGTCGCAAATGTATTCAAACACGGCTTCCACCACCCCCAGGTCATCCTCTGCCTCCCCGGCCAGTTCCGCCGCCTTCAGGACGCATTTGGAGTCCGCGGCGTAATCCACATATGCGCTTGGCCGCAGAAAGGGCTGGAACTCATCCTTCAGCGTCACATCAATATCCGTTGTATATATGGGAGCATATTTTCCCCCCGCCACCTGTTCCCCCACAAAGAAATCGTAATTCCCGTTTCCGCTCTGCAGCGGAAAAATGATCGGGGTTCCGTCTGAAGGAACGTCATAGTTATACTTCTCCCCGTCCTTGGTCACCTGCAGCTTCACCCTGGAATCCGATTTTGCGGAAAGCCCTATATAGCCAAGGCTCACACTGGACAGGTCAATCTTCACGCTTTCATTTCCCTCCGCAAGCTCCGCGTGAAAGGCGGAGTCCGCAAATTCCGGCGCCTGATAGGCCGGCTTTCCGGATGTGCCTGATTCCTTTGCACCCTGGGCGGTTTCGGATTCCTTCCGGGCCACCTCCGTACCGGCTCCCCCCGGTGTCCGCGAAGCGCTCTCCTGCGGCCCCGGCTCGCCGCCTCCGCATCCGAACAGGCATATTAACAGCAACAATGCCGGCACAAGGCGCACGCTTACGTTACGCCGCATAGTTTCCCCACCACCTCTCCATGACCCGGCAGGACGCTGGTCCAACCGGTTCCAGCCTCTCGCCAGACTATTATGGATGCCTGCAAATTTTCCTTAATCATACCCCATCCCGGCGTAAATGTCAAGATTTGCCGCTCCCGCCAGTCCCTGCGGCCGTCAGGTTAAAAAAAATGACCCCGTCGCCCCACCGGCGACAAGGTCCCTTCTTTCTCCCCGGGAAAACCCCGGAAAATGCAGAATTATCAGCCCACCTTCAGCTTGAACTTCTGGAAATCCTTCTCCGTCTCCACCAGTTCAATCTGGGCTCCCAGTCCCTGGAGCTTGATATGAAAATCCTCATAGCCTCGCTCCACATATTTCACATTATCCACCATGGTAAAACCCTCCGCCGCCAGGGCAGCTATCACCAGGGCAGCCCCTCCCCGCAGGTCGGGCACGGTGATGCTGGCTCCGGTGTATCTGGGCACACCCGAAATAATGGCCGTGTCCCCGCCTTCCACCTTGATGTCGGCGCCCATCCGCACCAGTTCCTCCACATATTTAAAACGATTTTCAAATATGCTCTCCGTCACGATGCTGGTTCCCCTTGCCAGGGCCAGGGCCACGGTAATCTGGGGCTGCATGTCCGTCGGAAAGCCGGGATAGGGAAGGGTCCTCACCTGGGTATGCATGGGCGGCTTGGTTGCCACCACGCGGATACAGTCGTCCGCCTCCTCCACCTCGCAGCCGATCTCCAAAAGCTTCGCCGTCACGGATTCCAGGTGTTTTGGAATCACGTTTTTCACCGTCACATCCCCCTTGGTCACGGCAGCTGCAAACATAAAGGTTCCCGCCTCTATCTGGTCCGGAATAATGGCGTAATCCGTGCCATGGAGCCTTGCAACACCGCGGATCCGGATGACATCCGTGCCCGCCCCCTTGATATTGGCCCCGCAGCTGTTCAGAAAGCTCGCCACATCCACCACATGGGGCTCCTTTGCACAGTTTTCGATTATGGTCATGCCTTCCGCCAGGGTGGCGGCCATCATTACGTTGATGGTGGCGCCCACACTGACTTTGTCCATATAAATGTGGCTTCCCCGCAGATGCTCCGCCCTGGCCTTGATCAGGCCGTGCTCTATGACAACCTCGGCCCCCAGGGCTCTGAATCCCTTCAGGTGCTGGTCCACGGCCCGGCTCCCGATATCGCATCCGCCCGGGAGCACCACCTCGGCGCATTTATACTTTCCCAGAAAAGCTCCCAGCAGATAATAGGATCCCCTGATCTTCTTGCATCCCTCACTGTCCACCGTGAGGTTGTGCACATTCCCGCCGTTTACCATGACCCTGTGGCGGCCGACCCTTTTCACCATGACCCCTGTCACGCTCAGGGCGTTCAGCATGACATCAATGTCACGCACATCCGGTATATTATCTATATATACGGTTTCATCCGTCATGGCAGCCGCTGCGAAAATGGGGAGGGCGGCATTCTTGGCACCTGCTATCTCCACTTCCCCTACCAGCGGGTTCCCGCCTTTAATTGCATATTGTTCCATTTGATTTCCCTCTGTTCTAAGGTTGACGTCCTGTCTTTTTTCAACAAAAGCCATGTTACCACATTTTCTCATATTTGTAAACAGAACACATATTCTTCCAGGGTCATTCCAGATATTTCTCAGGATCCACCTGTACGCCGCCTATGAGAATCTCAAAATGCACATGAGGCCCCGTGCTCACACCGGTATTGCCGCTCAGGGCGATCTTCTCCCCCTGTTTCACATGCTGTCCCGCAGTTACCAGGACCTTGCTGAGATGCCCGTACCTGGTCTGCCTGCCGTCCTCATGGTCAATATAGACCACATAGCCGTAACCACTGCCCCATCCGGCCTTTACCACCGTGCCTCCGCAGGAAGCATACACCGCCGTTCCCGTGGGCGTGGCCCAGTCGATCCCCTTATGGTAGGAGCTGGCCCCCCGCCTGGGGGCGCTGCGCCTGCCGAAACCGGAGCTCTTCCGCCCCCCGGAGATGGGCCTGATATAGGTGGGCGGAATCTTGGTTCCCCGCTCCACCACCTTGGCCACGGCCTCCATGACCACTTCTTCCTTCAGCAGTTCCCTTCCCACCTCTTTATCGTTTCTGTAGGAAACATCCGCCACCACCCTCCGGAACCCTGCGGAGGGCTGCTGGCGCACCACGGTTTCAGTGGTGTACCAACTGTCATTGTCTATATAGACTACATCAGCATCGTATATTTCCTCGTAATACTCCTCCACCACCTTCGTTACGGACAATTCCGGCTCCGGCACGGTGATCAGCAGCTCCTGCCCTATCTGCAGCGTGGATTTCTCATCCTCCAGGACATCGTTCATGGCGATGATGGTCTCCATAGGAATGTCTACCCTGATGGAAATCTCAGACAGGGTATCCCCTGCAGCCACCTCATAGATACTGGGGGTTTCCTGCTCCATGATCACCAGGTTCACAGCCTCCTCAAGGGGGGTGAGACGGCTCTCGGGCAGGTAGGTCTCCACAATCTCCACATCCTCGGAAAAGTCCATTGCCTGGATCCCCAGTTCAAAATCCTCGAACGCCTGCCGTTCCTGTTCCTCCTGCTCCCCGGTTATGCCTGACAGAAACCCGGAGACCCCGGCCTCCGTGCCGTAAAGCCCCTCTTCCCCCTCCCGGTTCCTGCTGTCCGCCACACTGGCGGTGAGCACGCTGAATTCCCGTTCCGTCTCCCCCTTTAATTCCACCGTGAAGGTTCCGCCGCCGCCGTACTTGTCCAGAGCCACCTGCAGAAGCTGGCGCACTTCCTCCAGGCTTGCCAGGTTAAGGATATACTCGTTTATCTTCAGCGTATAAGAACGGTGCAGGGTCTCCCGGATGCTGCCCCTGAGGGCCTCTTCCATGTTCCGCAGGACATCCTCCTCCCTGTCAGTCTCTCCCCAGAGCACCTCTTCCCCGGTGACAGTCATGTCCGTCCTCATGAAGACAAGCTCGTCACTGGCCGCGGCCACGTTCTTCCGTGCCTGCATCAGCAGCTCCTCTATCCGGTCCCGGTCCCCCAGAGTCCCCACTGCCTGTCCGTTTACCTGGATATGGAAGAAATTCTCCCCTGTCTCCTGGAAGGGAGTATATCCTTTCAGGAAAAGGGTGCCTATAAACAGGGTACCCAGGGTTGTCTTAATATATGTAAACTTGTATTTTTTACCATTGTTCTTCTTCATCAGTCTATCATTCCCGTGTTTTAAAATGTATGGATTTCCGTAACAGTCCAATATCCTGTCCGGACTGTTACGGGTTTCCAGAAAAGTATGCCCTTCTGGAAAAAATTTATACGTATATTCCGGTCATTTCGTTATCTGTGGGTGCTGCAGGAAAAAAACCAGAAACAAAAGCAGCTGTCCCGGGTTCCACACGATCTCCGTCACGCCGAACATGACGAATACCACGCAGATGAAAAAGGGAAGAACGGCGTAAGGGTCCTCCTTTGCGGCCATCATATTCCTCCCCGCCCCGCAGAGCAGGACAACAGTCAGCGCCAACGACAGAACACCCGCCGGTATCCCGTAAGTATACGCCATCTGGAGCCAGAGGTTCTGGGCATGCCTTGAAAAATAATTTTCATCCCCGATAAGGTAATAGCCCTCCGAAAGGTCATGCCCGGACCAGTTGAGATTGTCCCAGTAAGTCTTATAAATGGTCAGCCGGATGCGCAGCGCTTTATCCTCCGTCCAGGGTACCTGTATCAGATCCACCCTCTCCATGTTCTCCGGATCCCCTGCGGCGCTGACATGCAGCACAAAGGGATCGTACCTGCCCGCAATCTTCAGCGTGCGGAGGATCCTGCCCAGAAGCGCATCCAGGAACTCGTCCAGTCCCACGTATTTCTCCGAATCCGGCGGGTCAAAGGAATGCACCAGATCCGTGGAATATTCCCCCTCGTACCAGATACGGTAGTGGAGAATGGTGGGCAGCCAGCGTATGGTATAGTACACCGGCAGAAAGGTCAGCCCTGCCGCCAGGACCAGCGCTCCGCCCCTGCACAGAATCTGCAGCCGCTTTTTCTTCCAGATCTTTCCCATGACCAGGATCCCGTACAGCACCGTAACCACAAAGGAAACCACCCATGCGGTCCTGCACATGGTAAACAGCTGAAATGAAAGCATGCCCCCTGCTCCTGTCAGGAAAAACAGCTTCCACCCCTTCCCTCCCTTTCTCAGTTCCAGGACATGCAGCCTGCACAGACACATGAGATAGACTATGAGGTAATACAGCGCCATCATATTGGAATTGCTGAAGGCCCCCTTATACCGCACTTCATCATAGGGCCTGAAACCATATGCATAAATCTGTATCCCAAAAAAGGCCAGAATGGTGCCGTCCATCACACTGTCCAGGAGAGCCTCCCTGTCCTGTGCACCGTAAACTGTCAGGTAAAAACAGCCGAACATGAGCAGAAACCACAGGGGCCACCAGCGCCCGCTGTCAGAGGCGATCATCAGCACGGACATGGTAGTCCACAGCCATCCCCTGAGTCCGGGACGAAAGGGGATGTTCCTTTCCTCCACCACCTTGCGGAAATAATACCGTGCCGCAATTCCCAGCCAGCAGACATTCAGCACTGCCGTTTCCGCCTGTCCCCACAGGATCTCCCCCCTGTGGGACAGCCAGTAAAAGTGCACAGCCGCCATGGCCCCTGCACACAGCAGGACATAGACGGCGTTGAACCGGCAGACCAACTCCCTAAGGGGAATCTGGCTGAAAACCAACACCATCATCACCAGGCCCGTACAGTTCACCGCAGTCTTCCAGATATTTCCCGTCTGGCTGGCGCGGAGGAATTCGATCAGATTCAGCGCCATAAAGCACAGGATATACAGGGTTCTTTTTGTTAACAGTTTCCGCAGGATCTGTCTCATCCGTCCCTCCTCACCGTTTCCCGGCAGTCTTCCCTCATTTCCGCCGCACGCTGTAGCCAAAGGTTCCCATCTGCTCCCCGCACACATAGTAGGCTCCATGGGAATAAACCACCGGCTCCGCCTTTTCCAGGTGGAACTTGTGCTTCCCGTCCATGTATTCCTCCCCGGCGTGAACGGCCTCCACCTTTGCCAGAAACATACAGTGGGATCCCAGCGGCATGGTCTGTACCACCCTGCATTCGATATTCACCGGGCTTTCCCCGATCAACGGGGCCATTACCCTGTCCGCCCGAAGGGGCGTCAGTCCCAGTTTGCTGAACTTGTCCACTTCCCTGCCGCTTTTGACGCCGCAGTAGTCCGCCGCATACACCAACTTCCGTGTGGTCAGGTTGATGACGAATTCCCCCGTATCCTGCAGGATGGGATAGGAATACCGTTCCGGACGCACGGAAATGCTCACCATGGGCGGATTGGTGCACACCGTTCCCGTCCAGGCAATGGTAATGATATTATTCCGCCCCTGCCGGTCAGTCATGCTCACCATCACCACTGGCAGCGGATACAACATGTTTCCAGGTTTCCAGAGTTCTTTCACCATATTCCCGCTCCTTCAGCCGCACCCGGTTGTGTTATTCAAAAGACATGCAGGATATTCAGAACCTGCAGTACCACACCCGCCAGGGCAAACAGCATTGCCAGTATGGCAAAAAACATTGCTGCCCGGGCCTTGTCCCCGCTCTTTTTTGCGGATGTCTTAAGCTCCTCACAGAGCCTGGTACTTTCCTCCTGCACCACGGCCTGCACATTGCGGTACACTTTGACACACTCCTTGTGCACATTCTCATCCACAAGGTCAAGCTTTTCCATCACGGCCTCCCTGGCCGGCTCTTCCTTTTTCTCTTCCAGTGCCCGGGTAACGGAATCCATTCCCCCTGAGAAAGCGCTTTCCGCCTCCCTGACCTGTTCCTGCAGCCGCTCCATGGACTGGCCCAGATCCTCCAGTTGTCCCTGAAGGGCCTTTCTGCCCTCTGCATTCTCCCTGGCAATGCCGTTCAGGATCTCTGTATCCTCCTGGCTCCGGGACAGCTTTTCCAGCCCCTGGTCCACCAGTTTCCCCATTTTTAACAGACACTCCCGCTGCTCGGCAGCCTGCTGCTTCCACCGGTTCAGCTCCTCAATGTCCGCCGCCGTGTTTGCCCTGATAATATCCTGCGCCGTCGTTTTCTGTGACAGCTTGTCCGTAAATAAATCCATCTCTTTTCCTCCCCGGCAGTCTTACAACAATTCCGCCACGTAATATTCAGCTTTTATTCATGTGCTATTCATATTTTGTTCATATTTCCCTGCTATAATGCAACTGGTATTGAGGGTTCATTCCATCCTCCCCAATCTTAAACAGATTAGATGATTTTTTCATAATAGCCCGGCTGCCGAAAGGTAACCGGGCCCTCCTTGTTTTTGGGGCTGAAAACGATTATAACATACGTTCATGGGCAATCGCAATCAGTTCTTCATTTAATTTCAGCATTCTTGCATCCAGGTCCGATACCATCTTGGCACACTCCACCAGCTCTGTCCGGATATGCTCCGGCGCGTCCCCCTCAAACTTGTAATGGATCTTGTGCTCCAGGCTGGCCCAGAAATCCATCGCCACGGTGCGGATCTGGATCTCCACCTTAGTATCCACAGTCCTGTCCGACAGATACACCGGCACAGTCACGATCATGTGGTAGCTTTTATACCCGCTGGACTTGGGGAAAGTGATGTAGTCCTTTACCGCTATCACCCTGATGTCCCTCTGTTCACTGATCATATCCGCAATTCTGTAAATATCGGAAGTAAAGGAACAGATGATGCGGATGCCTGCAATATCGTTTATGTACTTTATCATATTGTCTATGGTGGACTCATGCCCGTCACGCTTCAGCTTCTTCACGATGCTCTCGGGAGTCTTGATCCGCGCCTTGATATGCTCGATGGGATTGTAACGGTGTACATGCTGAAACTCGTCATTCAGGATCTCCATCTTGGTCGCAATCATCTTGAGGGCGGCATTATATATAAGGGTTACTTCCTTCCAGCTGTCGATTCCCTCTCCGTTGCCTTCTCGCAGTTCCATGTTAACTCCTTTAACCGGAAGTCTTCCCTCCGGTTCTCTTTCTGTCTTGTCTGAGACCTCAGTAAAACCATTATATCATATATCGCCGGATAAATGTATAAAATTGATGAAAATTCTTTAAACCAAAAATCTTTATACAGGGTGAACAGATACAGCGGCAGCCGGTTTGCTTCCCCGGAAAAGACACCCCTTGCGTTTCCTCCCGAAATCAATTACCATAGAGTAAAAAATAAAAACAGTTCCGGCGCCGTCCCTGCCGTGCGGAAGGGGCAGCCGGGGAAACGGGAGGGCCGAAAATGTTTCGTTTATGGGCAAGAACTTTCAAGGACAACCACATGGTGCAGGATGCCTGCATCGAAAACGGCAGCCAGGACACCCGCACCCACAAGGTGTTCCAGGCCCTGGAGGAGGTCTGCTACAGGTTCGACCTGGGGCAGCCCGTATGGCTGGACAAGACCATATCGGACTTTAAACGTCACCGCAGGGCACGTTTTACCCAGGACAATTTTATAGAAGGCATCGACTTTGACTACCTGGAAATCCAGGTAATTGAGGAAGACTGACCGCATCAGGAAACCTAAAAGATTATTCTTGACATTCCTCCTGATCTGTTATAATATAATACTATTCACAACATAGTTTTGAAAACTACATGTAATGCTTTTCAAACTCATGACATGGTTTTCAACATTATTATGTATGGTTTCCATAAAGCTGCACATAATACTGCCAGATAAGCGGCAGAACCTGTGCAGACCAGGGAACCGGAACGGGAGGTATGAATATGCAGATCACAATAAGAGAACCCGGAAGCGCCATTACCCATTTCATCGGCATGATGATGGCAGTTTTTGCGGCAGTGCCGCTGCTGGTCAAGGCCGGCATCTCCTCCGGCGGAAGCCATCTCGCCGCCATGGCCGTCTTTATGTCCAGCATGATACTGCTGTACGGTGCCAGCGCGGCCTATCACTCCGTGAACCTGACCGGAAAATACCTGCGCATCTTCCGCAAGCTGGACCATATGATGATCTTCGTCCTGATCGCAGGATCCTATACGCCGGTATGCCTGATTGTACTGGGCGGAGAGTTGGGATATACCCTGCTGGCCCTGGTATGGGGCATCGCTGCCGCCGGCATGATCATCAAGGCCTGCTGGATCACCTGCCCCAAATGGTTCTCATCCCTGGTCTATATCGCCATGGGGTGGGTCTGTGTGCTGGTGTTCGGCAGGCTTCTGGATACCCTCTCCACCGCGGCCTTCCTGTGGCTTCTGGCGGGAGGCGTCATCTACACGGCAGGGGGCGTCATCTATGCCCTGAAGCTGCCCCTTTTTAACTCCAGGCATAAGGGGTTCGGCTCCCATGAGGTGTTCCACCTGTTTGTCATGGCCGGAAGCGTGTGCCATTTTATTTTCATGTATCTGTATGTGGCCTGAGCCGCCGTGCCCACGCCCCCGGCCAACGGACAGCACTTTTAACTGACGCTGCCTGTCCGTGCAGAGAGCGAAAGAAAAAAAGCCGGGAGAGGAAAGCAGATTCCCGCCTTCCCCACCCGGTTTTATTTATGTCAGTTTACGCATTTAACCGGCTTCTGCCATCTTTCCGGCGTCAGTCCCCGTATCCGTTGGGATTGTTTTTCTGCCATCTCCAGGAATCCTCGCACATCTCCCGGATGCCCCTCTGCGCCTCCCATCCCAGTTCCTCCCTGGCAAGGGATGCATCCGCGTAGCAGGTGGCGATGTCCCCGGCACGCCTGGGTTTGATGGTGTAGGGAATCTTCACCCCCGTGGCCTCCTGGAAATTATTCACCAGGTCCAGTACGCTGTAGCCGGTGCCGGTGCCCAGGTTGTAGATCTTTAATCCTGCCTTCTCCTCAATTTTCTTCAGGGCCTTCACATGTCCCACGGCCAGGTCGACTACATGGATGTAATCCCTCACCCCGGTTCCATCCGGCGTATCGTAGTCATCCCCGAAAACCCCAAGCTCCGGAAGCTTTCCCACCGCCACCTGGGTGATATAGGGCATCAGGTTGTTGGGTATGCCGTTGGGGTTCTCCCCCATGGTGCCGCTCTTGTGGGCCCCGATGGGATTGAAGTAGCGAAGCAGGATCACATTCCACTCCTGGTCAGCTTTCTGGATATCGGAGAGCACCTGTTCCAGCATGGATTTGGTCCATCCGTAGGGATTGGTGCACTGTCCCTTGGGGCAGTCCTCCGTGATGGGAATGACAGCAGGATTTCCGTACACCGTGGCGCTGGAGGAAAAGATGATGTTCTTCACCCCGTGCTTCCTCATCACA
Source organism: uncultured Acetatifactor sp. (assembly GCA_910578995.1). Lineage (GTDB taxonomy): Bacteria > Bacillota > Clostridia > Lachnospirales > Lachnospiraceae > Acetatifactor. The sequence continues at coordinate 24,549 of CAJTSY010000020.1, forward strand.
TCCACCAGGGTCAGGGTACCTGCAATATTGTTCTCATAGTACTCCCAGGGCTTCTGGACGGACTCCCCCACAGCCTTCAGGCCCGCGAAATGAATCACCGCGTCAACCGCCTCCCTGTCAAAGATCTCTTCCAGGGCCTTTCTGTCCAGAATATCCGCTTTGTAAAAAGGAACCTTCTTTCCCGTGATGGCCTCCACCCTCTCCAGGGACTTCTCGCTGGAATTGCACAGATTGTCCACCACCACAACGTCGTATCCTTCCTGCTGCAGTTCCACTACCGTATGGCTGCCGATATACCCGGCGCCGCCTGTGACCAAAATCTTCATAACACCCTCTTTTCCGCGCGGTCTGAAACTCTTCCTTTCAGCCGCGCACATCCTTCCTGACAATGAATCCCCGTTTTCCGGGGCTATCGTCATATGTTTTCCCTACGCTTTTAGAATACTGAAAATTCCCATTTCCCTCAATATTCATATGTTGCCAAAACCTGTCGAAATGTTATATGGTTACCGGCTTGTCCGGGTCAGGCAGAGGGAAAAAAGGGAAGGCTTCTACAATTCCACTCCGTTTTGGCGAAGCAGCTCCCTGGCGCTTTCCACAGAATCGATTCCCGTCCTGTTCTTGATGGGGGCAAACTCCTTCTCCCTGACCACCTCAAAGGGAAGGCAGCTGCGCATCTGATGGATCATGTCAAGCACCAGATTCTCGAATTTATAACCGTTGGGCGCGTCAGGCTTAACCCGCTCCCCTGCCTCGTTCACATAGGGTATCTTCTTCTCCACCACATGCAGGGGCAGGCTCTGGGCAAGGATTCTCTCCAGTTCCGCCACGCTGAAGAGATAGTTCAGAATCACGCCGAAATTGTAGGAGGGTTCGCCGTTCTCATCCTTCGCAGCCATCAGTTCCTCGGTCATGTCATAGTATTCCACAATGGACGGCCTTCCGTCCTCCAGGCAGATGGCGCCCACCTTCTCGTCCGGCGTCACCTTGCGCACCACCTTGGCCCCCACCACACAGTTTTTCCGGATGGTGGCGCCCACGAAACAGGGATCCGCGATTTTCTGGAGCACATTGTCCACGGCAAACACATTCAGCCACTGGATCCCCTCCCTGTGAACCAGATCCAGAAGGCCGGAATCCTTCAGGGAGATAAACCATCCGCCGTTACCGTTGGGGGAACTGGCCATCTTTCCCTTTTCCTCCAGGTAAATCTTTCCCTCATAGTCCACGGCAAGGGCCATCTTCTGGGTAAAGAAATGCACATACTCCGCTTTGTAGCCGAAAAATGCATGCTCTGTGAGAAAACGCACCGTGGCCTCATGGTTCTTGTCACTGGTCATCACAAACAGATGGATCCAGGCATCCGCCCTGCGCACCACATCCATCAGATTGTGGACCAGGCACTCAAAAATGTAAAGATCCCTGGTAATCCCCACATTGTACACTCCTTTGGGATCGTCGGAGCCCAGACGGGTTCCCATGCCTCCTGCCAGCAGCACGGCTCCTACCTTTCCCCCGCGGATGGCCTCCAGGCCTACAGCGGTAAAGTCTTCCATGTTCGCCTGAATCTCCGGCAGCTGCATGGCCGCCAGGGGGGTGATGACGCCCCGCTGCCCCAGTTCCTCCTGGTGCCTGCAGGAGTCGATAACTTCCATATCGGAGGACTCAATCTGCGCCAGGAGCGCCGCCTTTTCCTCCTCCGAAAGCTCCTCATAGTATCTCAGCACATGCTCCTGGCCATACGTTTTCAGCTTCTCCCTCGCCTCTGACAATGTGATGCTCATTTTTCCCGCTCCTTTCGCGATGTTATGATCAGTTAGATGTAGATTCAGTATACCAAAATCCCCGGGATTCATCAACTTGAATCATCATCTTTCTTAAAGAATCTTTTGGGCCTTTCCAGATTGTGTTCATGACCCTGCCATCACATCGGTTGCGGTTTCACAAGCCTTCTGTTATAATATCCTTATTACCAGGCAGGGGGTATCAGATAAATTTCGGGAAAGGGGCAGAATCATGTACGGCACACTGGCAGGCAATGCAGCCGGCAGCGCATATTATCTATATTTCCAGTTTGTGGGGATACTTCTCGCATTCACCTTCCTCAGGCAGGAACGGCCCCTGGCAAGGCTGCTCATCGGCAGTGTGGCAGGTTCCCTTCTGCTGATCTGGCTCCCTGTCCCGGCAGCCTTTTTCCTTGACTTTACCCTGTTCTCCCACATGCTGGCCCTGTGTCTCACGGTGCCTATGGTCCTTTTTTCCTTCTGCTGTCTCTTCCGGCGGCGCTCATTCCGTGGGATTCCGAAATCGTCCGGCACAGAAAGAAAGGGACGGCGGGCTTTTCCCCTGGCCTTTGGGCTGACAATGGGCCTGTGGCTCTTTCTTCTGTATACCCATACGCTTCTGCCTGATGGGGAAGGCGCCCTCTGGACGGGACAGTGCACTTACGGCGATATGAACATGCACCTGGGTTTTATCACCAGTCTGGCCAGGCAGAAGACCTTCCCTCCGGACTATTCCATCATGCCCGGCGTCAGGCTGTCCTACCCTTTCCTGTCCGACAGTGTATCCTCCTGTCTGCTCCTGTTCGGCGCCTCCCTCCGGTATGCCTATGCCTTTCCCATGATCTTTGCCATGGCACAGACATTGTTATCGGTTTATCTTCTGGCCGAAACCGTGCTGTCCTCCCTGGGCGGACACTCCCGCCGGGCCGCCCTGCCGGCCCTTGTTCTGTTTTTCCTGAACGGCGGCCTGGGCTTCCTGTATTTCACCGGCAGGCCCGGAGGATACGGCTTTTCCGATATTTTTACAGGTTTCTACACCACCCCCACCAATCTGGTGGAGCAAAATATCAGGTGGGTCAATGTCCTGGCGGACATGCTGCTGCCTCAGCGGGCCACCATGTTCGGTTACGCTGTGCTCTTTCCCTTCCTGTGGCTGCTCTACAGGGCCGCTTTTCAAAACCGCACCGGACTATTTGCACTGGCCGGGATCTTCGGAGGCGCCCTGCCCATGATCCATACCCACTCCTTCCTCAGCGCCTGTGTGGTGGGAGGCGCATGGTTCTATCTGTGGCTGTATCAGCGGGTGGTTCCTTCCCCGGGCGTTCCTTCCCCCCGGCATACTTCCGGACATGAAACCCCGGAAACACGGAACCCCAGAACGGAAGCCCGTCCTTCTTCATGGCCTTTTCTCCGGCTTAAATCCACGGAGCCATGGATATCCGGAACGCAGGCACATCCTTCTTCACGGCATCTTCCCCGCCGCAAAACCTCTGCGCCATGGTTTCTTGGAACATTCACCGTCTTCATGTGCCTGGTTCAGGTTCTGCATAAGTCCGGAAAGCTTTCCTCCCCCGCCCTGATGGCCATTGGCGCGGGACTTTTTGCCGCCCTCTTTTTCTCCGGTCTTGCGCTGCTGATCCTGTATGTGAAAAGGCAGGGATGGGAGCCGCTGCTCTCCTGTTGGGGATGCTGGACCGCCTGTCTCCTTCTTCCGGCCCTGCCCCAGCTCTTGTTCTGGACCTTCGGACAGGTAGCAGAAGGCGGATTTGTACGGGGACATTTTAACTGGGGCAACCAGGGAGATTTCTATCCATGGTTCTACCTGAAGAATATAGGCCTTCCCCTGTTTCTCATAGCGGGGGCGACACGAACCTGTGACCGCAGGCGGGCTCCACTGTTTCTTCCCCCGCTCCTGTTGTGGTGGATGGGCGAACTGGTGGTATTTACCCCCAACACCTATGACAACAACAAGCTCCTGTACCCGGCCTACCTTCTGCTGTGCATAGGGGCTTCCGAATACGGTGCCGATGTATACAGCAGACTTTCCAGGGAAGCCTGCCGGATGAGGTCCTGCTTCCTCCGGATCCTTGTCTTCCTTTTTCTGTTTTTTTCCACCATATCCGGCATCCTGACTCTGGGCCGGGAGGCCGTGTCCCGGTATCAGCTCTATGGCGCCTCCCAGGTAAAGCTGGCGGAATACATAGAAGCGTATACGGCCCCGAACGCGGTCTTCCTCACGGGAACAAGGCACAACAACGAGATCGCCTCCCTTACCGGGCGGAATATCGTATGCGGTTCCGATTCCTTTTTATACTTCCACGGCCTGGACACCACGGAGCGGAAAAACCACCTGCAGCTTATGTATGAGGCGCCCCTGGAGCATATGGAACTCTATGAAAAATACAATGTGTCCTATGTGGTGGTCTCCTCCTATGAGCGCAGCCAGTACGCCGTGGCGGAGGAAAACATCCGGAGCCTTTTCCCCCGGGTCTTCTCCTGGGGAGACATGGCGCTGTACCAGGTGCGGCAGCCGTAACGGGCACTCCCGGACAAGCCTTCCCATGCCCTCCAAAGCCCGAACGCACGGATATCCTGCCGCCGCTTCATCCCCTTCTACTTTTCCAGGTGGAAGGAATACAAAATCCGCTCCTTTACCGGTTTCCCGTAAATCTTCTCAACGGCCTCCTGATAAAAGTCCAACTGGGTTTCATACCGGTTCCACAGTTCTTCCATGGAAGATATGGAGTCCGTCTTGTAGTCAAGCAGCACCAGACCATCCTCCTCCTCGAAGAACACGTCAATGATACCCTGAATCAGTACGGTCTCCCCTTCCGGAAAGGAGCCGTTCAGCCTCCGGGCATCAATCCCCAGCACAAAGGGCTGTTCCCGGTGGAGCTGCCCCCTGCGCTGTGCATCCCTCATGCGCCTGCCAAGGGGGGAGGATAGGAAATTCACGATTTTCCCTTCTCTCACCGCCTGGAAATATTCCTCCGTCAGGCGTTTTGCCTCCACTTCCCCGAGCAGGAATCCATGGACATTGGCCGACAGTTCCTCCCGTGAAATTTCCCCCTTCCCCGGGCCTCCCATGACCCTGTCGAAATCCAGACATTCCATAACCCGGTGGTAGGCATTTCCCCGGACAGGGCCGCTTACAGTCTCCTGCTCCCTGCGGAACTGCGGAATGTAAGGCTGTACCTCCTTTTCCTCGAAAGTGTGAAAGGCAGCTTCGTCCCGGTCCGCCATGGCTGCAATCTTCAGCTCGGACACCGTGGTCTTGGTGTACAGCCCCGCAAGAACCGCATGGGGATATTCGGCATTCAGCCGGGCAGCAAGCAGGTTTTCCGGTTCTCCTGCCTGTCCCCGAGCTTCCCCCAGCTGTTCCAGGGCTTCTTTTCGCAGGAAAAGCTGCATCTGCGTCCTTATATTTTCCTCCGGCGCTTCCGTTTCCCGCACCACCGATACCTGAATCCTGCTTTCCGGCAGAACCGGCATCAGGAAATCCAGAAAACTTCCGGCCTCCATGAAGTCCAGGAAGGTCAGCCTGCCGCCGCCCATGGCCAGACGCTGCTGCCACCGTTCCTCCGCGTTTTCCAGGGTTCCTGTCATGATCAGTTTTTCCCTGGCACGGGTCATGGCCACATAGAGCAGCCGCATCTCTTCGGCCAGGCTGTCCTCCCGAAGTTTCCGGGACAGAGCCGTCCGGCGAAGGGTCCTGTTGCGGATACGCCTGTCCGGATCCACATAATCCGTTCCCAACCCCAGATCCATGTCCAGGATCAGGGGCTGGCTGGTGTCCTGCATGTTAAAACGTTTACCCATACCCGCCACAATGGTAATAGGGAACTCCAGTCCCTTGCTCTTGTGAATGCTCATGATGCGCACCACATCCGCATTCTCATCCAGCTGCTCCGCCTCGCCATAGTCCACATCATACTTTTCAAGCTCCTGCATATAGCGTACAAAATGGAACAGTCCGAAATAACTGGTCTTCTCAAAATCAGAAGCCTTGGTGAGAAGCATTTCCACATTGGCCCGCCTCCTGCTGCCCACGGGAAGGGCAGTCACATAGTCCAGGTAGCCGAAGTCATCAATCAGCCTGGTCAGCAGTTCCCGGATGGGAAGATACACCGTACACTCCCGGTATCCGGCCAGCATCCTCAGGAAAGCCCCTGCTTTTTCCTGCAGCAGAACGGTTTCGTCTCCTTTTTCTGCCTGCGCTGCTCTCCGGCTGTCCGTTTCCTCCTGTCCCGGCATTCCCCCGATGTCTTCCGCCGCCCTGTCGCCGCACTGGTTCCCCTCCGCAAATATCCTCAGCGCCTCATACAGGCTGCATCCTTTTTGTCCGCTGCGGATCCTGGAGATTTCCTCCTCGGAAAATCCGCCGAAAATGGATTTCATGACGCCAAACAGCGGAATATCCTGACTGGGATTGTCCAGTACCCGAAGCAGCTGCAGTAACTCCTGGACTTCCGTGGCAGCAAAATACCCGGTTTTGGAAGTAATATATACCGGAATACCCTCCTGCTCCAGAACCTCCTTAAATTCCTCGTCCCATCCGCTGTTAGTCCGCAGCAGGATCACCATATCCCCATATCTGGCAGGCCTCTCCCCTCCGCCTGCCCTGTCCGTTACCAGAAAACCTTCCCTCATGGATTTGATCCTGCGGGCAATGGCCAGCGCTTCCGCCTGCTTCGCACCCAGTTCGCTGTCTTTATCCGGCTTATCCACCAGTATCAGCTCACTGACACATCCGTCATTTTCCGGATAAACCGCCCCCGGGTACAGCGCCGCCCTGTCGTCATAGGCAATCCCTCCCACCTCTGCGCTCATCATCCGGCCGAACACATCGTTCACGGAATTCACCACCTGCTCCCGGCTGCGGAAATTCTTTGCCAGATCTATTCTCCGGCAGGAACCGGGGAGACTTTGCGCTTCCGCATGGTTCTCGTTCTCTGCGTCGTCCCTCTGGTATGTCTCGTACTTTTCCAGGAAAAGCTCCGGCCTGGCCAGGCGGAATTTGTAAATGCTCTGCTTCACATCCCCCACCATGAAACGATTAAATCGCCCGTCCTCCTCGCCGGAAACCGCTCTTAGCAGGTACTCCTGTACCAGGTTGCTGTCCTGGTACTCATCCGTCAGTATCTCGGCAAAATGCTGTCTGTACTCCTTCGCCACATTACCGGAATGTACCTCATCCCCCTCCGCATCCAGCAGAATGTCCAGGGCAAAGTGCTCCATATCGGAAAAATCGATTACCTTTTTCTCCTGTTTTTTCTCCTGCATCCGCCTGTCAAAATCCAGTACCAGGTCAATCAGGGTATTCACCGGCCCCCGGCACTCCCTGCTCTGCCTTGCCGCCAGTTCCAGCGTGGTGGCAAAAAACCGCTCTTCCATTTCCCGGATACTGTCCTTCACACCGGCGCGCATCTCCTTCGCCATCTCCCTTTTTACCGGGGAGACGCTTGTATCCTTCTTTGAGGGAAGCCTGCCGAATTTCACCGCGGGAAGCTTTACCGCATACTCATCCAGAGATGCACAGACAAGGAGCCCTTCCAGCTGCTCCAGTTCCCCGTCCACCAGTTCCCCGTACATATACGGCCCGTCGGGTTCCTCGCACAGGGCCCGCACCTTCTCAAGCTTCTCCACACATCCGGCAAGCATCCGCCGCAAATGTCCTGTCAGATACTGCGCATAAGGGCTGCCGCACATTTCCTCCGCCGATGCCGCACTGTAGTCATTTTTTCTCTCCTCCAGCCACCTTGCCGGCCAGGGAAAGCTTGCCGCATACCGGGACAGATTCAGAATATGCTGCTCCAGCACGCTCTCCTTTCCTCCAGGGCAGAAATACTCCACACAGAAACGGAACGCCTCACTTCCGGACGCATAGGAATCCTCCATCAATTCTGCCAGGACATCCTGCTGCATCAGCTTTACCTCCCCCTCGTCCGCAATCCGGAACGCCGGGTCAAGGCCGATTTCATTAAAATGATTCCGCAGCAGAAACAGACAGAAGCTGTCTATGGTGGTAATCTGGGCATTGTGCAGCAGGGTCGCCTGCCTCTGGATGTGCTCGGACTCCGGACATTCCGCAAGCCGCTTTGAAATCCCCGCCGCAATCCGTTCCCGCATCTCCGCCGCCGCCGCATTGGTAAAAGTAACGACCAACAGCCTGTCAATGTCCACGGGATTGTGTTCATTACATACCATTCGGACAATCCGTTCCACCAGGACGGCGGTTTTCCCGCTCCCCGCCGCCGCCGATACCAGAATGTTACAGCCGTGCAGATCGATAGCCATCTGCTGCTCCGAAGTAAATGTAACCGCCATAGCTTCTCTTTCTCCCTTTCCGCCTGGATTCTCCCTTTCCTGATGCCCTGCCCGTCCGTCTGCATCACAGCAGGTACGGCAGTGATGCCTGCTGCCGGTATTTTTCCAACAAAGCTGTCAAACGCCCATCCACTCCGTTAAAATATCCGCAACGTTTCTGATATCCTGTTCATGCCCTATGGGATATAAACCCAGAATTTTTTCAACAGGCACCCTCTGCAATATGTTTTTAAAGCTGAAGCAAGTCTTCCACTGGAAGTAGGCAAGCACCCATCCAACCCAGTACTCCGGATCCCCCCTGTAGGAATTATCCAAAAAACCCATTTCTAATCCAACCTTGGCCTGAAAACATGTCAAGGCTTTTTGAAATACACGGAAGCTGCACCGCTCACAATCCCTGCTATCCGTCTCCCATTCCTTTCCGAAGACTCCCTCTCAGCCCCATATATACAGCAGCCCGTAAAGCACATGGATACAGAACAAAAACCACGCCGCCCACAGCGCAAGCCTCCGTCCCCTGGTATCCGCCTGTGTCCGCTCCAACACCAGGAGCCTCATCATGGACACCACAAACATGATCAGCATTCCCGACATCATGGGCCACAGGAAATCTGAATGGGCCAGTTTTCCCCCGCCCTCACCCAGGAGCGCCGCCTCCAGAAATCCAACCCCGTACCCTGCCAGGCCCAGCCTTCCCCAGTCACTTTTTATAAAATACTCCCCGTTGATCAAAACCATAAACAGCGGAAAAGCCATCCCCAGGGCAACCGACAGTCCCACATTCTCGGTGCCCAGATACCACACCTCCAGCCACCTGGTTATGATCAGGGAGCCGTCCCCGCCGTAGCTGCCTCCCCATATAAAATAAGCGAAAAACTGCAGCAGAATATAGAGAAGCGCCGGAACCGCGCACAGAAGCATATGCAGGCAGTGCCGGAAATACACCGCCCCGCTGCCGTCCCCGCGCCGGATTCTGACAATCCATTCCACCAGCATGACAACTCCCACCGCGGGAATGAACATCTCCGCAAAGGTAGGCTTTGCCAGGGTGGACAGGAACAGTGCCACTGCCAGGTAAATATAATACTTTTTCAGCCCCGTCTCCACCCGGAAGAAGATTCCCTTGTAATCTTCCTTCTTCTGCCTTCCCCAGATATCGCAGACCAGGCAGAAACAGATCAGTGAAAAACCCCGCACACACATATACGTGGGATTGTGAACCGGGTTCATGGAGAAAGTTCCCTGAAACCTCCCCCCGGCATCAAGCCAGTGAAAATAAAAGCACTGGAGCACGCACATGCCAAAGGCAATGAAAGCCGCCCTTGCGGAGCCCTCCACACTGCCGGCCGCCTCCGTAATCCTTCGGATCATCCAGTACATGACGAAATAGGCCAAAAGGGTATACACACAGGCGGAATAGGCTGCTGCGCTTTCAATGGGAATAAAGAGGATTCGGTTAAAGAACATGGTGGTCAGGTGCCACATGCAGTAGGGAACCGTCATCCACCCCTCTATCCAGTTTTCTTTTGAGAACAGGGGAAGATACACATAAGTGTGTCCGTTAAAATCAGCATAGATCCACTCCAGCTGCTTCAGGACGTAAGTATAAGTCAGATAAGACAATACCACACCAAAAACCATTACAATCAGACGGTCCTCTTTCTCTTTCACCATCATTTTACCCTCCCCCTGGTACTTGCCAAAAGCAGAAAATTTTTCTATAATGTCAGTAGGCCAAAACATTGTCCGTAGACCAAAACATTTAAAGGAGCCCGTTTTATGAAAAAAAAGATATTATTCCCGCTGCTCTTTTTACTTGCGGCCGCTTTCATCCTGCTGCCCACCCGCACAGCCTCCCTGTATATCCGGCTCTATTTTCACGAAATTGCGGGAGACGAATGCACCCTCTATTATTCTACCGACGCCGTAAACGTATTCTGTATAGAGCAGCACTGCTCTTCCTCGATAGACCATGAAAACAAAATGGTGGAATTCCGCCTGGATCCCTCCCTGGACGGCCATATCACGGGCTTCCGCCTGGATTTTCCCGGCCAGGAGCAGCTGCTTGGCATCAACAGCGTCACGGTCAGCAGCGGAGGCGTCATTAAGCGCCAGTACAATCCCTGCGATTTCTTTTCCCCGGAAAATGTGGCCGAAACCCACGGCATTAATGCCCTGGACCTGGCAACGGCCAGCGCCCGGGCCTATTTCGCCACAGCCGAAGACGAACCCTATGTGATATTGTCCCAAGACCTGAGCCGCCAGGTCGCAGGCTGCTACAGCCACTTACGCCTCACCAGGCTGGCCGTCTGCCTTTTCCTTCTGGCCTGCTTCTTCCTTGGCAGGAAAAAGATTTTCAGGGCCGAGCCCCTTCTTCCCTGAATAAGGCCATTATTCCATGAGCAAAGCCACGCTCATGGCAGGATGGCCATCCGGCCGCTGCATGTCTTGAATAAGGTCATTATTCCATGAGCAAAGCCACGCTCATGGCAGGATGGCCATCCGGCCGCTGCATGTCTTGAATAAGGTCATTATATCATGTGCCCCCACGAATTGCCAAGTTAAATTTCCGGAGGGGAGTTTCTGAATTTTCTCTTTAGATTCAAATAAATTGTTGCGGAACAGGTATGGATGTGCCATAATATAGTGAGACAAGCTATGGTAAAAAAAGTGCCTTCGGCACCTTGCTGATTCCATGTCCGTCTGGCGACGGACTTTCCTATAAGGTAAAAAAAGAGGTTAATCAATATGAGCGAAAGTCGAAACTGGAGCGCCACCGGGGAGCAGATGAAAAATGCCCTCTCCGAGGCCCTGCAAAGCGGAAATTTCAAAAATCTCAATGATCTTGTTTCCCAGACCGTGACGGATGCCGTAAACGAAGTGGGAAAGCATATATCTTTTACCGGCAATACTGGACAGGCCGGGCAGTCAAATACTTACGGCAGCAGTGCAGGACAGGCCGGGCAGCCGGATGGTTACGGCAGCACTTCCTCCCGCTCCCGGGAGAATACGGCCTACGGCCAGGCCAATGTCCCCGTGTGGCAGCAGCGCGCACAGGAGCGGGAAGTGAAAAAGCAGCTGGAATGGCAGATACAGCAGCACAGGCAGCAGGAACTGGCGAAACGCCGCAGCCTCCCCTCCATAAAGTTCAAAAAAGTGGGCAATGTATCCAATGTCCTGTACCAGGTATTCGGCGGGATTGGTCTGGGAATCACCGGACTCGTAACCCTCATCCGGTTCCTGGCGCTTTTGGGCGGGGAGACCACTCTCGGCGGATGGGTTGCAAACCTGCTCTTCCTCTTCGGTTTTTACGGCATGGTACGGCTGGGTGTGGGGCAGAAAAAGCGTCTGAAACGTGCCGACAGGTACCTGCAGCTGTGTGACTACAGAGTCTACGGCCAGATCGAGAATCTGGCCAGGGGCACCGGAAAGAGCAAAAACTACGTGATTAAAGACCTCCAGAGAATGTTGGATCTGGGCATCTTCCCGGAGGGACACCTTGACGAACAGAAGACATGCTTCATGCTCAACGACGTGGTTTACAGGCAGTACCTGGAAGCGGAGAACAACCGCCGCATCCGGGAACTGGAGAGCCGCAGGGCCCTGGAGGACAGGGAGGCCTCCCAGGCGGCACAGCCCCAGCCCCAGCAGGAGGCAACCCCCCAGCAGAAATCCGAACTGCACACCATGATGGATGAAGGCACGGAATACATACGGAAGCTCCGGAACCTGAACGACCGGATCCCCGGGGAAGTCATATCCGCCAAACTGTTCTGCCTGGAGAATCTCCTGAAGGACATCTTTGAAAGCGTACAGCAGCACCCGGAGCAGATGGACCGCATGCACAAGCTGATGAGCTACTACCTGCCCACCACCCTGAAACTGGTGGAATCCTACGAGACCTTTGACAAAGTCAGCTCTCCCAGTCCCGACATTATTAAGGCCAAGACAGAAATCGAGAACACCCTGGATACCATCAACCAGGCTTTCCGGGAGCTTCTGAGCAACCTGTTCCAGGACACCGTATTCGACGTCACCACCGATGCCCAGGTGCTGAAAACCATGCTGGCCAAGGAAGGCCTGACCAGAGATATGGACTTTGCGGGTTTCGAGCAGAATTCCTGACGGTATTTTAATTACTCATGCGCAAAGCCACTATAAAGCAAACTATAACAAATCAATCATACACGGAGGAAATTCAGATGAGCAATGATTTAGACCAAATGTTAAAGGAAGCCCCGTCCCTGACCTTTGAGCCCTTCGGCGCGGAGCCCCAGCCTGAAGTCCCGGTAGTAAAAGAAGAAGCGCCGAAAGCACCGGAGGTAGTCCTGACCCCGGAAGAGCAGAAAATGGTAAATGATTTCGCCGCCCAGATCGACATCACAAACACCAATCTGGTGATGCAGTACGGCGCCGGCAGCCAGAAAAAGATCGCGGACTTTTCCGAGAACGCCCTGAACAATGTCCGCACCAAGGATATGGGTGAGATCGGACAGATGCTGGCAGGCGTGGTGGCGGAGCTGAAGGAGTTCGACAACGAGGAAGAGGAAAAGGGGATTCTGGGCTTTTTCAAGAAGAGCAGCAATAAATTGGAGAACCTGAAGATCAAGTATGACAAGGCCGAGGGCAACATCAACCGGATCTGCAAGGTTATGGAGGAGCATCAGATCACCCTGCTCAAGGATGCCGCCATGCTGGATAAAATGTATGAGCTGAACCTGAATTATTTCAAGGAGCTGTCCATGTACATCCTGGCCGGCAAGCAGAAGCTGGAGCAGGCCAGAACCGTAGAGCTGCCCAAGCTGCTTGCCAAGGCAGAGCAGAGCGGACTGCCCGAGGATACCCAGGCAGCAAACGATTACGCGTCCATGTGTGAACGTTTTGAAAAAAAGATTTATGACCTGGAGCTGACCAGGACTATCTCCATGCAGATGGCTCCCCAGATCCGCCTGATCCAGAGCAACGATACCGCCATGTCGGAGAAGATCCAGTCCACTTTGGTGAATACCATCCCTCTGTGGAAGAGCCAGATGGTCATCGCCATCGGCCTGAACCACTCCACCGAGGCAGCCAGGGCCCAGAAGGAAGTCACCGACATGACCAACTCTCTGCTGAAGAAAAATGCCGAGACGCTGAAGATCGCCACCATCGAGACTGCCCGGGAAAGCGAGCGGGGCATCGTAGATATCGAGACCCTCACCGCCACCAACAAGACCCTGATCAGCACCCTGGACGAAGTCATGAAGATCCAGGAGGACGGCCGGGCCAAGAGAAAGAGCGCAGAGCAGGAACTGGTCCGCATCGAAGACGAAATGCGCCAGAAGCTGCTGACCGTAAGCCGGAATTCCGGGAGAATGTAGTTACCGCAAAATTGCATCG
>CAJTSY010000021.1:0-4826 GCA_910578995.1 uncultured Acetatifactor sp.
GGAGCCCCAACCGCGTGGACAAGATCGACGCTCCCGTGAACGCCATCTTCTGGATTATGAAGGATCCTACCATCCCGCCTGTAGTGAAGCTGAAAGGTGCTGCGCTGGCATCCGTTATGGGCGCTACCCTGGCTACCAAAACTTCCACCGCAGAGCGTGTGGCGGCAGGTACCGACATGAATGCGCTCCGTATCGTTCCTTATGCGAACCCGTTCAGAACCTATCCTCTGGTAAATGACTATGAGAAGTTCAAGAAGCTGGTTGCCGAGAAGAATGTAGACTGCTACATCATCAATACCGGCGACTTCATGGGCAAGAAGGTAAAACCTGCCGATACCCTGGGTATCCTGGAGACCATCGTGGAGAAGAGGGCAAGCTTCAAGCAGTGGGGACCTTTCGAGGATATCGAGATCATGGATTGGGAAGGCTTTACACCTGACCTTGGCGACGCGGAGTATGTGAAGGCTCTTCAGGGTGCTATGCAGAACCGTGTGGATGCTGTGGAAGGCTTCGCTACCAAGAAGGAAGGCTATGACAAGCTGCCTGACGAGGCTCTTGAAGCTCTGAAGAAGATTGTGAACGAGGCTGCCAGCCTGTAAGACAAGAGTGCAGGAAATTCTGTGGCATGTCTTATGACATCTCACGAAGGCGGTAGAAAGGTTATTAGACAGAATCATATTACGAGCGGCGGACAGTTTGTCCGTCGCTCTTTTGTGGGGTGCGCCTCATTTCCGTCATTCCAAGGCGATCCATCTGCTGCAGGCATAAAATGATTTATATTCTCGACTTCTGAGCCACAGCGATATCAAGACTTCCCGCTTTTCCCATTATTTTTCCGGGAGACAGCATTAGACTCTTTTAAAAAATTTATGTATTTTACGGCGGCATCCAGGGAGGATGAATCCAGGCACAGGAGTGAGTTTACAATATTATGAACGGTATAATCCGAGGTGATATATTCGCTGAGCATTTCAGGGGGACAGCGGTAATCTGTCCGTCCCAGGAGGTAATCTGTGGTAACCCCAAAGTAATCCGCCATCCTGCAGACGGTCTTTAAATCGGGCCAGTATGCGTTGTTTTCATAATTGGAGATGTTACTGGGTGACATATGCAGGATGTTGGACAATTCACGCTGAAGGAGTCCTTTTTCTTTGCGCAGTTTAGCTATATTTGCGCCTATTACGTTGTCTGTTCTGTTCATAATTCTAATTCCTATTTCTCTGATGTAGTGCAGGTTTTTATATATTCTAAATTTTATTCTATATAATTTCAGGATTTATAAAATAGGAATTTATAAATTCAATTATAATTGCAAAAGAATTTAGCATATATAATACTATTTAATTATAGTAAAGCGAGAGGAAGAATTCTATGTGATGGATCTGCATGATGGCAGAAAAATGGAAAAAAATACAGTTGTAATTTCGGACACTTTTTGCTATAATAAGTTTAGCCTGAAATGTTTGATAACTTTTGTTTGTTTTGAACCTACATTACTTTAAACGGGATTCCTATATCGCCAGGTGGCTGTCAAGCCCTCACTCCGCTTCATGCGGAGGATTGGAAGGGAAGGCAAAAGCTCTGGTTGCGGTCACCCACCTAGCATTGCTAGGAGTCAGAGAGCAGGAGGCGGCATTTTGGGCGCATGATACAGAAGAAGAGGGCAGTCCTTTCAGGGCTGCTCTTTTAAGCTTGTACGGATTTGGAATCAGTTCAAAATTATTTTTCGGGAGAGTAATCGATTGGACAGAGACAGATGGGGTTTAAACAAATCGCAGAGAATGCAGATGAAGGCTTTTGTCTGCCTGCTGGGGCTGCTGCTGTTGGTGATCCTCTTATTCGGCAGGCTGCTCTTATTGCTGATACACAGGCAGGAGGATGAGGAACCCCCCGTGCCCACGCCGGAACCCCATGTCCCGGTGGTGGAGCTGTTTGCCAATGTGTGGATCGTGGAGGCGGACGGGGAAGGGCTGCTGATTTTCAGGGAGGGGAAGAGGGAGCGTTATCCCTGGGGAGAGATGCCCGGAGTCGGTTCCGCGGAGGGTCAGGAGGTGGTTTTTCCTGATCCTTCCCTGCGGGAGCAGGTGGCGGATGTGGAGGTCACGGACGGGCAGGTGACTTCCGTATCCCCCAGGACGGATAAGATTAACGGGAAAATCCTGGGTGCGGACGATGCGGGCATTGAAGTGGAGGGATATGGGAAACTTCCCCTGGCCGCCGACTATAAGGGGTACCGGCTGTATGACAGTCTGGAGATGTGCACTGCAGCCGATCTGCGTTTCGGGTACAGCTTTACGGACCTGTGCATGGAGAACGGGGAGATCTGCGCCCTGCTTATGGTGAAGGAGGAGGCCATGGAGTATATCCGGGTTCTGGTGAAGTCTTCCGACTACGGGGGCCTGTTCCATGATAAGCCCCTGGTGACCTGCGATACAGATTTTACGGTGACGTATGGTCCCTATGATAACCAGAAACAGGAGAGACACCTGGCGGGCGAGGAAGTGGAGTTTGGCTATGACAGTGTCTATTTCGAGACGGACAGGGTCAGGATCACGCCGGATGTCCTCACGGGAAAGGTTGTCATTAAAAACTGCGGCCGGAGCCAGGGAATACCGTCCTACAGGGGGCAGATGGAGTTCCTGAAAACCGGGGACGGCATTGTGGCGGTGAACGAGGTGCTGCTGGAGGAGTACCTTTACAGTGTGGTGCCCAGCGAGATGCCGGCAAAATATCCCTTTGAGGCCCTGAAGGCCCAGGCGGTCTGTGCCAGAACCTATGCCTATGGACATATGCTGCATGCCGGCTATCCCCAGTACGGTGCCCATGTGGATGACAGTACTTCCTACCAGGTGTACAATAATATCCTGGAACATGAGAGCACGACCACGGCCGTGAAGGAGACTTACGGGCAGCTGCTGCTGACGGAGACGGGGGACCTGGCGGGAACCTACTATTATTCCACATCCTGCGGTGTAGGGAGCGATTCCAATGTATGGAAGACGGCGGCTGCCCCTGGCCTGACTTATCTGCAGGCGAAGCCATTAAGCAGGACGGCCTTTGCGGAGGCGGTGGCGGCTATGGGCTACGCGGCGGATGGTGCAGGGGTTGTGGAAGGAGACCAAAGCACCGGAGCGGGAGAAGCGGAAGGTGGCGAAACTGCCGGTTCGGGAGAATCCCTGGGGGAGAGTCTCCGGGAGGAGGAGAACTTCCGGGCGTTCATCTCCACGGTCAGGGAGGATGATTTTGAGGCAGGGGAAGGATGGTACCGTTGGACTTACCAGGTGGAGGAACTGGACAGGGAGCACATGCTGGAAAATCTCCAGAAACGTTATGCCGCCAACGACCAGCTGATCCTGACCTGGAAGGACGGGGCATACGTGAGCCAGGCCATTGAGAGCCTGGACCCGGTGACGGACCTGTACATAGCAAAGCGGGGCAGCGGGGGCGTTGCCGATGAACTGATAATCGAAATGGGGGAGCGGAAAATAAAAGTCATAACGGAGCACAATATCCGATATGTATTGAATGACGGCGAGTCGAAGATCCGCAGGCAGGACGGAAGCAGTGTGAACAGCCCAAGTCTGCTTCCCAGCGGCTTTTTTGTGATAGAGACTGGAAAAAAGGACGGGAATGTGATAGGATATTCTCTATCCGGCGGTGGTTTCGGCCACGGGGTGGGCATGAGCCAGAACGGAGCCAGGGCCATGGCGGACAGCGGTTATTCTGCCGTGGAGATACTGCTGTATTTCTATGACAGGTGCAGAATCGAGAATATATATGGATAGGGACAGTTTGGGTGGTTGATGTGTTTTTCCGTATTTTTAAAAACATTATTGAAATAATTGTAAGCCTGGTTATCGTCATTAAGGATTTTTCCAGGAAGATGAAAGTGAAGAACATCAGCACATATGCCTCAAGCATAGCTTTCTTCTTCTTTCTTTCCGTAGTTCCCATGCTGATCGTGGTGTGCACGGTGATACCGTTTACGCCGCTGACGGAGGAGAATCTGGTGGAGCTGGTGACGGATATTCTGCCGGACCAGGTGGATCCCCTTGCCGAAAGCCTGATCTCCGAGGTCTATGACAAATCCGGGGGAATTCTTTCCGTGGCCCTGATTGCCACCATATGGTCTGCGGCAAAAGGCGTCATGGCCCTGATGCGGGGGCTGAATGCCGTCAATGACGTGGAGGAAAAGCGGAATTATATTGTGGTGCGTATCATCGCGTCCTTTTATACCCTGGTCATGCTTGTGGTGGTCATCCTGTCGCTGTTTGTGATGGTTTTCGGCGACCAGCTGGTGACCCTGGCGCTGCACCGCATTCCGCAGCTCCAGAAGGTGGTTTCCTTTGCGATGAATTTCCGCTTCCTTCTGGTGTGGGCAGTGCTGACGGTGCTGTTTGCGGCGGTTTATGCCTATGTACCGGACAAAAAGCTGAACTTCAGGGGACAGATCCCAGGAGCAGTGTTCTCGGCTGTGGTATGGAGCGTTTTTTCCTGGGCCTTTTCCTATTATGTGACCTATGGCAATTCCTACGGCATTTACGGGAGCCTTTCCATCATTATCATCGTGCTGCTGTGGATGTATTTCTGTATGTATATCATCATGATCGGAGCTTACATGAACTGTTACTTTAACTCAATAACGGGGGGCTGACTGGTACGGGAGCCGGTCATTCTTTAACCGGAACTATATGGGGGGCAGTATTTTCTGCCGGAAAAAGTCAATTCCCCTTGATTGAAAAGCACGGATGGACTACAATGGTACCATGACTTTTATTTATATAGAATACTGCAATATGGTTTGCGTGTGGAGAATGGAACCGGAA
>CAJTSY010000021.1:4926-15311 GCA_910578995.1 uncultured Acetatifactor sp.
GATGATGACCGGTGAGACGGACGGCAGAGTGACGGTATTTGACGCATGGGAAAATTATGACATGCTGAACGGGTTTTTTTGTTCTATCGATAAAAGTTATATGCGGCCGAAGGAAGAGTATTTTGACGGATTTGACCAGAGCACCTGGAAAGACTATGTGATATTGGAAGACGGGAAGATAGTGGCCCGTGCCGCAGTCTGGATGTACAGTGAGGAGGCATGGGAGGTGGCGGGTGTCCACACACTTCCGGCATATCGGCGCCGCGGGTATGGCGAAGCGGTGGTACGGTTCTGCACGGCTGAAATCGTGAGGCGGGGACGTAAGGCCACCTGTACCACAGGAGAAGATACTGCGGCCATGATCAATACGGCTAAGGCAGTAGGATTTCAACAGATATGAGGAGGCAACGCCAGAGGATGCCGGGGTGAGAGGCACGGAGGGGATTTCGGCAGATATGAGGAAGCGCCGCAGGGGAAAGGCACGGAGGGGACTTTGACAGATATGAGGAAGCGCCATGTCCGGCATGACACAATAAAATGACGGAAATGGTTCCCATGGATTGTGGAATATGCTAGAATAGAGTCAGATGCCGGACAGGACGTTCCACGGCAGGAAAGGAAACGGAAACAGAAATGGAAAGAAAAAACGCATGGGAGACCTATGACCAGGACCAGTTGAAGGAACTGGAGAAGCTGAACGCGGAGTACAGGGCATTCCTGGACAACGGCAAGACGGAGCGGGAATGCATCGACACCATTGTGAACACCATTGAGGCCGAAGGGTACAGGGAGCTGGAGAGCCTGGTGGAGAGCGGAGCGAAGCTGCAGAAGGGGGACAAGGTATACAGTGTATGCATGAACAAGTCCATCGCTATGTTCCAGATCGGTGCAAAGCCCATGACAGAGGGCATGAATATTCTGGGAGCGCACATTGACAGCCCCAGGATCGACGTGAAGCAGAATCCCCTGTATGAGGACAGCGGTCTGGGATATCTGGACACCCATTACTACGGCGGTGTGAAAAAGTACCAGTGGGTGGCGACACCCCTTGCCCTCCACGGCGTGGTGGTGAAGAAGGACGGAACCACCGTGGAGCTGAATGTGGGGGAAAATGAGGACGATCCCGTATTTTTCATCTCAGACCTTCTGGTGCACCTGGCTGCGGAGCAGATGAAGAAGACAGCGTCACAGGTTATCGAGGGCGAGGCCATGGACCTGATCATCGGCAGCAGGCCCATCCGCATGGAGAAAGGCGGAGAAGAGGCAGCCGAGGAGGACGATGACAAGAAGAAGGCAAAGGAAGCCGTGAAGGCAGGCCTTCTGGAGATCCTGAAGCAGAACTATGACATCGAGGAGGAAGATTTCCTCTCCGCGGAACTGGAGATCGTGCCTGCGGGCAAAGCCAGGGAAGTGGGATTTGACAGAAGCCTGATCCTGGGATACGGACAGGACGACAGGGTCTGTGCTTTTACCTCCATGCGCGCCATGTTGGACGTGAAGGAGACGGAGCGCACCATGTGCTGCATTCTGGTAGATAAAGAGGAGATCGGTTCCGTGGGCGCCACGGGTATGAACTCCCATTTCTTTGAGAACGCAGTGGCGGAAATCATGAATCTTGCAGGCGAATACAGCGAGCTGAACCTTAGGAGATGCATGGCCAGAAGCTGTATGCTTTCCTCCGACGTGAGCGCAGGGTATGATCCCGCATTCGCTTCCTGCTTTGAGAAGAAGAATTCCGCCTTCATTGGAAAAGGCATGGTGTTCAACAAGTTCACCGGATCCAGGGGAAAATCCGGATCCAACGATGCCAATGCGGAATATGTGGCCCACCTGCGCAAGATCATGGACGAGGCGGGCATCACCTACCAGACCGCCGAGCTTGGCAAAGTGGACGTGGGCGGCGGCGGAACCATCGCATACATCCTGGCCGTGTACGGCATGAACGTTATCGACAGCGGTGTGGCGGTGCTGAACATGCATGCGCCCTGGGAAGCTACCAGCAAGGCGGATGTATATGAGACATACCGGGGGTATAAGGCTTTCGTGGAAGGCGCTTCCATGTAATGAACGCGGGGAGAGCGTAACATGCCGATGGAATTAAAAAAGAGCGATTTTTATTTTAAATTGCCCCAGGAGCTGATCGCACAGGATCCGTTGGAGGACAGGTCCTCCAGCAGGCTCCTGGTGCTTGACAAGCACACCGGGGCAATGTCCCATCATGTCTTCCGGGAGATAGGGCAGTTTTTCCGGCCAGGGGACTGCCTGGTGCTGAACAATACCAGGGTCATCCCCGCCAGGCTCCTGGGGGAGCGTGAGGGGACGGGCGGCCATGTGGAAGTGCTCCTGCTGAAGCGGGTCAGCGCGGATGTGTGGGAGACCCTGGTGAAGCCGGGGAAAAAATGCCGCCCCGGGGCAAGGCTTTCCTTCGGGGGCGGCGTGCTGAAAGCCCGGGTACTGGAGACGGTGGAGGAGGGAAACCGGCTGGTCCGGTTTGAATACGATGGCGTCTTCGAGGAAGTGCTGGACGTTTTGGGGGAAATGCCCCTGCCCCCCTATATCACCCACAAACTGCAGGACAGGAACCGCTATCAGACCGTATATGCCAGATACGAGGGCTCGGCGGCGGCGCCCACGGCAGGGCTTCATTTTACCAGGGAGCTTCTGGAGGAAATCGGGGAAAAAGGGGTGAGGACCGCCTTTGTGACCCTTCATGTGGGGCTTGGCACTTTCCGGCCCGTGAAGGAGGAGAATGTGTTGGACCACCACATGCATTCGGAGTACTACCAGGTTTCAGAGGAAGCGGCATCCGTGATCAACGAAACCCGGGCGGCGGGGGGACGGATATTTTGTGTGGGGACCACCAGCTGCAGAACCGTGGAAAGCGCGGCGGATGAGAGCGGGACAGTGCATCCCGGCAGCGGGGATACGGATATTTTTATTTATCCGGGATACCGTTTTAAAGTGTTGGACGGACTGATCACCAATTTTCACCTGCCCGAGTCCACCCTGCTCATGTTGGTCTCCGCCCTGGCGGGACGGGAGAATGTACTGGCGGCCTATGAGGAGGCGGTGAGGGAAAGGTACCGCTTTTTCAGTTTTGGGGATGCCATGCTCGTGGTATGAGGCTGCAGGTACTGGGAGATTCATAAGCCTCGAAGATACAAAATATCAGCCGCGAAAATATAACAGGAAAATTGCATTTTGTCTTGTGATATGCGCCCGGAGATGTTATACTGGATGTACACGGGGTGAAGGCTGATTTCACCGGCAAAGGAGATGTAAAATATGCAGGACAGAAGAAAGAATAGGAGAACGGATCTGGCATCCAAGCTCGTGATCAAGAGACTGGACGGCAATACCGGGAATGAAGTAACCATCAATATTGTGGATGTATCCAAGAACGGCGTGGGCTTTGACTGCGCGGAGCCGCTGCAGATCGGGGAAGTGTACGAGGCTTACCTGACCATCTGGACCAAGGAGGTCATCCATGCTTTTCTTCAGATCGTGAGAATAGAGCTGAAGGCCGGCGGATATGGATACGGGGCCATTTTCATCGGTATGCCCGAGATGGATTCCGCCAGGATCGAAGTATACCAGACCGTTAATGAAGACTAAACGGAAAGGCAGCAGTACAGGGCGCAGACTCCTGATAACAGGGGCTGCGTCTGTTTTGCTTGTCCTGCTGTACTGCCTGATCTTCGGGTTTTCCGCCCAGGACGGGGGAGAGTCTTCCTCCCTGAGCGGGACGATTTCCGAAAAGTGCGTGGAATGCGCGAATGCAGTATTCCGTGCCGGGTGGGATGCCGCGGAGAAAGCCGAAAGGGCGGAATCTTTTGAATACCCCCTGCGGAAGGCGGCCCATTTTTCGGAATATGCCTGCATGGGAATCCTGGTTTACATTCTGTGGAGCCAGTGGATGAGGCGGGGATGGAGGCTGTACCTGCTGACCGTGCTGTGGGTCTTCTTTTCCGCCGCAGGGGATGAATTTCATCAGTTTTTTGTGCCGGGAAGGTCCGCCAGTTTCCGGGATGTGCTGATCGACACCTGCGGGGGCGCTTTCGGCATGCTTTTTTGTATTGCGGCGGGAGCGCTGCTGCGCCGCCTGGGAAGGCGGAGGAACAGGTGAAGGCGTTTTCCCGGCCCTTTTCCGACAGTCTTTGTGCAGGGGCAGGGTCATAAGCAGGAACGCCTGTATTGACACTGCCCGCATTTCCGGCCTGGAATGGCAGCCGGCATCCCGGCTAGGAACGGATCATGGTCTCATAGCCTGATTCCTTCAGAATTTCCACAGCCTGCTCCATGGCATTTTCTTCATAAAATTCTACCTTCAGGACACCGTCGTCCCCCTCCCTGTTGTGGGTGATACCGATATTTTTGATACTGATTTCCTGCCTGGCCAGAAGGGCGGCTATGTGGGCCAGGGCGCCGGACCGGTCCGCGATCTCTACGCTGATGCCGTAAGAGCGCTTGATGGGGCCGCAGGAGGCATTGATGAAGGAATCCCGGTAAATACGGGCCTCCTCAAACTGTGTATAAAGCGGTTCCGGGTCGGCGGCGTCCAGGGCTTCCTGGAATTTTGTCAGCATGCAAATGTAATCAGAGAGAAGTGCGGAGATATTCGCCCCGTTGGAGAGGCAGATTTGCTGCCACATACCGGCCTGGGAGGAGGCGATCCTGGTGATATCCTTGAAACCGCCCGCCGCAACCATCCTCATGATCCCGTCCTGTGAATCGCTCTCCCGCACCAGGTTTACCAGGGTGGCGGCGATTACATGGGGCAGGTGGCTGATGGCGGCAGTCACATAGTCATGTTTTTGACAGTCCATTACCAGTGGAATGGCCCGCATGCCTGATACCAGGTTCCGGAAGGCGTCAAGCATCCCGGCAGGCACGGCGGGAGTGGGGGTGAGGATATAATAGGCATTTTCCAGAAGGGAGGCCCTGGAATTGAGGAAGCCTACCCTTTCGCTGCCGGCCATGGGATGCCCGCCGATGAAGCAGCTTTCCAGGCCCGCTTCCCGGACCGCTGTGTGGATGCCGGTCTTGACGCTGCCCACATCCGTGAGAAGGCAGCCCGGCTTCATGAATTTCCTGACCGCCGCCAGATTCTCGTCGTTTCTTTTGACGGGGGCGCACAGGAAGATATAGTCGCACTGGGAAAAGGTTTCGTCTATGACGGTGACGGCCGCATCCGCCACGCCCTGTTCCGCGGCCAGGGCCAGTGCCTCCCTGTTGACGTCAAAGGCAATGATTCTGATATCTGCAGAGTATTTCTTAAGGGCTTTCGCAATGGAACCTCCGATGAGGCCCAGGCCGATAAAGCCGCAGGTTGTCTGGGACATGATGACACCTCGATTTCCTGTTAAGTGAATTAACATATTCCGGGGCAGAACCCCCGTACCATTCCGGTACCGTTACACAATAACACTTTACCGGGCGGATAGCAATAAGAATCTGGGTAAAAAATACCGTTAAAATGTCATTTTGGGTACCGGAATCTGAAGAAAGAATTAAATATAATGGAAAAAATCAGTTAAATCATAATAATATCTTGTAAAAATGTCTTCAGTCTAGTAAAATAGTCACATGGGAATTGAATCATTTGTCATTATCATGTCAAAACACCCAAATTACATAAAAATTGGAGGAAAGTCAAATGAAAGTTTACACAACTGACAAGATTCGTAATGTGGTGCTGCTGGGACACGGCGGAAGCGGTAAAACCAGCCTGGCGGAAGCTTTTGCGTATCTGTCCGGAATTACATCCAGAATGGGCAAAGTTCCCGATGGCAATACCGTAAGCGATTACGGCAAAGAGGAACAGAAGCGTAAGTTTTCCATCAATGCATCCGTTATTCCCATCGAGTGGGAGGGCGTAAAGATCAATGTGATCGATACCCCCGGTTATTTTGACTTCGTGGGTGAGGCCGAGGAAGCAGTCAGCGCGGCGGGCGCAGCCATCATCGTAGTGAACGGCAAGTCCGGCATTGAGGTGGGTACCCAGAAGGCATGGGAACTGTGCGAGAAGTACAAGCTGCCCAGGTTCATCTATGTTTCCAACATGGACGTGGACAATGCCTCCTTCCGCCAGGTAGTGGAGGACATGACGAATCTCTACGGCAAGAAAATGGCGCCCTTCAACCTGCCCATCCGTGAGGCGGAGAAGTTCGTGGGCTATGTGAACGTGGTTTCTGAGACCGGACACCGTTGGCAGGGCAAGGAAGTGGTGGACTGCGAGGTGCCGGAATATAATAAGAAGAACCTGGAGCTCTGCCGTGACACCCTGATGGAGGCAGTGGCGGAGACCAGCGAGGAAATGATGGAGCGGTATTTCGGCGGGGAGACCTTCTCTGATGCCGAGATCAGGGCGGCACTGCGTACCAATGTATGCGACGGGACCATCGTTCCCATGACCATGGGATCCAACGTGCTGTGCCAGGGCATCTATACCCTGTTGGACGATATCGTGAAATACATGCCCAGTCCCGAGAACCGCAAGATTGCCGGCATAAATATGAAGACGAATGATATTTACAATGCGGACTATGATTTCTCCAAGGCGAAATCGGCTTACGTCTGGAAGACCATTGTGGATCCTTTTATCGGCAAGTATTCCATGATTAAGGTGAATTCCGGTGTGCTGAAGACGGATGACCTGCTTTACAACGTGGACACGGAAGTGGAAGAGAAGATCGGAAAACTCTATGTTATGCAGGGCAACAAGCCCATGGAGGTTCCGGAGCTTCACGCGGGAGACCTTGGCGCGCTGGCAAAGCTTTCCGATACAAAGACGGGCAACAGCCTTGCTACAAAGGCTACCCCCATCAAATACGGCAAGGCGGAGGTGTCCACCCCTTATACCTGCATGCGCTACAAGCCCAAGAACAAGGGGGATGTAGACAAGATTTCACAGGCCCTGCAGAAGATGACCAATGAAGACCTGACGCTGAAGATGGTCAACGATGCGGAGAACAGGCAGACTCTGCTGTACGGCATGGGCGACCAGCACCTGGATATCGTGGTAAGCCGTCTCCTGAATGAATACAAAGTGGAAGTGGAACTGGACCGTCCGAAGGTTGCCTACAAAGAGACCATCCGGAAGCAGTCCGATGTGGAATACAAGTATAAGAAGCAGTCCGGCGGACACGGACAGTACGGCCATGTAAAGATGCGCTTCAGCCCTTCCGACAACCTGGATCAGGCCTTCGAGTTTTCGCAGGAAGTGGTGGGCGGCACCGTGCCGAAGAACTATTTCCCTGCAGTGGAAAAAGGTCTCCAGGAATCCGTGCTCAAGGGACCCATGGCCGCATACCCGGTGGTTGGCGTGAAGGCTGTGCTGTACGACGGATCCTACCATCCGGTGGACTCCTCCGAACAGGCGTTCAAGATGGCCACCATCCAGGCTTTCAAGAAAGGTTTTATGGAGGCCCATCCCGTTCTGCTTGAGCCCATTGCCTCCATCAAGGTGACCGTTCCCGATGCCTATACGGGAGACGTGATGGGTGACCTGAACAAGAGGCGCGGCCGTGTGCTGGGCATGAATCCCATGGCAGGCGGCAAGCAGGTGATCGAGGCTGAGATTCCCCAGAGTTCTCTGCATGGTTACTGCACGGATCTCCGTTCCATGACCGGAGGCCGGGGAGAATACAGCTATGAATTTATCCGTTACGAGCAGGCTCCCTCCGATGTACAGGAGAAGGAAATCGCCGCAAGAGCAGCTAAGGTGGCGGAGAATGGATCGGATGATTAAATTTAATCTGATTCTTGATTATTTTTAACTTTTTGACTTGACAGATGCCTGAAAACGGGATAGAATAGAAAACATCTTTCGTGAGGAGGTTTCTTCATGGAAAGTGTTTCATAGGTTATCGGCTTTGAAGAGGAGTAGTAGGGAGATCGGACTTTCAGAGAGCCGCCGGAAGGTGCGAGGCGGCAGCGAGATGTTCCTGAACTGGCCTTGGAGTCCTCGCCTGAAGCGCTGCAGCGTGGGTAGGGTGGAGCGGTTTATCCCGTTATAGATCGTCGAGTGCACAGACCATGGAATATGGCGGCTGCAACCGGCCTGGGGGTTATCCCGGTCCGGCAGCATGCGGAAAGCGGTTCCTTACAGTCTGTGAATTAGAGTGGTACCACGGAATCAAGCCCTTTCGTCTCTAAACAGCGAGAGGGCTTTTTTATGCGCAGGCCCGGGCGAAGGGGGCGGCGGGGAACTAAAAAACAGCATCTGCCCATCCAGTGCCCAGAGGACATGCGGACGCATCATTTGGCGGCCGAAAGTCCTCTGCCATATCTTGGTACTGGATGGGCAGATGCGGAACTGGAAACAGCATCTGCCCATCCAGTGCCCAGAGGACATGCGGACGCATCATTTGGCGGCCGAAAGTCCTCTGCCATATCTTGGTACTGGATGGGCAGATGCGGAACTGGAATAGGAGGACAAAATATGGCAAAACCATACAACCACCACGAGGTGGAGAAAAAATGGCAGGCTGTCTGGGACGAAGAACATGCCTTCCGGACATCCGACGATTATTCAAAACCGAAGTACTATGCACTTGTAGAATTCCCCTACCCTTCGGGACAGGGGCTTCATGTGGGACACCCCAGGCCCTACACCGCCCTGGACATCGTGGCCCGCAAGCGCAGGATGCAGGGCTACAACGTGCTCTATCCCATGGGCTGGGACGCATTTGGTCTTCCCACGGAGAATTATGCCATCAAAAATCACATCCACCCCAGGATCGTGACCAAAAACAATGTGGAACGCTTCAAGGGACAGCTCCATGCCCTGGGCTATTCCTTTGACTGGGAGCGGGAGGTCAACACCACGGATCCCGGCTATTACAAATGGACCCAGTGGATCTTCCTGAAACTGTTTAAGGCGGGACTGGCCTACAAGACGGAAATGCCCATCAACTGGTGTACCTCCTGCAAGGTGGGTCTGGCCAACGAGGAAGTGGTGAACGGCGTCTGCGAGCGCTGCGGTTCCGAGGTGGTCCGCAAGGTAAAGAGCCAGTGGATGCTGAAGATCACGGAATACGCGGATAAGCTGCTCCAGGGCCTGGACACGGTTGACTACATTGAAAGAGTCAAAGTATCCCAGAAGAACTGGATCGGCAAGTCCCAGGGTGCGGAAGTGGATTTCACCCTCACAGGGAAGGAGGAGAAGCTCCGTATCTACACCACCAGGCCGGATACGCTTTTCGGCGCCACCTATATGGTAGTTTCCCCGGAGCATCCGCTGATTGAGAGATACAAAGACGAGATTAAAAACTATGACGCCCTTGTGGCTTACAGGGAGCAGGCGGCGAAAAAATCCGACTTCGAGCGTACGGAGCTGGCAAAGGACAAGACAGGCGTGCAGATTGACGGCCTCACCGCCACCAATCCGGTGAACGGGAAGGAGATTCCCGTCTGGATTTCCGACTATGTGCTCATGACCTACGGGACGGGGGCCATTATGGCGGTGCCTGCCCATGACGAGAGAGACTGGGATTTCGCGAAGAAATTCGGCCTGCCCATCATTGAAGTGGTGGCGGGAAGCCCGGTGAGCGTCCAGGAGGCGGTGTACACAGACGTGGAGTCCGGAATCCTGGTGAATTCGGATTTCCTGGACGGCCTGTCCGTGGCGGATGCCAAGAAGAAGATCACGGAATGGCTCCAGGAGAAGGGCCTGGGACAGAGCAAGACCAACTTTAAGCTCCGCGACTGGGTATTTTCCAGGCAGCGTTACTGGGGGGAGCCCATTCCCATCGTGTACTGTGA
Organism: uncultured Acetatifactor sp.; assembly: GCA_910578995.1. Lineage (GTDB taxonomy): Bacteria > Bacillota > Clostridia > Lachnospirales > Lachnospiraceae > Acetatifactor. The sequence goes on from CAJTSY010000021.1 coordinate 14,692, forward strand.
GAAATGCGGTTTCGTTCCCCTTGACGAGAGCGAGCTGCCCCTGATGCTTCCGGAGGTGGAATCCTACGAGCCCACGGATAACGGGGAGTCTCCCCTGGCGGCCATGACGGACTGGGTGAACACCACCTGCCCGTGCTGCGGAGGGCCTGCGAAACGGGAAACGGATACCATGCCCCAGTGGGCAGGTTCTTCCTGGTATTTCCTGCGTTACACGGATCCCAAGAATGAGGAAGCCCTTGCCAGTAAGGAAGCCCTGGACTACTGGATGCCGGTGGACTGGTACAACGGCGGCATGGAGCATACCACCCTGCACCTGCTCTACTCACGGTTCTGGCACAGATTCCTCTATGACCAGGGCGACGTACCCTGTCCGGAACCTTATCAGAAGCGCACCAGCCACGGCATGATCCTGGGCTCCAACGGGGAGAAGATGTCCAAATCCAGGGGCAATGTAGTGAATCCGGATGATATCGTCAGGGAGTACGGAGCGGATACCCTGCGCACCTACGAGATGTTCATCGGCGCCTTTGATTTAAGCGCAGCATGGAGTGAGGACGGCGTAAAGGGCTGCCGCAGGTTCCTGGAGAGAGTGTGGAAGCTGCAGGATATGCTTGTGGAAG
>CAJTSY010000021.1:15411-37865 GCA_910578995.1 uncultured Acetatifactor sp.
CGGCTGACAGGGAATATCGTGAAGGAAATCTACGTGCCCGGCAGGATTGTGAACATTGTGGTGAAGCCGTAATACCGGAAGAAAAGCGTATTCCTAATGATAAAAATGCCGGCATTTGTGCCTTTACAGAGAAAAGGGGAGCTGTCCGTACCAGTACTGCGTTGTCGTCAGCAGGCATGTTCACTGCATAGCCTTCTGCCGTCTGCCTTGTCCCGGTGCGGACATCCGGCCATGAATTGCGCGGGGATTAAGGCAACGACGTACTGGAAAATTACGGGAGGAGGAATCGCCTATGGAGAAAGAGGGACAGGATAACCAAGAGATGTTTAAGCGGGCCGGCAGCGTAAATCCGTTTTTGCCGCTGAGAGAAGTGGTGTATGCTCCCCTGGATGCGCTGGCTGCATCCAATGCGCAATTGGGCAGGACAGTGATCGATGAGATACGGAGCAGGGGGAAAACCTAACTTCGAAACAACGAGGAAGTTCTCTATTTGGATAAACTGAACCTTGCATACCGGAGGATGCGTTCCGAAGACAATAACGACTATACCGGTTCCATGAATCTGGGCATTGTGAAGGTGAATATCAGCGGAAGCGTCAGCTCCCATAGTTCCAACACCAGAAGCTCAGACAACTCGGCGAAATACCATGTGGATGTGCGGGCCACGAACCATGGTACTCCGGAGGGACTGGCAAGGGTGCTGGACATGATGGCGTCCGCCGTATCCCCTACTCTTGTAAATTCCACGGCAATGGATGCGGACGGAAAGGCCCTGCCAGAGGAGAGAAAGGCCAGGACGGAAAAGATCAAGCAGCTCCGTCAGGAGATCATGCAGCTTGAGACACAGCAGTCTGCCACAGAGAAGGCCCTGCTGGAGCAGATCAACCAGTTCAAACGAATTGGTTCTCTGCAGCAGAACCAGTATCAGTCCCTGCTGCAGCAGGCGGTAAACAAGGAAGAGGATGAGAAGGAGCAGGAGAAGATACAGCAGGTACTGGATGCTGTAAATGCTTCCTGGAACAATTTCCAGATGCAGGTGCCCTCGGCCGTGCAGGTGCTGGCGGCAGATCATAAAGACGGCACCCAGGGGAACAGCGAAGCCCTGTCCGACCTGTTTACCCTACTCGCGCCCGGTGAAGACCATAAAAGCACAATAGCTTATGCATCCGGCCAGAGTTATTATCAGCAGCTCTGCAGCCAGCAGGATATGGCGATTACGGCGCAGAAGAATGTGAATGCCGTTTCAGAAAAATACAGCCAGAAAAAGGTGGATTACAATAACCTGATTTCAGGTATTGACACTGAAAAGACGGAGAATGCGGTGCAGATTGCAATTCCGGAGCAGCCGGTGAAGGAGCGGCAGCCGGTGGAGGAGCAGTAGATCCTCATTTGGACAACACAGCCCACTATACATTTCTCATTTGGGCAGTCATCTGCAAGATGACTTTAGTGTTCGCAAACTGTGAAAAACAGCTGACGGAAAGCATTTTTTAAACATGCTCTGGAAGTCCGGCAGCGGCGTGATTGCTGCGGTTGCCGGATTTCCAGTGAACCGATGGATCATTTGCCGCCCTGTTTGCTTTTTTCCAGGATCTTGTCGATCTTTTTCAGCTCTTCCGCGGAACTGTATTTTTTGATGGCAGCAATGGCGGCGCTGACTTCCTGGGGTGTGAAGGTCAGGTTTTCCTGCCTGGCCTTCTTCATGGCGGGCATGAAAAAGGCCATTAACTCTTTCTGGCTTTTTCCCTGTCCCTGGGCGAAAAGCTGTTCAAGAAATTGTAATTTTTTTGCCGGGATTTCCTTTACAAGGGGATCCGACATCCAGGCGGGTCTCCCGGAGGAGGTGTTTTTACCCGGGGCGGAATCTCCGGTGCCGTAACTGCCCGTTTCCTGCCCGGTGCTTCCGCTGTTGGTTCCGGAGATACGCTGACTGCCGGATTCCGGATTGTTTCTGAGATTTTCCATAAATGAAAGACTCCTTTCATGCTTATATCTGTTTAAAAGTAATGTATGGCAAGGCTTGCAAAAGCGGTGTATGGCAGAGTTATTATAAGGCCGGATGTTTATCATCTGACAGTCATGGGTCGGACGATCCTGGCGGGCTGTCTGGTTCGGTTGTGCTGCCTGGCCCGGTCTGGCTGTTCTGGAAGAAGGCTGCCATGTCCGCCATGGCGGACAGATCCGGCATGTCTCCCATTCCGGCCATATTGGAGAAAAAGTCCATGGGACTGCCGTCCCCGCCCATTCCTTCGGGGAAGAGCTCCTGCATCATCTGTATCATATCCATCATTTCCTTCATCCTTTTGAATGTTTCCATCATGTTTTTCATATTCTGTATTCTGGCCCGTTCTTCCGGTCCGCTGAATGGCAGCAGTTCGTCCAGAAGTTCAATGGTGTCCGTATTGTCTTCCTGAAAGAAACCGGCGGACAGCCTCCTGGCCCCCTCAAAGAGGGACTTTCCGGGATGACGGCGCAGGAAGGTAAGGGTATACTGCAGTTCCAATAGCTTTATGTAGACAGCAAAGCTCCCCTGCTGTTCCGGAATCAGCCGGGGAAGCAGGATTTTCAGCATCTGGATCTTATTGTTGGTGAAGAGGGCATCAAAAGCGGTGATGGTCTTTGTCGCCTGTTCCTCCATGGTGGCACACTCCTTTCCGGTCAGGAATTGCCTTCCGGGATGTAGTCCTGATGGAGAGACAAGGTCTCCCTGGGAAGGCTTATTCATATTCTATGTAGACAGGTTGAGGGATATGTGCCGCTTTCTGTTACGCTGCTGTGAACGGTTTGTGCCTGACAGATTCTCTTCCTAGCCCTGTTCTGCTGTGGACATCAAGCATTGATTGCCTGGGGATGAAAGCAGCAGCGTACCAGGATTATGCCGGAGCGCCCTGGTGCGTGGGGTTATTGAAAGGCAGAGGGAGATTGGCGTATGGCTTATCGGGAGAGCTCCGGTGCGTGTGGTTATTGGGAAACAGGCCCCCATGGGGAGTTCCCCATAAGGGCCGGTGACCTGGACTGCTGTCCGGTTAATATTTGATTAGCATCCGCATCCGCAGCCATTGCCGCAGCTGTTGTTGCATCCGCATCCGCAGTTATTGCCGCCCAGGAATCCGCCGCCGTTGCCGCAGAAGCAGGAGATCAGGAGGATCCAGATCAGCCATTCGCATCCGCCGCCGTTGCCGCCGAAGAACCCGCCGCCGCAGCTATTGCCGCATCCGCAGCTTCCGCTGTTGCCGCACCCGCATCCGCCGGAGTTGCCGCCGCAGCAGCACAGAAGCAGGAGAATCCAGATCCAGCTCCCGAATCCGCTTCCACATCCGCACCCGTTATTGTTGGAGCAAGCGCAGGAATCGTTGCAGCCGCAGTTTGTTGCAGTTAAATCACTCATGTTTTTAAGCCTCCATAGGTTTATTTATGCTTTATTGTATGCGGGGCGGCCTGTCAATGTTTCCAGGGAAAAACGGGGAAAAGGAATATTTATAAATTGCCGTTTCCCTTTCTGGCACATATAATGAATTTATACGTGCATGGTCTGCGGAGCTGCTTATACAGGCGGGCCTGTGACTGTCCGGGTTCCGGTTTTCTCCGGGCGGAATTGCCGGGGGTGGTATGATTTTCCTGGGGAAATTCCCCCAGATATGGGAAAAGGGCTTGAAATTATTTCAATATATAGTAAAATGATGATAACAACATAAGATATATTTAGGTAAAAGATATGGCGCAAAAGGTATTTGTGGTGGAAGGCAGGCAGTTTCGCACGGAAAGCGATTATGCCTGCGCAAAGCGTGACAAAGAAATCATAGATAAGCTGCGGGAGAAAACGGACAGTCAGGACAGGGGCCAGTTGGAGGTACTGCGGAAAGAACTTCGGAGCGGCAGGTATCATTTTCAGACACTTCTGGGACAGGATTTTCTGGACGAAGTGGAGATGCAGCTGAAGCAGATGCCTGTTCCAGAGGGCAGGGGGCGGAAGACGGGCAAGACAAAGGATGGGAAGCGGACCCAGCGGGCAGGGCGGATAAAGGGCGGGAAACAGACCCGGCAGACAGGTGGGGAGCAGTCACAGCTGGCCGGGCCGGTTTACAGGGATACGAAACAAAGTGAAAGAGTCCGTTCGAAAACCGTGGACAGCAGGAGGTCAGGAAAGGATGACCCGCAGATAAGTATAATTGTCCAGGAAGAGCTCAGAAAGCGGGAGAAGCGCAGAAAACTAATCATTATATCCTGTAGTGTGGCGGCGGCATGCTGCCTGGGGTATTTTGCAGTTTATTCCTATTACGATTATAGAACCCAGAGTGCCTATAGGCTGTTGAGTGAACTGAAGGAGAGCGCAGAGGGTTCCGTTTCCAGTACATCGGCTGTACCGGACTCCCCGGAAGGCCCGCTTTTTACACTGGACGGTGAAGCCGAGTCCAGGGAGGTGCTGGAGGAGTACCAGAAGCTGATGGTCCGGTATAAGAGACTGATCGGTTGGGTGAAAATCGAAGGTACCAAAATCGATTATCCTGTTATGCAGACAGTGGACAATGAATACTATCTGGATCATAACATGGATCATCAGTATGACAAAAATGGTACAATTTTCATGGATAAGGACTGCGACGTGCTCAAACCCAGCACAAATTACATATTATATGGTCATCACATGAAAAACGGCAGGATGTTCGGACAGCTTGATTTGTATAAGGATGAATCCTACTATGAGGAGCATCCCTATATAAGCTTTGACACCATCTACGAAAAGGGAACCTATCAGGTGATGTATGTGTTTCGTTCTAAGGTATACAAGGAAGATGAAATTGCCTTCAAATATTATCAATTTATCGACGCAAACGGCGAGATGGAGTTTGCGTCTTATATGGAAGAAATGGCGGCTATGTCTCTCTATGACACAGGAGTGACGGCAGAGTTCGGCGACCAGCTCCTGACGCTTTCCACCTGTGATTACCAGGAGACAGACGGCAGATTTGTAGTAGTCGCGAAAAAAGTATTCTGAGACAGAAACTTGTAAAAAGACTTGAAATTATTTCTAAATATAATATAATGAAATGGTCAGTGAATATTTTCTTTCCTTGTGGGAGAAACTAATCAGTTTTGTAAATGATGACGATATATATAGGGAAGCGGATTATTTTGCAGATTGACACAAAAAGGGAGAAAAGTCAAATATCTGCTTTCTATACGACAAAACAGCCTGTTTTTTGTCATGGGCGGTGTCGGAATTTCTGACGCAGGAAAGTCAGGAAATGAAAATTTGTGACAGCAGCGAAAAAGAACGCGGAGGAGTAGTGAAAATGGGCAAAATGGTGAAGAAAAAAAGCAGGAGATTATGGAGGACGGTGCGCAAAACCCTGGGCACATTGTTCTTGGTGTCTGCGCTTGTGATAGCGGCGATTCCTGTGGATGGGCTGCGGGCTTCAAACGGGGATAACGGGATTATGGCGCTTGCGGCAGATAGGCCTGATAATGCGTCTAAGAAGCCCGCATGCACTGTTCCGGACATCCAGAAAAATGCAATGGTATATACAACGGAAGACAAAAAAATTGAATTTGTCTATATTCCTGAGGAGGGCCAGGGTTGGGCTGCCATTATTACAGGTTTTGCCAGCGGGTATATCGAGGGTGAGACGGTAAATATTCCTAACCAGGTGAGCGCTTACAGGCAGTACAACTCAAATGACGGTCAGGCTGCAGGTTTTGCTGCTGTGGGGCGGACTGGCAATTTCCTTTTCTATCGAAAGGCAGAATATGTTGCGCATCAGATGACGAATGATCAGTATGCCCAATATCAAGCCGGCGCATTGTCATTACAGTCACTGACGCAAGAACCTAATAAATATGTTGGAAGGGCGGACAGGAATCCGGACAAGGTTACAAGTTATACTGACGAACAGACAGGAAATACAACATATACGGCAGAGCTGTTTGAAGAGACGAGTAATTATATTCCCTGCTATTTGGAGGATAACAAGGAGTATTGGGAAGCTCTTGAAAACGACAGGATTTATTACTATGCAGCTTACTATGCACCGGATAAAGATCCTGATTTAAAAGAAACTCCCGAGGACACTTCTCCCGGAGCGTCAGGCTTCGAAGTTGTCGGAGAAAAACAGGAATATCAACGTATTAAGGGGGTAAATGTAAATTATATTTCAAAACAGAAATTTGATGGAGAGGATTGGAAAGATATAACGAAGGCGGAGGACGGAGTTTTTCAGGGAAATTCCAATATTGCAACAATCAGCTTCGGCAATGAATTCAGAGGAGTTGGAAATTATGCCTTTTATAAATGCGGTTTTACCAGTGTTGAATTTGCAAATGGATTGACCACCATCGGTGAAGGCGCTTTTAAGGACTGTATTCAGTTACAGAATGTCGTTTTGAGTCCGAACTGTCCTTTGAGGGCGATTGGTGCGTCAGCCTTTGAAGGGTGCAGGTCGTTGGGGGAGTTTTCCATGCCCTGGAGTGTGGTTACGATTGGAGATGCTGCATTTAAAGGCTGTGATGCGCTTCGGAAGATTGATTTATGCAATGAGGCTGACAGTACCAGTACCAGTGCAGGTGTCAATAATCTGCAGGAGATCGGTGTTGATGTGTTTGAGAGCTGCTCGGCTCTGGAGTCGTTGACATTTCCGGATACATGTCAGGGGCCTGTATATATGTCAACTTTTGCTGGCTGCTCTTCTTTGAAGTATATCTGTGCCAGAAATAAAGATATAACTTTTCCGGAGGACAGCATTGTGTCCTATGAGCAGTTCAAGAATATGTTGGGGCCTGGTACAAGGGTGAATGGAGAATTCTATTTTGAAGGCCTGGAGAATTCTGCGCTCCATAATATGTGTAAGGAGAATTGCTTTGCTTTTAGCTATATATGGGGCAGGGAGGAGAATTTTAAGCCGAAGGATCTTTATGAGCTTACATTGGCAAATGATGCAGGCGGAAAGAATACCTATGTGGTGACTTCCGGCAAAAATCTGTGCAGGTACAGCTGTGAAGGGTCAGTGGATATGATCACGATACCGGAGAAAATCGGTCCTCATAACATCGAGTCCCTTGACGAAGGTGTGATCAGTAATTACTGTAACCTGAAAACCGTTATCATACCCAGGACGGTGACATCAATAGGCGCCAGGGCATTTCAGGGCTGTCATAATCTGACTAATGTAATGTTTGATTCCTACAAGTTGGAGAGCGGTGACAATGTCACAATTGGCTCGAAGGCATTTGAAACACAGAATTGCACCAGTCATAAAGATAATAGTTGTAGTGGTAGTGTGGAGACGGTGAATGGTGCTCCCGGGCAGGAACTGCATTTTACCGGTCCCATTTCCCTTGATTTCGGCCCTTATCAGTATGCCATGAGTGAGGAGGGCGCATATAACAATGGAAGCCAGTCCCCAAGCTATATTACCTATTACAGTGGATGGCCCGGAAATCTGGAAATTGAGTATGACCCGGTAACAGGGCTGAGTAAATTGGTGAATTTCCCGGCCTTGGAGGATTTGGATAAATATGACGTGAACGAGTATAAATACCTTGATCTTTTGGGTGATGATTATGTAAAGGCAATGCAAAGTGCATACAATACCTATGCAAGCGGCGGCAGTATGACTCCCAATGAGAAAGAAGTGGTAAATGCCGTATTGGATCTTGTCATTCCTGCGGGAGTGGAGTCTGTGGAAGAGGGATTGATTTATAAGAAGAGTCAGGGAACGCATCCTACCAAGACAGTAACGGCCTACAGCCTGGTGACAATTGAAGCAGGAGAGGAAGTTACAAACGAGGATGATGGAACTGTAACGCTTACGCCTGGCACGGGAACTTTTGCCGGATGCAGCAGCCTTACGGGAATCTATCTGAACCAGGCTCCTGACGGAAGCGGAACTCAGACAATTGAATCACATGCCTTTATGGGATGCGAGAACCTGGCGGATGTGGCGCTCTCACCTACGATTAATACGATCAAAAACTGCCCTTTTTATGGGTGCGGAAAGCTTAGCAATGTGAATTTTCAGAACAGTCCCTATTTTGACTGTGCTAATTCCATTATATATGGTCTGGACGGAGAGCGCAAAAAGGTCAAAATCGTGGAATGCCTGCAGGGCAGATCTGCCGGATATGTGGATGCTGAAGAGGATGACCTTGTAAATGTAGCTGAGATAGCAGAGGAGGCGTTCAGAGGCACGAATGTTTCCAGCGTGGATCTGTCGGCTACTTCCATTTCGACGGTACCGGTAAGGGCTTTTGCGGAGACAAAAAACCTCAGCCGCATATACCTGCCCCATACCCTTGCGAACCAGGCGTTTCAGGATTATGCGTTCCAGAACAGTACGGTTGAGTACTTTGAGGTGGCATCCTCAAATTCCAGCATGCGTGCAACGCCCAATGCTTTTATAGGACTCTTGAAGAAGGATGGCGCTGGCACTCGGCCAAGGGAGGAGTCTGAAAACGGCGAAGTACAATGGTTCAGCCCCCTGGGAAGCCAGGCGGAGGATATTGGTGTATCCTGGGGATTTAACCCGAAGGAGTATGTAGGACTCACATATTATGATGTCACTTTCACTTACTGGGATGAAGAGACACAGGCATATGTCAGTACAGATGCTAAAGAGAAAATACCCAGCAATGAAATGAGTAAAGTGGAAGAGCAGTACCCGGTTCCTGTGGGGACTGTGGTGGAAATGCAGGGTAATAAATATAGGCTTACCGAGTGGAAGGAGAATAAAGATGCCCAGAAGCTGGATCATTTGTACTTTGATGCAGTATACTCAGTCCTCCGTTGGGTGGTAACCTTCCAGAATTACAACGGCGCACTGATAAGTACTGTGGAAGTGCCTGATGAGGGAAGCGTTCCCGAGCAGCGCCGTCCTGTAGCAGGGGTTGATTTCCAGGGACCTGAGGGACAGACTTTTAAGGGATGGAAAGTGGACGGAGATCTGGGGTACATTATCAGTGACCTTACCGCAGTGGCAGATTACTCTGTTGATGGTGAGTACCTGGTGGAGTATCTTGCGAGAAAAGGCAGCATTACAAGCGAGTGGCAGCTTTTCTACTCAACGACACTAAAGGAAGGTGCAACGGCTCCGGCTCTTACCCCTACAAGTGAGTGGGAGGTACAGGGATACAAGTTTACCGGATGGGATAAGTCACTGGTCAATATCAGTGAACCCACTACCTTTTATGCCACTTATGAACCGGACTCCGGGAACAACGGCGGGGATGATCCGAGTAACCCTTCGAATCCTGCGGGAGGCCATACCCTGACGGTGGTAGGCGGAAGTGGTTCCGGGGTTTATGCGGCAGGTGCACAGATTGTGATCAGTGCGGCTGCGCCGGCAGAAGGCCAGGAGTTCAGCGACTGGTCAGTGAGCCCGGCAGATACAGCCATTGTAGATAAGGCACGTTCTTCCACGATTCTGACCATGCCGGATAGTGATGTTGCGGTGATTGCTAATTATAAGAACAGGGATAATTCGGGTAATAACGGAGGATCTGGAAATAACGGAGGATCTGGAAATACCGGTTCGGGAAATAACACCGGCTCCGGAAACAATGGAGGCGGATCACAGGGTTCGGTTACACAGTACACGTTGACCGTAAAGGGGGGCAGTGGTTCCGGAAGCTATGCTCCTGGACAGCAGATTATCGTTACTGCGGATGCAGCTCCCAGGGGACAGGAATTCAGCAGTTGGACTGTCAGCCCTTCCAGCACTGTTGTTACGGATAAGTCACTGTCCTCTATTGCAGTCACGATGCCAAGCAATGACGTGGCTTTGATCGCGAACTACAAGGCCAGAAGTTACAGCAGCTCGGGAACAGGCAATACATCCAATACTAATACGAACCGTCCGGGAGGGAGTACTGGAACGGTTAACAAAAACGGTGGAAATACGGTTGTTATTGACAAGAATGGACTGTCCAATACGCGTGTGGTGTCTGCTACTGTACATGGTTCTTCCGACAACTTCACCATCAAAGTGACGGAGGATAGCGCTGCCACGGAGGCGGTTCTCAGGGCACTGTTGGCTGAGTACGGAAATGTTGACAATTTAAAGTACTTCCCCATGGACATCTCCCTATACGATTCCACGGGCAATACCAAGATTACCGATACCACCGGCCTGTCCGTGAGCATTACCCTGCCGCTGCCGGATTCCCTGATCACCTACGCGGGAAACAATAAGGTGGCGGGCGTGGTAAACGATAAGCTCGACAAACTGACGCCGAGGTTTACCACCATTGACGGTGTATCCTGTATCACCTTTACGGCAGAGCATTTTTCACCCTATGTGATTTATGTCGATGTCACCCAGTTGTCCGATGGTACGATTTCGGACAATACGCCCACCACGGGCGACGGCATCCATCCCAAGTGGTTCCTTTCCATTGGCCTGGCCTGCCTGTCCTTCGTAATGTTCATGATGAAAGATAACGGAAAGGCATCCAGGAAGAAGCAGAAGGTTGCCGTGAGATCAAGAGGGTAGTATATGAGAAGGAAAAAGCGTAATTTGAGTGTCCTGATGGTGTTCATGGCGCTGCTGATGATGCTGCTTCCTGTATCGGAGGCGGGTGCGCAGTCATCTGCCTCCGATTTTCGGATGGAGGGAAGCACACTGGTTAAGTACAGGGGAACGGAGAAAAATGTGTCCATTCCATCCACGGTGGAAGCCATTGGGAAGAGTGCGTTTGAAGACAATAAAAAGGTGGAGCTTGTGGTGGTACCTAATTCCGTGAAGCGGATTGACTCCTATGCTTTCTGGGGCTGCGACAATCTGGATTCGGTTGTCTTGGGACGGGGGCTTACAGAGGTGTCCGATTATGCATTTGCAAAGTGTACCGGCCTGGAGCAGATAACCATCCCGGCCAACATCACATCCATCGGCATGCAGGCCTTTGCGGACTGTACCAACTTGAAGCATGTGACGATTCCCCCGGAGACCACGACGATAGATGAGTCCGCGTTTGAGGGCTGCCCCCAGGTTGTGATCCATTGTGAGGAGGGAAGCCCTGCCGCCGAGTATGCTGAGGCCTTCTACGAGCGCCAGAAGAGTATGCCGGGGTATGTGGAGAAGCCGGAGGGAGACGCATCCGGAAATACGGGAGGGAATTCCGGCACAGGTTCCTCTGAAAGTACGGATGGCAGTTCCGGCACAGATGTACCCGATTCGGGCGATATGCCGGGGACAGACAGTTCCGGTTCCGGACAGACACCGGAAGATTCTTCCCAGGTTCCTCCGGAGCAGTCCGGTGAACCGGAGGTACAGGGGAATATAATGGGTTCCACCTGGATTGTGGGAAACCGGGCGGTTGTGATGATGGATAATTCTCGGCTCCAGGTGTATGGAAGCGAAAACGGACAGGGGCAGGGAAGTGATGAGGCAGGCGGAAGCAGTTCCACCCAGGATCCTGCGGGTTCCGATGAAGGGCAGGGATCAGCGGACAGCCAGGGAGAGCGTCCCGTGAAATATACCATCGTGGACGGAAGGACAGTGGCGGATCAGGCATATTACGGCAGCACATCCCTGGGCGGTGTATCCCTTCCCGGGGGCATCATGGAGATCGGGGAATTTGCCTATGCAAGGAGCTCCCTGACAGCGGTAACCCTGCCGGAGGGTGTGGAACGGATCGGGTATGGCGCTTTTTACCACTGTGACGCCCTGGGGGATGTCATTCTGCCTGATTCGCTCAGGTGCGTGGAGCCAAAGGCCTTTTCACAGACGGCCTGGGTTAACGATTTTCTGGAAGGCGGCGGCAGCGCGGAGGGCGATTTCCTGGTGGAAGGCGGCATCCTGGCGGCCTACAGGGGAAATGCGGCCCAGGTAAGGATTCCTGAGGGCGTGCGTGTCATAGCAGGAGAAGCCTTTGCGAACCATGGGGAAATCCAGAGCGTATTATTTCCGGATAGTCTTCTCGTGGTGGGCGAAGGGGCCTTTGAGGGCTGCACCGGCTTGGGAGAGATCGGATTTGGAGGAAATGTGGAGGAGATTAAGGACAGGGCCTTCCTGGGAAATGCCATACAGGAGATTACCCTGCCTCCTTCGGTGAAAAAGATAGGCCTTCTGGCCTTTGGGGACACAATTTTGTCCTGGGAGGGCGGAGAGCCGGAACGGACTTACGAGGCATCCGCCACAAGGCTGTCCAATAGGACTTACCGAGAGTATCCCGAGGACGGGGAGCAGATTCCCGGCTTGACCGTTGAGGGCCTGGAGGAAATATTCGGCTCTGGGGCGGCGGGTTTCCGCCAGGGGCCTTCATCTCTGGAGGGGGCGGACCGCGAATATACGCTGACTGTGAAGGCGGCTGATATGGAAGCCATGAATGCGGCGTTCCGTCGCGCGCTGCTGACAGACGCTCCGGAGGGGATGGTTGTGTATGAGCTGGAGCTCACGGACGCGAGTCAGGTTCCCTTGCGGAAACTGGGAAAGCAGACCCTCAGCGTGGCGCTGCCCCTGGCTGAAGGCCTGAGGGGACAGGAGTTGCAGCTCTATACCCTGGATGGAAACGGGCAGCTGGAGAAACTGGCGGTAGAAACCGTAACGGTGGATGGTATGGAGGCGTTCCGATTCCAGACCGGTTACCCTTCTGTGATCGGGGTGTGCGGTATCCAGTGAATTATCAGGGAGTCAGGGAACCGCTGCCATGGCAGAGGCCTGGCTCCCTTATAGAACAGATTTTGAAGTCCCGGCATACAATAAACTTAAATGTATGCCGGGACTTTATGTTTTATGCAGCGTGTGAGGGAAATAATCGAGGGAAATGTGCCGGATGGGGTGGACGGCCGCGGTGTGACCGTAGCCGTGCTGGATACTGGGGTGGTACTGCATCCGGACCTGGCGGGGAAGATAATCTGCTTTCAGGATTTTGTGGGCAGCAGGAAGGAAATGTATGACAATAACGGACATGGAACCCATGTATGCGGAATACTCTGCGGGAGCGGACGGCTGTCCCGGGGCAGGTACCGCGGGATGGCGCCTGGTGCAAGGCTCGTGGTGGGGAAGGTTCTGGACGATCGGGGGGATGGTTCCACGGAGGATATGATAGCCGGCCTGGATTGGATTTTGAGAATAAAGGGCAGGTATGGCATCCGTATCCTGAATATTTCTGTGGGAATCGGCAGTCTGGATGAAAGGGATAAGGAAAGGCAGCTTCAGGAGAAGATAGAGAGGATATGGGACAGCGGGATTCTGGTAGTCTGTGCCGCGGGAAATAAGGGGCCCGGTGACGGGACGGTTTCCAACCTGGGCGGATGTGCCAGGGTGGTGACAGTGGGATGCCATGACGGGAAATATTTTTCACGCAATCCCCACAGGTGCGAGGCATACTCGGGGTGGGGGGATCCGGAGAGTCCCGTCAGGAAGCCGGATGTGGTGGCTCCCGGTACGGATATCATATCCTGCGGGGTGGGAGGCTTCGGCCCCTATGGCAGGTGGAGAGGAGCATATGTGGCAAAAAGCGGCACGTCTATGGCCACGCCCGTGGTATCCGGGGCGGCGGCTCTGGCACTGCAGAAGTTTCCGGGCATGAGCAATCGGCAGTGCAGGATGAGGCTGCAGTATACGGCAACGGATCTGGGGCTTCCCTGGAACCGTCAGGGGTGGGGGATGGTAAATGTACGGAGGCTGTTGGAGTAACGCCGCTGCTGCTGTTCAATGGGGGGAGATTCATATTTTTTAGAAAAAGCATTGACAGAACCCGCCTTGTTGTATACAATGATACAAGCGTTTGCAACAGCGTTTTATTTTCGGGACGCGGTCTGGAAGCGCAGACCGGACCATATATGCAAGAGAGGCCGGGAGACAAAGGAGGGAGCGAATCATGAGAAACAATGAAGCGTTTCAGAACCGTCCGGTGACCATGAATCACAACAGCAACCTGTTGCAGATAGAGGAGCATATGTACATTTTGGATGATGTGGAGAAGCCGAATGTATTCCGGAATATGTTCCCGTATTCGGAGGTGCCGAAGATTCCTTTCAATGACAGGATTGTACCCCACAATATGCCGAAGGAGATCTGGATCACAGATACCACATTCAGGGACGGACAGCAGTCAAGGGCACCCTATACCACAGAACAGATCGTCACGATTTATGATTACCTACACAGGCTGGGGGGGCCCAACGGGCTGATCCGCGCCAGTGAATTCTTTCTTTACAGCAGGAAGGATCGGGATGCCGTATATAAATGTATGGATAGGGGCTATGCGTTTCCCGAGGTGACCAGCTGGATCCGGGCCAGCAAGGAGGATTTCAAGCTGGTGAAGGAAATCGGCATGAAGGAGACCGGTATTCTGGTGAGCTGTTCGGACTACCACATTTTCCTGAAGCTGAAGATGACCAGGCGGCAGGCAATGGAGCATTACCTCAGCGTGATACGGGAGTGCCTGGAGGAAGGAATCAGCCCCAGGTGCCATCTGGAGGATATCACCAGAGCGGACATTTACGGCTATGTGGTGCCTTTCTGTCTGGAATTGATGAAACTGATGGAGGAATATGGGATTCCCATCAAGATCAGGGCATGCGATACTATGGGATATGGGGTGAATTATCCGGGGGCAGTTATCCCGCGGAGCGTCCAGGGGATCATTTATGCCATCCATACCCATGCGGGGGTGCCCCATGAACTGATCGAATGGCACGGCCACAATGACTTTTACAAAGCGGTGACCAATTCCACCACGGCATGGCTCTATGGCTGTGCAGGCGTCAATACATCCCTGTTCGGAATCGGGGAGCGGACGGGAAATACTCCCCTGGAAGCCATGGTGTTTGAGTATGCTCAGCTGAAGGGCGGGCTGGACGGAATGGACACCACGGTGATCACGGAACTGGCGGAATACTATGAGAGGGAGATCGGCTACCAGATTCCGCCCAGAACCCCTTTTGTGGGAAAGAACTTCAATGTCACAAGGGCGGGTATCCATGCGGACGGGCTCCTGAAAAACGAGGAGATATACAATATATTCGATACCGAGAAATTTTTGAACAGGCCGGTGCTCTGCGCGGTGTCCAACACTTCCGGGCTGGCGGGCATCGCTCATTGGCTGAACAGTTATTACGGCCTGAAGGGTGAACAGCAGATCGAAAAAACGTCCCCGCTGGTGGCGGAACTCAAGAAGTGGGTGGATCAGGAATATGCGGGAGGACGTGTCACCGTGCTCACTGACGGGGAGATCGTGACCTGTGTGGAGCGGATATGCAGGGAACAGAACATACAGTTTCCGCCGGTATGAGCGGCGCCGTCGGCCGGGCCGGAAGGGAAGGCGGGAGAAGAATGAGGGAATTATGCCGGAGGGCGTGGAGGTTGGAAAAAGGGTAAAATGGGCAATTACGATGTGAAACAGGAGGTCACTGACAAGTATTCCCTGAGGGGCCGTGTGTTCAACCGGCTGCGGGAGGATATTCTGAGCGGCAGGTACGAGGAGCATGAGGAGCTCAGGGAGGTGACCATCGGTGAGGAGATGGGAGTCAGCCGGACCCCGGTGAGGGAAGCATTCCGGCAGTTGGAACTGGAGGGGCTGATTCAGATCATTCCCAACAAAGGCGCCTATGTCACCGGAATCACGGAAAAGGACGTGAGGGATATCTATGTTATAAGATCCCTTTTGGAAGGGCTCTGTGCCAGGTGGGCCACAGAGCACATTACCGGGGACCAGATGGAAGAGATGGAGGAAAATGTGTACCTGGCGGAGTTTCATGCCAGAAAGGGCCATCTGGAGCAGCTGGCCGAACTGGACAACCGTTTTCATGACATCATGTACGAGGCGTGCGACAGCAAGCTTCTGGAGCACCAGCTGAAGGATTTCCACCAATATGTGCTGCGGGTGCGCAGGAAGACCCTTGCAAATGCCAATAGGGGGCCGAAATCCAACGCGGAGCACAAGGACATCATGGAGGCCATCAAGTCCGGCAATGCGGATCTGGCGGAGAGCCTTGCCCACCGGCATATGATAAACGCGTATGAAAACATGGTAGAAAACGGGCTTCACGAAGCATACATGAAGAAGGATCCGGAGGGCCGCCGTTAAGCCCGGGGCAGGAAGAACGGGACGGGAAGCGCCGCCGGGACGGATGTGGAATGCAGGGATACGGGAAGTATTATCCGTGCAGAAGCGGAATCCGGAAATCCGGGAATACGGGAAAAATAACATTGATCAGGAGGTATCAGAATGGAAAAAATCAAAATGACCACCCCGCTTGTGGAGATGGACGGAGATGAAATGACGAGGATTTTGTGGCAGATGATAAAGGACGAACTGCTGCTTCCGTACATAGAGTTGAAGACGGAGTACTATGACCTGGGGCTGGAGAACCGGAACGCCACGGACGACCAGGTTACTGTGGACTCCGCAAATGCCACACTGAAATACGGTGTGGCGGTAAAATGTGCAACCATCACGCCCAATGGCGCCAGAATGAAGGAATATGATCTGAAGGAGATGTGGAAGAGCCCTAACGGCACGATCCGCGCGATCCTGGACGGAACGGTGTTCCGCTCCCCTATTCTGGTGAAGGGGATCGTCCCGTATGTGGGAAACTGGACGAAACCTATCACAATTGCCCGCCATGCCTATGGCGACGTCTATAAGAACACGGAGATCAAAGTACCCGGTCCGGGCCGGGCGGAGCTGGTATTTACCGCTGAGGACGGCACCCAGACCAGGGAGCTGATCCATGAGTTCAGAGGTCCGGGGATTCTCCAGGGCATCCATAACACCGAAGCATCCATCAGCAGCTTCGCCCGGGCCTGCTTTGGTTATGCGGTGGACACGAAACAGGATCTGTGGTTCTCCACGAAAGACACCATTTCGAAAAAGTACGACCATACCTTTAAGGATATCTTCCAGGAAATCTATGATGCGGAATACAGGGAAAAGTTTGAGGAACTGGGCATAGAATATTTTTATACGCTGATCGACGACGCGGTTGCAAGGGTGATCCGTTCCGAGGGTGGCTTTATCTGGGCGTGCAAGAACTATGACGGCGACGTGATGTCCGATATGGTGGCTACCGCCTACGGCGACCTGTCCATGATGACTTCCGTGCTGGTGTCTCCCAGCGGGGTCTACGAGTATGAGGCGGCCCATGGAACCGTACAGCGCCATTACTACAGGCATTTGAAGGGGGAGGAGACGTCCACCAATTCCATAGCAACCATTTTTGCCTGGACGGGGGCGCTGAAAAAGAGAGGGGAACTGGACGGCAATGCGGAACTTGTCTCCTTTGCGGAAACGCTGGAGCATGCCTGCATCAGGACCGTGGAGGATGGCAAAATGACCAAAAGCCTGTCCCTGATTTCCACCTGCCAGGCGCCTGTAATCTTGAACAGTCTTGATTTTATCAGGGCAATCAGGGAGACTCTTGAGGGACTCCTGCGGGGGTAGGCGCATCCTGTGTGTGCATTATGGTGCTGCGAACGGTAAAGCCGTGAGCAGCAACATGCTTTTGAAGTGCCGGTTCCTGTATTGCGTGGAAAATATTGACATCAATTTCACATTTTGCTATGATAATTGGGACGGCGCAGTATCCGTCATGCGCAGATGGAGGTAGGGATTTTGGAAGAAAAGGAAATATCACAGGCTGTCATAGGCCGTCTGCCCAGGTATTTCCGTTATCTGGGAGAACTGAAGGACCAGGGGGTGGAGCGGATATCCTCCCAGGATTTAAGCAGCCTGATGAAGGTGACGGCATCCCAGATCCGGCAGGACTTCAATAATTTCGGCGGCTTCGGCCAGCAGGGCTACGGCTATAACGTGGAATATCTTTACAATGAGATCGGCCGGATCCTGGGCCTGGACAGACAGCATAACTTTATCATTATCGGTGCGGGAAATCTGGGCCGCGCGCTGGGAAATTACCTGAATTTTGAGCGACGGGGCTTTATTTTCCGCGGAATGTTTGATAAAAATCCGGATCTGGTGGGAATGAAGGTAAGAAATGTCAGCGTGATGCCCATGGAGGAGATGGAGGAGTTTATCCGCCGCAACGACATAGACATCGCGGTTCTGACCATTCCCAAGGCGGGGGCCGTGTCCGTGGCAGAGAGGCTGGTGCGGACGGGCATCCGCGCCATCTGGAATTTTGCCCATGTGGATCTGAATGTGCCGGCGGGCATCCAGGTGGAAAACGTGCATCTGTCCGACAGCCTGATGAAGCTGTCCTACAATATTCTCAGGGGAACGGAATCAGGCATGGAGCCGGACAAGGGGAACGGAGAGACTTAGGAAGACCTGACAGGAGGTGTACACGGGCCGATGAAAGGAAAGAGGGAAGACGGACGGCAGGAGTTTTTTGCAAAGGCATTGGAAGGGAAAAAGATTCCGATTCTCACCCTGGACAACAAATGGTACCAGCTGCTGACAGAGGAGGGAAGGCAGGAGGTGTCATCCCTGGAACAGCAGCTGAATACTCTTTTGAAACAGCAGGGAAGGCTGAACAATGAGATCAGGGACATTAAGAGGCTGAAAAAGAAGCTGATGGGTGAAATCGTCTCCATGATGGACGAGGCGGGCCTGGAGGCGGATTCGGACAGTGCCGCAAAGACGGAACAGAACAGGAAAAAACTGGAGGAATGCAATCAGCTCCTGGAGAGCAGGCAGGATGAGCTCCTTGACCTGCCTAAGCAGATAGACGGGACAAATTTCAGGCTGATGCTGGCGACCATGGACTGCTGTTATGGTACCATGAAAGAGAATGCCGAGAGCATCCGGGAAACCGAGGAGTGGGTATCGGAAATACGTGTGGAGCTGAAAAAGCGCTTGATCAGGAAACAGGAAATGGAACAGCGTAACCATGCCATTTATTCCTATATGCATGATGTGTTCGGAGCGGAAGTGATCGATATCTTTGACCTGCAGTATCATCCGGACCAGGGGGAGGAATAGCCCCGCAGGTCCAATCAGTACACAATTAACTGGAAAAAACAAATGGCCGGGGCCGCTGCATCAGGGAAATCTGTTTTCCGGGTGCGGCGGCTTTCGTCCCGTATGGAGGTAAAGATGAAATATCTTGTGTCAGCGGCGGAGATGAAGTGTTATGACGGCAATACCATAGAGAAGATCGGAATTCCGGCATGTGTCCTTATGGAGAGGGCGGCCCTGGCCGTGGCGGAGGAGGCGGAAGGCTGTCACGGAACCCGGAACGGGGAGCGGCACGCCCTGGTTATGGCGGGAATGGGAAACAACGGGGGAGATGGCCTGGCGGCAGCCAGGCTTCTGGCGGAAAAGCGGTGGCATGTGGAGGTATGGTGTGTGGGGGACCGGAGGAAGGCTTCCGTGCAGTGGCTGCAGCAGAGGAGGATTCTGGAAAATTATCCGGTGGATTTTGTGGAGGCTCCCCGCAGGAGCGGCTACCTGGTGCTGATGGACGCCCTTTTCGGGGTGGGGCTCTCCAGGGAGGTATCGGGAGTCTTTCGGGAGGCTGTGGAGCTTTTCAACCGGCTGGAGGGCAGGAAAATTGCCTTTGACATACCCAGCGGCGTGGATTCCGACACCGGAAGGATCTGGGGCTGCGCGGTAAAGGCGGATATCACTGTCACCTTCGGATTCTGGAAAAGGGGGTTGGCGCTGTACCCCGGATGCCAAAATGCGGGAAGGGTGGTCACTGCTGACATTGGTATTTCCTCCGGAAGCTTTTTCGGCCAGGCGCCGGGGATGTACGCCTATGACGAAGACCCCGCTTCCCTTATGCCCGCCCGCCGGAAGGACGGAAACAAGGGTACCTTCGGGAAAGTGCTCCTGGTGGCAGGGAGCAGGAATATGGCAGGCGCAGCGGTGCTGGCCGCCAGGGCGGCGTACCGGGCAGGAGCCGGCATGGTGAAGGTAATCTCCCCGGAGGAAAACCGCCTCATCCTGCAGCAGGCAGTTCCGGAGGCGCTGTTCGGAACGGAGGCGGAACTGCAGGCATGCATGCAGTGGGCGGATGTGATTGCCCTGGGGCCGGGACTGGGGAAGGGGGAAAGCGCGCTGGAGAGCCTGAGGCAGGCGGTATGCGGGAGCACCCGTCCGCTTCTGGCAGATGCGGACGGGCTGAACCTGTTGTCGGAACAGGGGGAACTGAGGGAGATTCTTTCAGCCCAGGGGAGCAGTGGAAGAAAGGTAGTCCTGACGCCCCACCTGGGAGAACTGGCAAGACTTACGGGGAAATCCATCGGGGACTGCCAGGGCAGCCTTCCGCAGACAGCCATGGAGCTGGCGGCCGCCATTCACGGGACTGTGGCGGCAAAGGACGCCAGGACTTTCATCTGCAGGGAGGGGCATCCCATCTGCGTGAACCTGAGCGGCAACAGCGGAATGGCCACCGCAGGCAGCGGCGATGTGCTGACCGGTGTGGTTTCCGCCCTGCTGGCCCAGGGGATGGAGGATTTTGAGGCCGCAGCCCTGGGGGTTTATCTTCACGGAAGGGCAGGGGACCGGGCCGCAGGGAAGACGGGGGAGCATGCCTGCATGGCAGGAGATGTGGCAGAATCGCTGTCTTTTGGTAACATTTCGGAAATCTGATCATATGATAAAAGGGGAAACTGTAATCTGAATGAATAACGCACCAAAAACTGGCAAAACTATCCTACAAATAACTGTATGGAGGCAAAATGAGAAGAGGAGATGTATATTATGCGGATCTGCGGCCAGTGGTCGGTTCAGAACAGGGGGGCATCAGGCCGGTGCTGATCGTTCAGAATGATATCGGCAACAAGCACAGTCCCACTGTTATCTGTGCCGCAATTACCTCTAAGATGAATAAGGCGAAGCTGCCTACCCATATCGAACTGAATTCCGCATTGTATGACATGGACAAGGATTCCGTCGTATTGCTGGAGCAGCTTCGTACCATTGACAAAAAACGCCTGAAGGATAAAGTATGCCATTTGGACGGGGAGATCATGAAGAGAGTTAACAGGGCCCTGATGGTCAGCCTGGAACTGGATACATAAGGGCAATGTTCCGGACAGAAACCGCTTCTTGACGAAAAGAAAAAGAGATGGTATATTTATGGAGTATTAATGGATGAATGGGTGAAACAGGAGTCCATGAAAGATACAATAAGAAACAAATATGGAGGAAAGGATTAAAATGGACGATGGTGGGCCTACTGCCAGTATTATCTGCTTTGCAGCACTGCTTTTGACTGACATGTTTTTCTACGGTTTCGGAGCGGCCGTCAACTCCCTGAATGAAAAGGAAATAGAAAGGAGGGCCGAGGAGGAAAAGGATAAGAAGTCGGTCCGTCTCAGGCGGATCATCAGCAGTCCTGCAGAGTACGAGAATACCATGCAGTTGATCACTACGTTGATCAATATTGTGATTGGCGCGGTACACTTGGGAATGCTGCTTCGCGTCTTATCCAGGGGCATCCAGTTCCTGGCGGAGAGGCAGCTGAAGCTGGCGCCGCTGCCTGAGGGGCTGATAGTGGGGCTGGCGGCAGTGCTGTCCACCCTGCTGCTGTTGTACATAACCCTTACCATTGGTGTTCTTCTTCCCAAGACCGTGGCGGTGCGCAACCCGGAGAGATGGGCGTACCTGTGCATTAACCCTGTCTTTTTCCTGACCAGGTGCCTGTATCCCTTTACCGGATTCGTGACTGTTACGGCCAGGGGGATTCTCAGACTCTTTGGTATCCACGGAAATACGGGGGAGGCTGACGTCACTGAGGAGGAGATCATCAATATGGTCAATGAGGGCCATGAGCACGGGGTCATCCAGGCCAGCGAGGCGGAGATGATATCCAATATCTTTGAATTCGGCGACAAGGAAGCCCAGGATATCATGACGAACAGGAAAAATATCGTTGCCATCGATGCGGACATGGTTCTCCAGGAGGCCATCACCTTTATGATGGAGGGCAAGAACAGCAGGTATCCGGTCTATGAGGAAAACATAGACCATATTATCGGGATTCTGCACTTAAAGGATGCCCTTCGTTTTCATGCGGATGCGGGCAACCTGGACACCCCCCTGAAGGAACTGGAAGGCCTGATGCGCGAGCCGGTGTTCATTCCCAGGACTCGGAACATTGACCAGCTGTTCCGGGAGATGCAGGCCGGAAAGCAGCAGATGGTGGTGGTGGTGGATGAGTACGGACAGACGGACGGACTGGTTGCCATGGAGGACATACTGGAGGAGATCGTGGGCAATATTCTGGATGAATATGACGAGATCAGCGAACACATTGAGGAGAAGGGCAATGACGAATACGTCATAGAGGGCAGGACGCCCCTGGAGGAACTGGAGGAGCGTTTCCAGATCCATTTTGAGGATGAGGAATTTGAAACTCTGAACGGATTTCTTATTTCCAGAATGGACAGGATTCCGGAGCCGGATGAACAGTTTGAGACGGATTTCGGAGGATATCATTTCAAGCTCCTGTCGGTTGAGAACAAGATGATACAGAGCGTTTTGCTGACAAAGCTGCCGGAGGAGGAACCCGAACCCGAGCCCGGGGAGGAGACATGACAGGAATG
>CAJTSY010000022.1:0-10612 GCA_910578995.1 uncultured Acetatifactor sp.
TGACCCTTTCCACCTGTACCTATCATGTGGAGGATGGCAGGTTTGTGGTGGTGGCGAAGGAGACAGACAGGGAAGATCGGTATGAGGCGCCGTGAACGGAGCGGACAGTAACAAGTGCGAGAGGGGCCGAAAGCAGAAATGCATTATCAGGGTGGCGCTGAAAGCGGAAATGTGGTATCATTAAGAAAAATCGGCGGAGCCCGGGCGGCATGGAGGCCCTGGGGACTGCCGCAGAGAATGATATGGAGGAGCGCCCATGAAACTGATATCCTGGAATGTGAACGGACTGCGTGCATGTATGCAGAAAGGATTTATGGAGTATTTTAAGGAAGCTGACGCGGACATTTTCTGTCTGCAGGAGACCAAGATGCAGCCCGGGCAGTTGGAACTGGACCTGCCCGGTTATCATCAGTACTGGAATTCGGCGGAGAAAAAGGGCTATTCCGGAACGGCTGTCTTTACGAGGCAGGAGCCGCTGAAGGTGGCTTACGGTATCGGCGTGGAGGAACACGACCACGAAGGGCGCGTCATCACGCTGGAATATGAAGACTATTTTGTCATAACTGTATATGTCCCCAATTCCCAGAGGGAACTTACCAGGCTGCAATACCGGATGCAGTGGGAGGAGGCTTTCCTGAAATATCTGAAGAAACTGGAGGAGTCGAAGCCCGTCATCTACTGCGGCGACCTGAATGTGGCCCATCAGGAAATCGACCTGAAGAATCCAAAATCTAACCGCCGCAACGCCGGTTTTACCGATGAGGAGCGGAAGTGCTTCGGGAACGTACTGGAGAACGGGTTTGTGGATACGTTCCGCTATTTTTATCCCGACCAGAGGGATGCCTACTCCTGGTGGTCCTACATGGGCCAGGCCAGGGCGAAGAACGTGGGGTGGCGCATCGACTATTTTGTGGTGTCACAGATCCTGAGGGACAGGCTTGAGGACGCGAAGATTCATCCGGAAGTCATGGGATCGGACCACTGCCCGGTGGAGCTGGATTTAAAGGAATAAAGGACAGGCAGAAGGATACAAAAAACGGACAGGACGGAGCAGGAGATGAGTCTTCAATTTTACTTTGGGCCTTCGGGGGCAGGCAAGAGCCGGAAACTATATGAGGAGATTACCTCGCGGGCTGGGGAGAATCCGGGACAGAATTTTCTGATCATTGTTCCGGATCAGTTCACCATGCAGATTCAGAAGGAACTGGTGGAGCTGAACGAACGGGGCGGCATCATGAACATCGACGTGCTCAGCTTCGGGCGCCTGGGACACCGGATCCTGGAGGAGGTGGGAGGCCGGGAGATTCCCGTGCTTGACGACACGGGAAAGAGCCTGGTACTGCAGAAGGTGGCGGCAAACCTGAAGGAGGAGCTGCCCACCCTTGGGGGCTTTCTCCACAGGCAGGGTTATATCCATGAGGTGAAAAGCGCCATCTCCGAGTTTATGCAGTACGGAATCGGCACGGAGGACGTGGCGAAGCTCATTGCCTATGCGGGGAAACGGGGCGCCCTGGTTCGAAAGCTCAAGGATCTGGAGACCCTGTACAGGGGCTTTGCGGAATATATCCGGGGCAACTTTATCACTACGGAGGAGACCCTGGACGTTCTCTGCCGTTCCCTGGGCAAATCGAAGCTGCTGGCCGGGAGCGTGGCGGTATTTGACGGCTTTACCGGCTTCACCCCCATACAGACCCAGGTCATCGCAGGACTTATGGAGAGATGCGCGGAAGTGAGCGTTGTCCTGACGCTGGGGGAGGGGGAGGATCCTTACAGGCAGGACGGAGAGCAGAAACTGTTTTATCTGAGTAAAAAGACCGTGGCGGATCTGACGGCAAAGGCGGCGGAACTTTCCGTGGACAGGGGGCAGGACGTCTTCATCCTGCCGGGGAGCAGGCAGGGAAGGCAGGGAGACGGGAGAACTGATTCTGCCGGCGCAGCAAACTTTACACTGGAGGAAAAGTACGGGGAAGCTATGCCCCGCTGCATGGTTTATTATAATGAAAAACACCGTTTCCTGGACTCTCCCGCCCTGGCCTGCCTGGAGAAGAATCTTTTCCGTTACGGCGCCGGTTCCTATGAGGGGGAGCAGCAGGAGATAAGGCTGTTTGAGACCACATCCCCCAAGGATGAGGTGCATCAGACAGGGCTTGAAATCTGTACCATGGTCCGGGAGGAGGGGCTAGCCTACAGGGATATTGCGGTGATCCTGGGGGATCTGCCCGGATATGCGCCCTATGTGGAAAGGGAATTTGCCCGGATGGAGATTCCCTGCTACATTGACAGGACCAGGGAGATCGTCCTGAACCCCATGATCGAGTACATCAAGAGCGCGCTGGAGCTGTATATAAAGGATTTTTCCTACGAATCTGTCTTCCATTATCTCCGGAGCGGTCTGGCGGACCTGGACTGGGAGGAAGTGGATCGCCTGGAAAATTACTGCCTGCGCACGGGCATCAGGGGGTACCGCAGTTATGCCAGGATTTTTACCCGCAGGACGCCCCAGATGGAGGGGGAGGAAGAGCTGGCGGAGCTGAATTCCCTTCGGGAGCGCCTCATGGGACAGGTGGGGATGCTGCGCTTCGGGGGCAGGGAAACAGTGGGCAATTTCGTCAATGCCCTGTATGATTTCCTGGTGGAAAACAGGGTGCAGCAGAAACTGGAAGGATTCAGAGCCCGTTTTGAGGAGCGGGGGGAGACAACCAGGGCCAGGGAATATGCCCAGATATACCGTCTGGTGATGGATCTGCTGAACCAGATCTACACCCTGCTGGGGGAGGAAACCATTCCCCTGGGGGAATTTGCGGAAATTCTGGAGGCGGGCTTCGGGGAGATCCAGGTGGGCACCATTCCCCAGAACGTGGACAGGGTGTTGGTGGGGGACATGGAGCGGACCAGGCTCAGTCAGGTGAAGGTTCTCTTCTTCCTGGGGGTGAACGACGGCAATATCCCCAAAGCGGCCTCCCGGGGCGGCATCATTTCGGACATGGACAGGGAGTTCCTCCGGGAGTCGGAACTGGAACTGGCTCCCAGCCCCAGACAGCAGATGTACATCCAGAGGTTTTACCTGTACCTGAACATGACAAAGCCTTCCGAACGGCTGTATCTGTCCTGGTCCAGGGTGAACAGCGCCGGAAAGTCTATACGGCCTGCTTACCTGGTGGATGTGGTGAGGCGGTTTTATCCGTCCCTGACGGTGGCGCACCCCCAGAACCGCAGTCCCCTGGAACAGATCGTCACCGGGCAGGAGGGCCTGGAATACCTGGCGGAGGGGCTGCGGGAATATGCGGAGGGACTTCTGCCCGGGGAAAAGGAGCAGGAATTCCTTACCATATACCGGGTGTATGGGCAGGAGGACCTCCGGGGAAAAAGGGAATTTCTCACGGAGGCGGCGTTTCGCAGGTATGAGGACAGGGGGCTGCCCCGGGCTGTGGCCAGGGCCCTGTACGGGGTGCAGCTGGAGAACAGCGTCACCCGCCTGGAGACCTATGCGGCCTGCGCCTACCGGCATTTCCTCCAGTACGGACTGGGCCTCAGGGAGCGGGGGGAGTTCGGGTTTGAGAGCGTGGACATGGGAAATGTATACCATGGGGTGTTGGAGCGTTTTGCGGAAGAATTGACGGAAAACCATTACACATGGTTTGATTTTCCGGAAGAATTCGCAGTGGAGCATGTCCGGGGGGCGTTGGAGCACTATGCGGCTTCCTATGGCGGCACGGTCCTCTACAGCAGCGCCAGGAATGAGTATGCCATTACCAGGATGGGGAGGATCCTCACCAGGACCGTGCTGACCCTGCAGAAACAGCTGCGGAAGGGAAGTTTCGTGCCGGAGTCCTTCGAGCTTTCCTTCCGGCATGCGGATCAGCTGGAGAGCGTCAACGTGGCGCTGTCGGAGCAGGAAAAAATGCGTCTGCAGGGCAGAATCGACCGCATCGACGTGGCCGAGGACGAGGAAAGAGTCTATGTGAAGGTCATCGATTACAAGTCCGGAAACAAGAAATTTGACCTGGCGGCGCTGTATTACGGGCTGCAGCTGCAGCTGGTGGTGTATATGAACGCGGCCATGGAGATGGAGAAAAAGAAGCACAAAAATAAACAGGTCGTACCTGCGGCACTGCTGTATTACCATATCGACGATCCTTCCGTGGAGAGTCCGGTGGAACTGACGCAGGAGGAGATCGACGAACAGATCAGCGGACAGCTGCGCATGAACGGGGTGGTGAACAGCGCCCCCCACATTGTGGAGCTGCTTGACAAGACCATGGAGGGCAGATCGGCAGTGATTCCGGTGGAACGGAAGAAGGACGGCAGCTTATCCGCCCGTTCCTCGGTGCTCACGGGCGAGGAGCTGACCATCGTGTCCGACTATGTGAGCCGGAAGATCACGCAGATCGGCAGGGAGATCCTGGACGGATCCATCTCCCTGAACCCTTATGAAAAGGGGAAGGAGGAAGCCTGTACTTACTGCGCCTACAAAAAAGTCTGCGGCTTCGAACCGTCCATGCCTGGATGCGGGAAAAGGAAGCTGGAGGAGTTAGACCGGGAGGAGGCGCTGCACAGGATGGAGAAAGAGGAAAACGAGAATGGGTAGGGTGTATTGCGGAGCTGATGCCGCTGGTGACGGCGCTGAAATTCAGGAAATCTGATTTTGTCCGGCCGGCAATGATTTTTGCCAGGGTGGTCTTGCCCACGCCGGGGGGACCCCAGAAGATCATGGAGCAGACCTGGTCCTTTTCAAGCATCTGGCGGAGCAGTTTTCCTTCTCCAAGCAGATGGGGTTGGCCCACATAGTCCTCCAGGGACCGGGGACGCATCCTGTCAGCCAGGGGCGCCATGGCCGGGGCGGGGGAATATTCATTTGAAGGATCGAAAAGGGACAGCTGCTGCATGGCGGGCCTCCTTGTGTTTTTATGGGTATCGTTCAGATTACTGTGCTAACCATGAGAAAATCTCGTGATTAAGAAGTTATTTAGAGCTTATATTATCCTCCGAGAACAAATCCTCCCGCGTAATATTATGCAGCCATTTCCCGCTGCGGTAATGCTTGATCACCCAGGGCCACTTGACGAATTCATCCGTGCACAGCAGGAAGTAAACCCACATCACGGGAAGCTTCAGCACGAAAGCCGCCAGGAAGCCCAGAGGCACGGCATAGCACCACATATCGATGGTATCGCAGATAAAGCCGAACCGGCTGTCCCCGCCTGCCCGGAAGACCCCTGCGATGAGGGTGGTATTTACAGCCGCGCCCATGACGTAGTAGGTATTGATCAACAGCATATATTTCAGGTAATGCATGGCGGTGTCCGTCAGATCGGCGTAGCTTAACACCAGCGGCGTGGCGGCCAGGACGATGAGGCCGCCGATGGCCCCTGTGATCACCGTCAGCCGCATCAGTTTTCTCGCGTCTTCCCGGGCGTCTTCCAGTTTGTTTTCCCCGATCACATTTCCCAACAGGATCCCTCCGGCGCTGGCCATGCCGAAGCAGAGGATGGTGCCGAAGTTCCGGACCACCACCACGAAGGAGTTGGCCGCCACCGCGTCCGTGCCCAGGTGCCCCATGATCACGGAATACATGGAAAACGCCACGCTCCAGGAGATATCGTTGCCCAGGGCAGGCAGGGAGAGCTTCACGAAATCCGTGAAGAGAGCCTTATTTTTCACAAAGAGATACCGGAAGTCCAGTTTGATGTCCTTACTGCGGAAGGACACCACAAAGCACGCCGCCAGCTCGATGAGCCTGGAAAGCGAAGTGGCGATGGCCACACCGGCGGCTCCCAGTTTCGGCGCGCCGAACAGGCCGAAGATAAATACGGCATTGAGGATAATATTCAACGAAAATGCGAGTATATTCATTATGGTGCTGATCATCACCCGTCCGATACTGCGCAGGACGGCCAGGTACACTTCCGTGACGCCCCAGCACAGATAGCAGACGCTCATACAGCGCAGATAGGAGGCGCCGATGGAGATCAGCTCACTGTCGTTTGTGAAGAGCCCCATCATCTGTTCCGGAATCAGCAGTGCCATCCCGGCGAAAACCAGGGAAAAGCACAGGGAAAAACGCAGCGCGATGCCTTCCACCACCTGGAGGGCGCGCATGTCGCCCTTTCCGTAATACTGTGCGCAGAGCATGGTGGCTCCCGTGCCCAGGCCGTAGAAGACCATGAAGAGCACGCTGGCATACTGGGCCGCCAGGGAAACCGCGGAGATGGAGGACTGCCCCACGTAATTGAGCATCACCACATCGGCGGAGCTGACGGCGGCGCTCAGGAGATTCTGTATGACGATAGGCAGCACCAGTTTAAAGATCTGGCGGTAAAAAGGGTCGTTTCTGAGTCCGGTTTTCTTCTGCATGGCATATTCCTCCGCAGCCTGGGCCGATGGCGGCTGTAAGTAAGTTAAGGATATTTCCCGGGGAGTAAAACCGCTTGGGGAGGCGGCCTTGGCTGCCTGGGAGAGGATGGGCGTCCCCGTCCGGCGCCGCTTCCATTCGGGGGCGGACTGCCCGGGGAAAGGCCCGAATGGTTAACATGATACCATATCTGAAAGGGAAGTGCAATCGGGTTTTGAGTGAAATAATACCAAGATCCGGACGTGCGGCGGTACCGTCGTGAAGATGGGCTGCGGGAGTCGTCATAATTCAGGTGGAGACACATTTCTGCCCTGCGAGTTCATATTTTGGGAAATCAGGGGAATACTGTCAGATATGAAAGAGAATCGAGTATCCCGTGAATTTGATTATTATGCCCTGCTGTTTTTTGTCATGGCCTTTATCGGATGGGTCTGGGAGGTGCTGCTGTATCTGTGCACGGAACATGCTTTTATCAACAGGGGCGTGTACCGGGGGCCCTATCTTCCCATCTATGGGGTGGGAGGGCTGCTGCTGTGTTTTCTTCTCAGGCGGCTGAGGGAGAGGCCGTTGTGGGTATTTCTGCTGTCGGCGGCGGTCTGCTCTGTGCTGGAATATTTCACCAGCTGGTTTCTGGAGGCTCTCTGGGGGATCCGATGGTGGGATTACAGCGGCCATGTTCTCAACCTGAACGGCAGGATCTGCCTGGCGGGGGCAGTCATTTTCGGGCTTGGGGGAACGGCTCTGGTGTGCCTGCTTCTGCCTTTGTACGAGAAACTGTACAGGAGGATCCCCCGGAAATGGCGGGTTGCGGCATGCCTTCTGCTGTTGTTCCTCTTTATAGCGGACGCCACCTATTGCGCCGTGCGGCCTAATGTGGGCAGGGGGATTTCCTACGGATGATATGTGGCTCTGAGGCTCGGCAGTTTGATTTTCGTATCCTGAAACCCCGCTGTATGCCAGACTATGGCTTTCGCCCGGAGGCCGGAAGGATGGTGCGGGTGGAGACCGTAGTGGAAGCCAGGACGGCTATTGGGGAGTAAATCCGCTGGACTGCACACAAAAAGACTGCCGGAACGGGAGGATTCCCGGCTCCGGCAGCAGATATGCCATGAAATGATTAAAATTATTTCAGCGGTTTTGCGCCTGCTTTCTCCTGGGCCATCTCCAGGGCACGTCTGAAGCGGCTCTTTTTCTTGGCCGGAATGGCCTCAGTCTGCTTACCGTGCAGCCCCTTTACATTGAGCACGTAAATACCGCTGACTACGGCTTTTACTTCCTTTTTCACCGGAACGGAATCGAAAATCTTGTCGTCACAGATCAGGGACATGATCTGGGGGCCTACCTTGGCCTTGATGATGGGCAGCTTGGAGCCCCGCATCAGTTTAGGCGTCTGGTCCAGGACCACCTGAGGGAGTCCGGAATCCCGTAGTTTCATTTTCTTCTTATCGATGATCAGCATGGAGACGGTCTGCTTGTTAGCCTCCAGCATGGCCTGCTGTTCCTGCTGCTTTTTCTGGGCCCGTTTTCCCAGAAAATAGAGCGCCACGATCAGTGCGATCAGCACCACTGCGATCACGATCAATACGATCATCCATGGTTTCATAAATGGTGAGCCTCCTTTGGTATGTTTCTGATTTTCTTATTTTAGCACACTTTCCCATGGTTAAGCAACAGAAATTCAGGTATTTCCCAACAACTAATGCATATCCCGCGGGGTTACTGTTCACGGCTTCGCCGTTCACAGCAACATGATGCACACATACAATAGAATTCAAGTGCAGAATTCTATTGTCATGAATTGAGCAAAGAACGCTCATTTTGGCGCCCGCTGTCTCGGGCTTTTCGTGCATAATGCGCACGAAAACCCTCGCGGAGGCACCGAGTGAACAGTAACCCCGCGGGAAACCTTTGCGGAAAATGAGTAAGAAAAGGCTTTTCAGAAGGAGTCGGATGTGGTATAGTAAGGTTCAGGCTGTTGTGAACAGTAACAGGGTCAGCCCCGCATAACTGGCAGTCGTCCGCAGGCAGATCCCGGAACGGGGAAGGCGGAAGGATTCCGGCATACCGGCGAAATTACCCAGAATGTGGATAAAATAACAAAAAGCAGGAAAAATATACAATATTGCACGGGAATGTGCGGAAGTGAGGAAAAATATGGAACTGACAGACATTAAAGAGCTTTATCGCAGCCGGGAGAAATTCATCGGCAGGGAAGTGACCGTGGGAGGATGGGTGAGAAGCAACAGGGATTCCAAGAATTTCGGATTCCTGATCATCAACGACGGTACTTTTTTCGAGCCGCTGCAGGTGGTGTATGGGGACGGCCTGTCCAATTTTGACGAGATCCGCAGGACAAACGTGGGCGCTGCGCTGATCATAAGGGGAACCATAGTGGAGACGCCGGGGACAAAGCAGCCCTTTGAGATGCAGGCGGCGGAAGTGGCGGTGGAGGGACCTTCCACTGCGGATTATCCCCTGCAGAAGAAGCGCCATACCTTTGAGTACCTGCGTACTATTTCCCATCTGCGCCCCAGGACCAATACGTTTCAGGCAGTGTTCCGGGTACGGTCCCTGATCGCCTATGCCATCCACAGCTTTTTCATGGAGAGGGGATTTGTGTATGTGCATACGCCCCTGATCACGGGAAGCGACTGTGAGGGTGCGGGAGAGATGTTCCAGGTGACTACAATGGATTTGAATGACATTCCCAGGACGGCGGACGGGAAGGTGGATTTTGCACAGGATTTCTTCGGAAAGCCCACCAATCTTACCGTGAGCGGACAGCTGAACGTGGAGACGTATGCTTTTGCGTTTAAAAATGTATATACTTTCGGCCCTACTTTCCGGGCGGAGAATTCCAATACCACCCGCCACGCGGCGGAATTCTGGATGATCGAGCCGGAGATGGCCTTTGCCGATCTGAAGGACGACATGATTCTGGCGGAGTCCATGCTGAAATACATCATCCGCTATGTGCTGGAAAACGCGCCTGAGGAGATGGCGTTTTTCAACCAGTTTGTGGACAAGGGACTGTTGGAGAGGCTTAAAGGCGTGGCCGAGTCGGAATTCGCCCATGTAACCTACACAGAGGCCATAGACATCCTGGAGAAGCACAACGATGCCTTTGACTACAAGGTATCCTGGGGCTGCGACCTGCAGACGGAGCATGAGAGGTATCTCACGGAGGAGGTGTTTAAGCGCCCTGTGTTTGTGACGGATTATCCCAAAGAGATCAAGGCCTTCTATATGAAGCTGAACGGGGACGGAAAAACTGTGGCGGCCATGGACTGCCTGGTGCCCGGCATCGGAGAGATCATCGGCGGCAGCCAGCGTGAGGACAGCCTGGAGCTTCTGGAGCGGAGGATGGAGGAGCTGGGGCTGAACAGGGAGGACTACGGGTTCTACCTGGATCTGCGCCGTTTCGGTTCTGTGCGGCATGCAGGCTTCGGGCTCGGCTTTGAGCGGTGCGTGATGTACCTGACCGGAATGGGCAATATCCGGGACGTGGTGCCCTTCCCCAGGACTGTGAAGAACTGTGATTTATAGGGCAGTAACTCACTGATGCGACTTTACAATTTCTTAATAATTGCAGGGATGAAAAATAATCGGAAATGTGGTATGCTTAGAAGCATGAGAGGAAAAAAGAAAACACTAAATTTCATATTGGCATTGAGTCTGGCGGGTGTGCTTTTCTGTACGGGGGCGGGGGACAGCCTGAGGGTGGAGGCAGGCAGTGTTTCCGAGATACAGGGACAGATCAACAAGCACACAGATCAGCTTGAGAGCATTAACAACCAGATTGTGGCGTTGGAGAGCGAACAGGATATCCTGCAGGAGCAGATCGACGACCTGAATGCCGAGATCACCAACACAATGGCCACCATCGGCCTGAAGGAGGATGAGATTGCGGCAAAGGAGGAAGAGATCGGCCTGAAGGAAGAGGCGATCGCCCTGAAAGAGGAGGAGATTGCACAGAAGCAGCAGCAGATAGTGGAGACGGAAGCAGAGTACAAGGCTGCCATGGAGCGGGAGGCGGCCCAGCGGGACAATATGGCCGTGTGCGCCCGGATGATCTATGAGCGGGGGGAGGATTCCTACCTGAACGCGATTCTGGAGGGGAAGGGACTCTCCGATATCCTGAACCAGATAGACCGTGTGGAGAAGGTGCAGGAATATGAGAACGCCATGCTTCTGGAGTATATCAATGTCAAAAACCAGGTACATGAGCTGTGGCTGAGGCTGGAGGATGAAAAGGCGGAG
>CAJTSY010000022.1:10712-36487 GCA_910578995.1 uncultured Acetatifactor sp.
TGTCAAAAACCAGGTACATGAGCTGTGGCTGAGGCTGGAGGATGAAAAGGCGGAGTTGGAGGCGGACAGGCAGCAGCTGGAAGCGGACAGGCAGCAGCTGGAGGCGGACAGGCAGCAGCTGGAGGCGGACAGGCAGGAGCTTAAGAATCAGAAGGCAAGCCTGGACAGCATGATGGCCAGGAAGAAACAGGAATCAGCCAACTACGAGGCCGAGATCAAGAAGGCCAGGCAGGAAGCGGCAGTGGCGAAAAAGCTCCTGCAGCAGGATAAGGCAAATCTGGCCAAGGCCCAGGCGGCGCAGAACAATGCGGGTTCGGGCGGCGGCGGGGGAGGTTCCTCGGGCTCCGGAAGCGGCAGCACGTCTTCTGGCAGCGCATCTTCCGCGGTGACAAATTCTTCCGGCAGCGCCACGGGAAAGCAGATTGCCCAGTACGCGCTGCAGTTTGTAGGCAATCCCTATGTGTCAGGGGGAACGAGCCTGACCAACGGGGCGGACTGCTCCGGTTTTACCTACAGGGTGTACAGTGATTTTGGATATTCCATTTCCAGGACCTCCTATCAGCAGAGAAACAACGGAACAGGCGTCAGTTACAGTGAGGCTCAGCCGGGGGATATCATCTGCTATGAGGGGCATGTGGGACTGTATATCGGGGACGGCCTGATCGTGCACGCAAGCAACAGCAGACCTTATCCCAGCGGTGGGATCAAGGTGAGCCAGGCCCAGTACAGAACCATCCTTGGCGTGCGGAGAATTGTGAATTAAGATACGGCCCACAAAACAGGCGGGGGTAGTTGCCGCCTATATTGTGGGCATTTGCTATATACTCATGGAAGAAATCATTTGCCAGCATTGACATAAAAATATTGACGAAATGAGGTTTTGGGGCATTGAAGATTATTATTGCCGGCAATGGCAAGGTTGGGGCTGCGCTTACCAGCCAGCTGTCCGCCGAGGGCGACGAATTGACGCTGATTGATTCCAATCTGAAGGTGCTTGAATCCAGTGAGGAACGTTTTGACATTATGGTAGTGGAGGGAAACTGCGCCTCCATGAGCGTACTGCAGCAGGCGGGGGTAAGGGAGGCTGACCTGCTGATTGCTATGGCAGGGGCGGATGAGGTGAATCTGCTCTGCTGTATGACGGCCCATGCCATGAATGCCAGAATCCACACCATTGCCAGGGTGTGCAATCCGGAATATACGGATCAGATCTATACCCTGCGGGATATGTTCGGGCTTTCCATGACAGTGAACCCGGAAAGGCAGGCTGCCATCGAGATTGAGCGACTCCTGAAGTATCCGGGATTCCTGAAGCGGGATACTTTTACAAAGGGCCGTGTGGAAATCGTGGAGCTGCGGATTGACGGAAAGAGCAAACTCTGTAATGTGGCGCTGAATGAGATGTACAATATTGTCAAGTGTAAGATACTGGTGTGTGCGGTTCTGCGAAACGGAAAAGCAGTGGCGCCGGGCGGAAATTTTGTCCTCCGGGAAGGGGATCGTATTTTCGTAACCGCATTTACGAATACACTGACGATTCTGCTGAAAAACCTGGGTATTATCACCCACAAAACAAAACGTGTGATTATGTGCGGTGGCGGACGTGTCAGCTATTATCTGGCGAAGCAGCTGGAAAACAGCAGTATCGGGGTACAGATTATCGAGAAGGATCCCAACCGGTGTACACAGCTGGCGGCACAGCTTCCCTCGGCCTGTATTATCCAGGGGGATGCCACGAACCAGCTTCTGTTGGAGAGCGAGGGAATTTCCAGCTGTGACGCCCTGGTGAGTACCACGGGCCTGGACGAGCTGAATATGATCATATCCCTTTACGGCGCGAGCTGTAAGGTTCCCCAGGTCATCACCAAACTGGGACACATTGAGAACACCGACATCCTTGGAAATCTGTCCCTGGACAGCGTGGTTTCCCCGAAGGAACTGTGCTGCAACACCATCGTACAGTATGTGCGTGCTATGAAAAACCAGACGGGCGCGGCACTGACGGTGCATACCATCGCGGACGGACAGGCTGAGGCCATGGAATTTTTCGTGGACGGCAAGGTAAAGCACTGCGGCGAGCACCTTAAGAATCTGAAGCTGAAAAAAGGAGTTCTTGTGGTATGTATTTCCAAGGGGGCCACAATGGAAATACCAAACGGCGAATCCTTCTTCCAGGTCGGCGATATCGTTTATATCGTAACCGGCAAAGGCAAGAATATATATCAGCTGAATGATATCTTTGAATCATAAATCGGTGAGAGGCTTGCTATGAATTATAAAATGATGGGAAGATTCATCGGTAAAATACTGATGGTGGAAGCTGTATTTATGGTGCCGGCTATGCTGATCAGCCTTTGGGAGCGGGAATTTGCCTCCGTGAAGGCGTTCATGTGGACTTTGGCGGCTATTCTTTTTATTGTGTTGGGGCTGATGTGGCTGTGCAGGGGGTCCAAAAACAAATTTTATGCCAAGGAGGGCCTGGCCTGCGTGGGTATCAGCTGGATCGTCATGAGCCTGTTGGGATGCCTGCCTTTTTATCTTTCCGGGGAGATTCCCGGGTTTGTGGACGCTTTTTTCGAGATCGTATCCGGGTTTACCACCACAGGGGCATCCATTCTGCCCCAGGTGGAAGGGGTTCCCAGGGGGATTCTGTATTGGAGAAGCTTCAGCCACTGGCTGGGAGGGATGGGCGTACTGGTATTTCTGCTGGCGGTGTCCTCCATCGGGGGAGGGGATAATGGTTATACCATGCATCTGCTCCGTGCGGAGAGTCCGGGCCCCAATGTGGGAAAACTGGTACCCAAGATGCGGAAGACGGCGGGTATCCTGTATCTGATTTATATCCTGCTGACGGTGTTGGATGTATTTTTTCTGATGCTGGGGAAGATGCCCCTGTTTGACGCGCTCTGCACTGCCTTCGGAACCGTGGGCACAGGAGGATTCGGAATTAAAAATGACAGTATAGCCGGGTACAGCCCCTACATTCAGAATGTCTGTACGGTTTTCATGCTGTTGTGCGGAGTTAATTTTACCTGCTTTTATCTGCTGCTGATCAGGCAGGTGAGGAATGTCTTCCGGGACGAGGAGCTGCGTCTGTATCTGGCTGTAGCCGCAGGCAGCATTCTGGCCATCACGTTGAATCTGAAGGGTTTTTATGACACTTTTGGGGAGACAGTGCGCCATGCGGCGTTCCAGGTAGTGACCATTATGACCACAACAGGTTTTGCCACCACGGATTATGAACTCTGGCCCGGACTTTCCAAGGCCATACTGCTGTGCCTGATGATTATCGGGGCCAGCGCAGGCAGTACGGGGGGAGGCTTTAAGTGCGGAAGGGTGCTGTTGGTTTTAAAGAGCCTGCGCAGGAGTGTGCAGCAGATTGTGCATCCGCAGAAAGTGCAGGTGGTGCGGGTCAACGGGCAGCCCATCGGCGAGAAGGTGCTCCAGAATACCAATGCCTATCTGGCGGCTTATGCGATTCTGATCGTTGCAAGCTTCCTGCTGATCTCGGTGGACGGATTCTCCATTACTACAAATCTGTCTGCGGTTTTGGCCTGCTTTAACAATATCGGGCCGGGGTTCGAGGCGGTGGGACCTACCTGTAACTATGCGGCGTACAGTACTTTTTCCAAGCTGGTGCTGGCGCTTGACATGCTGGCGGGCAGGCTGGAGATCTTTCCCATCCTGATCCTGTGCTCCCGCACTACCTGGGCACACCGATAGAGCGTTTCGGAAAATTCTTTTCTGTCATCTGCACGCCCGTGGTATTTTTGACTGTCATTCGGCCGACACAGCCCGGCAGGTCAGAGGCGGAGATATGATTATTTAGTAACCTGCAGTGAAAGAACACCAGCCATATATGCCGTACAGCTGACGGAAAGCAATTTACACGGGCTTTAGACGGATTTGTAAATTCTGGCGGTCTTGGGAATAACAGAAAACGGAGGTCAATTATTATGGTAAAATTAACACCGCCCATGGGATGGAATTCCTGGAATACATTTGGGGAGAATATCAATGAGCAGCTCATCTTCGAGACGGCAGACGCCATGGCGGCAGAGGGGCTGCCGCAGAAAGGCTATGAGTATCTCGTAATCGACGATTGCTGGTCTTTAAAAGAGCGTGACAGGGAAGAGCGTCTGGTGGCGGATCCGGAGAAATTCCCCCACGGAATGAAGGCCGTGGCGGACTATGTGCATTCCAAGGGACTGAAATTCGGCATGTATTCCTGCGCGGGAAACCTGACCTGTGCCGGGTATCCGGGCAGCTTCGAGCATGAATTTATTGACGCCCGGACTTTTGCGGAGTGGGGGGTTGATTTCCTGAAGTATGATTACTGCTACCACAGCCCCATCATTCCCGGGAAATACCTGTACCGCCGGATGGGACTGGCCCTGGAAAACTGCGGCAGGGATATCCTGTTTTCCGCCTGCTCCTGGGGTGTGGACGAGACACACGAGTGGATCAAGAGCACGGCTGCTTCCATGTGGCGTTCCACGGGGGACATCTTTGACACATGGGAGTCCGTGAAGGATCTGACGAAGCAGCAGGAGAAGCTCCACCCCTACAACGGCGTGGGCTGCTTCAATGACATGGACATGCTGATTGTGGGCATGTACGGCAAGGGGAATGTGGGGCTGAAGGGCTGCAGCGACACCCAGTACAAGACCCATTTTTCCATCTGGGCCTTTATGGGATCGCCGCTGATGATCGGCTGCGATGTCCGGGACATGAACCAGGCTACGAAGGATATCTTGGGCAATGAGGAACTGATCCGCATCAACCAGGACAGCGCCTGCCGCCAGCCGGTGAAGCTGAACGGCACCTGGGCAAACGGGGACCTCATCCTGTATTCCAGGCAGCTGGAGAACGGGGATCTCGCCATCGGACTGTTTAACTTAAGCGGGGAGAAGGCCGTGGCCCGGCTGAACCTGGATGAAGTGGGGCTGCCCTTCAGCACGGGGATGACGCTGGAGTGTAAGGACGTATGGGGAGGGGAACCTTTCAGAGTAAAGAATTCTACGATGATCCGTGAACTTGCACCTTTTGACTGCGAAGTGCTGCGGGCGAAGGTGGTTGCCCGGTGACGGGGGATGTACGGCAGGGAGACCTGGAGGTTGCCCGGTGACGGGGGATGTACGGCAGGGAGACCTGGAGGCTGCGCGGTGACGGGGGATGTACGGCAGGGAGACCTGGAGGTTGCGCGGTGAACGACGGCTGTAAGCAGGCTGGAGAGGACTGTGTCGTAAGGCAGCCGTACAATGATGCAGGCTGTGTGATAAAGCGGCCCCAGGGTGCTGTGGGAAGCAGGGCAGAGAATACGGTGACGGAGGTTGCGCGGTGGATAACGGCTGTATGCAGTGCGGGAAGCTGCTTACTTATAATGAAGTGGGAGCCTATAAAAAGTTCGTCAACCGGGGGAGCACGCAGTTTCTCTGCAAGACGTGCCTGGCCGCAAAGCTGGACGTTGCGGTGGAGGACATAGACAGGAAGATCGAGCAGTTTAAGGCGCAGGGTTGTACACTGTTTGTCTGAATGTCCGGAGACCGACTTGGCTTTCTGGCTTAGGCGCCTGAGCTGAACGGAGAAAGCTTCTGCTTTTTGGTTATCAGAAGCGTGAGTGTACAGCCAGCGGCGGCTGTTTTCTAAAGGAGTACGATGCATTTCGATTCTGTGATGCAGAACAGGAATACGGAATATGAATGCGTTTGCAAGTAAAAAATCACGATGAAGGAGTACAGGACCGTGGGAAAAGATATGGTCTTTAAAAATGTAGCCAAACAGAGTCATTTTACTCTGGAAAACCAGAACGGAAAGACCGAAAACTTCCGCGATGTGGATGTCGAGGATTACCTGGCGGATATGTTTGAGGATCCGGACCAGTTCGTGATCCTGACAGCGCCCGAACCCCGGCATAAAGTGCGGTATGTCCAGGCCTGTGTGCAGGATGAGGGCATTGAGGTGGAACTGGGGATTCAGGAGGAGGGAACCAGGCTGTTCGGCAAAATATGTACGGAGGAAGAGTGCTACCGCATCTTCCTGGATTTTTATGATGGTGTCTTCGTGCCGGATATGGGCGAATATCAGCCGGTGGAATTCTGAGAACCTTCCTGTCTGCTGCCGGGACGGCACAATGCGGGGAGAACACGCACATATAACGTGAAGGGTACGCGTATAACGGAATAAAAAAACAGCAACCGGCCGAATCCGTGCCCAGAAGAATGACTGGCCCTGCATTTGGGACAGGAATTCTTCTGCATATCTCCGGTACGGATTGGGCCGGTTGCGGAACTGTAAAAACAGCAACCGGCCGAATCCGTGCCCAGAAGAATGACTGGCCCTGCATTTGGGACAGGAATTCTTCTGCATATCTCCGGTACGGATTGGGCCGGTTGCGGAACTGTAAAAACAGCAACCGGCCGAATCCGTGCCCAGAAGAATGACTGGCCCTGCATTTGGGACAGGAATTCTTCTGCATATCTCCGGTACGGATTGGGCCGGTTGCGGAACTATAAATAGGAGGAAGAAAAATGGAATTATTAAAAGGCAAGGTTGCAATGGTGACAGGCGGCACAAGGGGAATCGGGTACGCCATCGTGAAACTGTACCTGGAGAACGGGGCGTATGTTGCGCTCTGCGGTTCCAGGCAGGAGACCGTGGACAAGGCCCTGGATAAGCTGAAAGCGGAGAACCCGGCGTATGTGGAAGGAGCAAAGCCCAGGGTTATCGGGCTGTGCCCTGACCTGCAGAAGCCGGAAGAGGTGGAGAATGCTGTGGCTACGGTGAAGGAGACCTTCGGAAGACTGGATATCTGTGTGAACAATGCGGGCGTATCTGCCAGGGAAAGCCTGTACACCTACAAGCCGGAAGAGTTTGCAGGCACCATGGCCCTCAATGTCAACGCGGTGTTTCACTGCTGCCAGGCGGCTGCCAAAGTGATGAAGGAGCAGGGAGGCGGCGTGATCCTGAATACCAGCTCCATGGTGAGTATTTATGGGCAGCCTTCGGGCGTGGCATATCCGACATCCAAGTTTGCGGTAAACGGCCTTACCAAGTCCCTGGCAAGGGAGCTAGGCAAAGACAACATCCGTGTCAATGCGGTTGCCCCCGGCGTTACCAGGACAGACATGGTGGCGGCGCTGCCTGACGAATTGATCAAACCCCTGATCGCGACCATCCCCCTGGGACGCGTGGGCGAGCCAGAGGATGTGGCCAATGCGTTCCTCTATCTGGCCAGCGACATGGCAAGCTATGTAACGGGGGTGATCCTGTCCGTGGACGGGGCCGCCAGAACCTGACGGAAATTTAAGACTTACTGTTCAGCCGTCGGTCACATGAGATAGTTTAGAATGTGCTTTGTGTGAATGAGTACGAAGCCGCATGCACCAAAACGGGCTGTCTCTGCCTGTTTTGGTGCTTATGAGGTCTTCTTGTTCCAGGTAGGAGAAATAGCGGATTTCCATAAATACAACGACGAGAGGTAAGGACAGCCATCCGCCATGCGGATCGGATGGAGAGGGCTGCCGTCAAGCGGATGAAACATTTGCAGCGGGAGGAATAAATCCTCAGCGCAGCAGCCAGTCGATCAAATTCAGGGATTTGATTCCGTCGTAGGAAGTGATAAAGTTCCTGTCCATGGACAGGACTATTTTTTCATAATTATCCTGTATAATACGCAGGGGCTTCAGCTCGCGGTCACGGGTTTCCTGCGACAGCATGCTTTCCGTTACCTGGATGTAAAGTTTATCGTCCGGTTTTTCGGCGACAAAATCCACTTCCGTTTCGCCGACCTTGCCGATGCAGACGCGGTAGTCTCGGCGGAGCAGCTCCAGAAATACGATATTTTCAAGGATGTGTCCGCGGTCAGCATCGCGGTAGCCCAGGAGCATGTTGCGGAAGCCCAGGTCGATGATATAATTTTTGCCCAGCGTCTTTAACAGCTGCTTTCCCTTGACGTCGTAACGGCTTACAGAGTAGAAAATGAATGCGCTGCGGAGCATGGCAATATATTTATCTACCGTTTTCCCGGCGATATTTCTGCCCCTGCCGTTCAGGATATCCCCTTCGGCTGACAGCACATTTCCGATATTGTTGGGTGAAGTGATGCTGCCGATATTGGAACAGAGAAACAGCACGATCTTCTGAAGCATGTTCTGGTCAGCTTGGCTGTTGCGCTGCAAAACGTCCCGCAGGACAACTGTGGAATAAATGCCTTCCAGGGCCTGGATGCTCCTCGCCTCGTTGAAACGGTATTCCCGCAGGATGGGCATGCCGCCGAACTGCAGGTATTTCTGGAATTTTTCCTCCATTGTGACGGCGGACTCAAATTCGTAGAAATCCAGAAATTCTCGGAAAGAAAGGGGCAACATGCGGATTTCCACATAGCGTCCGGACAGCAGAGTGGAAAATTCGGCTGACAGCAGATAAGCGTTGGAACCTGTGATATAAATGTCTACATCATAATCAATGCGGAAGGATTCAACGGCTTTTTCCCAGTGCTCCACAGCCTGCAGTTCATCGAAAATCAGGTAGGTTCTGCCGTCTCGTGCAATATGTCCGCTGACATACTCATAGAAGGACAGATAATCTGCCAGGTTCCGGTAGCGCAGCGACTCCAGGTTCATGTGGAGGATGTTTTCATCCGGCACCCCTGCGCCTGTCAGATATTGGTGAAACAGATCGAGCAGCGAGGATTTTCCGCATCTGCGGATTCCTGTCACGATTTTGACTAGATCTACGTCCTTGTTCTGAATCAGCTGTCCCAGGTATTCAGGGCGGTTAATCAGTGCAGCCATAATGCATCTCCTAAATGTCGTTTGTTTTTTGATATTCCGGTATTTTTTGTGCTGTAGTTATCGCATTTCAGTGTATGGGAAATGTCCCATTTCAATATTATATACCCAAACAGAAGTACAAGTCAAGAGTTTCAGACTTTCAAGTCCGAAACTTTGCAAAATATGACATTTTTCGACAAATAGGTACAAAAATTATGCCATTTTTATTGATTCCATTTTGATCAAGCATCTAAAATTATTTTTTTATTGACAAAATATATCATATAAGATACAATATGGCCAGATGATTGTATCTTATATGATTCCATTGTCAAGGGGGTAAAACAAATGAATGAAGGAATGGCAGTATTTTTACACGGAGGGGAAGAGGAACCGGGGAGCACGGAGAAGCTGATCAGGAGGATTGACGAGCTCCTGCTGGGATTGGGGATTGCACACGGCGGCGCCGGGAATCTGTACATGCCGACAGTGGCAGCCGACAGAGACCATGCGGTTTTTGCTGCATGCGATGCCCTGAACCATGCAGACTGGTTAAAGGACAGGCTGGCAGATATATCCATCGTGAATCAGACGAATGTATGTTCTTTGGAGCAGATACGGTTGGATGATATGACGGATCCGTCACCCGGGAAGCTGAAATATTATGAGGCATACTACAGGTCATCCCACGAACTGGCCCATGCGATTGTGGTGGATGAGGAGGGAAAACTGAGGGACGGGTATACTTCCTATATTCTTGCGAGAAAATACGGAATCAGTCCGGATATATACGAAGCGCTTGCAGCCCGTCCTCTGAGGAAAGTGGTCAGGGGCCGCCATGCGCTGCCGGACGGGAGGGGATGGAAGGTTAAGGGCGGTAAAATGTATACCTGGACATACACCCTGAAAACGGCTGTAGTTCCCGGGGACATCTTAAAGGTACAGACGAAAAAGGGACAGATGTATATATGTGTGGAAAGGATTGACTATGTGACGGGTGAGGAATTCTGCGCACAGTATGCTGCCGTCATTCAGCATATGAAGAAGCGATTGAAAGTATAGGGAGAAATAAACCATGGGACGCGGAATGGATTATATTTATTCAATCGACAACCAGGAAATTTTGATAGAGGCAGATCAGAAGGATACACGTAAGGACGTGGTGGCCCGGTATGTCCGGAGCAGAAAGGAAAAGGGCATTACACAGGCGGAGCTGGCCAGGCGCGCCGGGATCCCGCGGACGAATATTACGCGGTTTGAAAGTGGCGATTACAATCCGTCATTGGAGATGATGGTGCGGATTGCGGCGGCCCTTGGCATGAGACTGCAGGTTGAACTGTCCGAGCGCAATTGACAGAATCATCATGCGCTCTCTGAGTGACTGGCCTGGAACAGCCGTGCGCAAACCTCATTTGATTGTAGAATAGCGCCGGCGGGGATGTCATGAAAGCGGGAACGAAAGGAGGAGACCGGCACATGGGAAATTATTTGAACCCCGGTAACAGCGGATTCAGGGGGATCAGAAATGATATTTATATAGACAAATCGGGTCTGATTGGGGGACAGCCATGAACATTTTTCTATTTGGAATATCCAATGTTGACAAGTCGACGGTTGGTTGTCTTCCTGCCGAGAAGCTGGGGTTTAAATATTATGATCTGGATGAGGAGATAAAATGACGCCGCAATACGACTCTGGAGCATTTTGTCAATACTGTATGGCCATATGAGAGAGATAAAATCCGTGGGGAAATTTTAGGAAAAATTCTTCAGGACCAGTGTGATAAGGTGGTTGCGGTTACGCCGATGTATTATACCAGATGCTTTAGTAAATATCTGGGGAGGGATGATTTGATAGCGATCGAACTTCAGGATACCCCGAGGGAAATCAAAAAGGATATCACTTACTATAAGGGGCCTTTTTCCAGAATTAGGAATAAATTTCAGATGAATAATGATCCGCCGGAGAAGGTGGTTCTGCGTTTGATTGAACAGTTTGATTTTAGGGAAGCTGATTAAAAAGGGATGGAAGTTTTAGGATAGATTTAGTCATACCCCCCGGAAAGCCTTCATACAATAGTAAAAAATATCCCACGGGGGTATTCCTTTGAAGGATTATATCGAAGAGCGTGCCATCGGTATCGCCAACTATATCATCGACAACAATGCCACGGTGCGGCAGACGGCGAGAGCTTACGGGGTGAGTAAAAGCACGGTACATACGGAAGTGATAAAACAGAACGGTTAATATGGGCGATAGAGTAAGAAGCCCATGTAGGCAAATAAGCGGCATAGATCAGCACCGGGAACGGGCTGGCCTATGCTGCTTATTTTGCATTTTGGAGAAAGTGTGGCTACACACTCCGACAAAATAGGGTTTCCAAAGGGTATCCCTTTGGCACACGACTTTGCTTGCAAAGTGTAGTGTGTTATACCTGCTGTCACGGCTGATGGGTAAAATGAGGGTTTCGCCGGATGGAAACACTCGTTTTGCCCGGCAGGAAAACGGGAAGGTTTTTGCAGATGGGGATTGGCA
Organism: uncultured Acetatifactor sp.; assembly: GCA_910578995.1. Lineage (GTDB taxonomy): Bacteria > Bacillota > Clostridia > Lachnospirales > Lachnospiraceae > Acetatifactor. The sequence continues at coordinate 22,022 of CAJTSY010000022.1, forward strand.
AAAATCTGGACGGTTTCGGGAGCGGCAGCAGGCATATGACGCACCTTAGCTCTTGATAAAGTGATACTTGTGTTGCCGCAGAGCAAAGGCTTGCTCTCCTCCTTCAAGGATTTCACAGATATGTTCCTGTATACCTTTGCTGTTTAATATGCCTAGGATGACTTCCCCATTTTCTTCAACAACAGGATTATTGTCCTCAATCGAACCGCCACGATATTCAAAGCGGTATTGTTTATTCGGGGCATTTTTTCCTTTTTGATTTGCAACTATCACCAACTCAGCATCACCGCCAAGTACAATATTGGCATTATGTGTAACGGTAATGATTTGCCTATCAACCTTCTTCTCTTTAATAAATCGTATCAACTCATCGAAAATTGATCTGTTATCAAGGTCGTCCTCGGGCTGGTCTATAAGAATCGGGCACCTGCTTTCAGCAAGGCTAATAAGAAGCCTAAGTAAAACCAAAGCTTTCTTGCCTGGCGACATATCTTGTATATCGTCATTATCCATTCGGACAACATAATCTATATTATACCAATCCGACAAAATTTCACGGAGGGCAGATTCTACAGTACAACCACCTTTTAGTTGCAGAGTATCTTTTGAGTTGGTAAGGATTGCCTCGATAAACGCTTCAATATGTTCCGAAGATAATACATCTTCTGTTATTTCGCGGAGGTTGAATGCATGAAATCTTCCAATTGACCTATTATCTAATAGATCCGAAATTTTCCGCACGAGTTGGTCAATACGCAATACTTTTCTTACAGAGAATTCCAATTCGTCTGTAGAAGAAACAAAGCCACTATTAATGCTGTCTACATACGCAAGATATATTTGGCTGAAAGTAGAAAACGATTGGCTTAACTCATTTAAGTTTTGCTTATACTGTGTTTGCACTGTGCTTAGCTGGGTTTGGTATTCAGAAAGTTTTGCCAACCGTTCTCGCTCCTTTACAATAGAAGCAGAAAGTTTGCTTATCCGTTCATTGCCGTCCATTTTCGGCTTTAATATAGCAATTCTTTCTTCATACTTGCTTATAGCCGACTCAATATCTCCGCATTTCTTACGAGCCGTTTGTAAAATTTCCTCTCGTTTGGCAGCCCAAGCTTCATCAGCGATCTTTTTCACTTCTTCAATGGCGTTATCAAACAACTCGTTAAAAACCGCAAATGCACTATTAGAAGAGAACTTTATATCTACAACGGATTGAATATCTTGTATCTGTTCAATTTCTTTGGTCGCTACGGAGTATGACTCCCTTAGGGTTCTTGCATTTTCTATTGAACTTTGATATTCTGCTATTTCAGTTTCCGTAACATTATATTCTTTACTAAGTTGTTCTAATTGGTCATTCAATTTTTCAAGTTCAGCTTCGATTGCTTCCTTGTCGCCAATTCCTTTACATCGCTCATAAAGTTCTTCCCGATTCTTTACAATCTGCAAGAAGTCTACAATCGACTTCGCAATTTGTTGCTTCTGCTCGGAAATCTTTTTGAGCATTAAGCGGTATGCTTCGTTGCACTTTTGATCTTGCAGAACAATGTCTTGGATAATGGTATCAATCTCCGTTGTTTCTTGTTCTTCATCACTTAAACGGTTTAAATAAGTCTGCGGAATGTAAACAATTTTCCGCTCTTTGCTCTTATCATCACTACAAACCCCGTCACGCCAATAAACCTTTAACTCCGGAATCTGTTTAACATTGGTTGCTGCGGTTTCCTGTTTTTTCTCTACTTGCTTCCTATCTATTGCCGTTGCCATATTATGAAGGAGCAGGGACTTCCCGGTTGATTTTCCTCCTATGATACATGTAAGCTGGTCGCTAAAATATATGGATTTTGGCGAGAAATCTGCATTTCCCACTATCTCAACTCGGTCAATCACATAGTATTCTGGTTTTTCATCTGGAACACTACTGCTAATACGCACACGCTCTTTTGGTTCATAAAGGACTTGCTTCAATCCCTCAAAAGTTGGATCCGCTTTAATCCAGCAGAAACGATTGTCCGCAGGGGCAAACACTTTTTCGTTAGTATGGGCATCACAGCCATGAATACAGGGCATTAACGAGCCACACTTTTCTTTCACAACATCTATAGAGTCAGGACCTTCCCCAAGGAAGTATGATATATCTTTTGAATTGGAAGAAAACACCATGTCAGAAAGTTGGTAAATTGCCCTCCGGGTAGCTTCTAATTGGGAAATATTACCTAAAAAATAGTCACTATGGGCACGAAGCCCAGATGCACCATCTGTACTACTATTTGATACTACAATAATGGTTTTTTCCTTTAATTGAGGATTGTACTTAAAAACATCAGACAAAGTTTCTAAGGAAATCACATATTGGGATAAACCTATTTTAAGGGCATCTTCATCACTTAAAGATTGATTCTTCTGGAAATCACGGCCTAATCGAACCAACTCACTTTTTGTAGCACTATACTTGTTGTGATTATATTCAAATTTCAAATTAGCAAAAAAACGCCCCTCTAATTCCCCAACAATGCTTGGATCAAATAAGCAATGTATATTTATGGGGGAATCTGATGCAATTGGTGTTATTCTCAACTCCACATTGGGAAAAACATGTTTAACACTATCAGGGAGTCTGTTATCTGCACATACTTTTAGATAGTTATCTATTGAAAGATAATCTGTAATTGCTATAGCGCAAATTGAACGCAAAGGATCGCTTCCATCCCCTATATAATCACAGATAGAAGTATAGAAATTATCCCATTTTTCATCAGTTGTTTTTCCTATATATTGATCTGCTTTTTTAGTGAAGGGCGTATGTAAATGCAGTTCCCATCTTCGCCATTCAGAACCTCTATTCATGCTATCCTCCGAAAATTAATTACCTGAATTAAACTCAACAAGTTTCTCCCAATCAATACTACCATCTTCAAAGCAGAATCCTTGGGTAAACTCACGAACGAGGCGATTTGAAGCTTTTTGATAGGAAGCATCAAATTCTTCTACATATTTCTCTGGCAGCTTATCCATGAAACGGATCAGCTTTATGTAAAATTCTTCATCTCCGGTCAATTCCGTCCAGAAATCCTTGCCTGCCAATTCCATATAGAATTTGGGAAGCCCACGGCTGGATGTTTTCTTCTTTCCGTAGCCATATCCTACAATCGGGACAAAGCGTTTCTTAGCTTGTTGAGCCAGTTTACTTGCCGCCATAAAGTTCTGCTCCTGTTTTTTGCGGCTGTCCGCATTGAAAACGCTTGTGCCAGATTTTACAGCAATAGCATAGATGGTATTGTCCCGCTCTACCATAATGTCAACGCCTTCTGCCAATGCCTTTTGCCCTTGTGCAGCAGCAGTAGCAATAGGTTCAAAGAAAACATTTCCAAAGATTGTTTCCTCGGACGAGGATACAAAGGCAGCAAGGATTGCATCAATAATCTGTGCAGCCCCGTTCATAGCCTTCGCCCGGAACAGGTACGGGTTCTTGCGTTTCATAACTTTTTTGATGTTGAGCTTGTCAATATTGCTGATTAAATTTGTGTAAAAATTATCCAATGCAGTTGCAATAGCTTCTACGATAGCTTCTTCATTGTAATTGCTATTTATTGGCATAATAGCTTCCTCCTATTTCAATAGCTTGCTTCAGTTTTTGATGGATGTCTGTCCCTCTAAATCGTTTTGTGCGGATTTCAGCGGATTGATCCGCAACAGAAAGTACAGCATTTCCCAATGCCAATGCCAGTCCAACCGGTACAGCATTGCCTATTTGCCTGTATTTTGCAACGCTTGTCCCCATGAACTGCCAATCATCAGGAAACTGCTGGATACGGGCATATTCCCGGATACTCAAAGGCCTGTCTTGGGTCGGATGGCACATCATGGTTGCTTTTTGTACCGGCGAGGTCACTAAAGTTGGTGAAGGCTGGCTGTAAGATAACCTCCGGTAAAATCCAACTTTTCCGCCGCCAGAACCATAGGCACCACCCATAGCCTCTTTCCGAATATCTTCCGGTAGGTCACGCCAATTTCCGCCTTCCGGGACAAGGCGGAGGTATGCAAGGCGGTCTTTACTAAAGGCAGCAGATTCCCCACAATTATTTTCCAAATCCCGGATCGTATCATTCAAGGTGCGCCAGCGGTATTGCGAGTTTTGGTGCATCTGGAAGTGTGTCGGGAATGGCAAGAATATATCTTCATTGTCCCGGCTTCCGATCAATACAAACCGTTCCCGGAATTGAGGTACACCATAATTGACGGCATCCAAAATCCCATACACCGTTTTATATCCTAATTTATCAAATTCAGAGAGGATAACATCTAATACAGTTCCCAAATGTTGTTCAGGATCGTTTTTATCACGCTCCGCAAGAGGCATATGCTTTAACGGGGCAGACATAATCCCTTTTACATTTTCCATAATGAAAAAACGGGGACGGATATAGTCAATCATTCGGATAAAATCCATAAACAAGCTGCCCCTTGGGTCGTTAATCCCCAGCCGCTTACCGGCAGTAGAAAATGGCTGGCAGGGCGGGCCACCGCAAATCAGGAAAGGTTCTCCCAGTGCCAATCCAGTCTGTTCCAACAAATCTGCTTCGTTGATTTCACGGATGTCACCACCCAAAACCTTATGCCCATTGGCACGCATAGTTGCGACACAAGAAGGATCAAAGTCCTGTCCAATTACGATATTGAGGCCAGCTTTTGAAAGGCCAATATCCAGCCCCATCGCCCCGGAAAACAGGGAAATTACATCACGGTTTGAGGCATTGTCTTTGAAATGTAGTAAATTCATGTATGTCCCCCTACTTAAATCTTTTCTCCATCTGGAAGGACAAAATAGCGTTCAAAAGAACATCCTACCGCTTCTGCCAGATATTCTAAGTCAGAGATTGTAAAACTTTCCCGTTTCATTTTTGAATTGAAATTTTGCGGTGTAGTCCCCATCCGCCTTGCAAGTTCTGCAACACTGATATTGGAGCGCACACAAAGCACTTTAATCTGTTCCGATATCGTCATAAGGCACTCCTTTTAATTCGTCAATATATTAGTTGAAGATATAAAATTATTATTTTATATCTTCAACATAGTCCCTTGTGCTGTCTATCATAGCATCAAATTGGCTCACCCGCAACTCAAAAATCAAATCTTCAACAGCTTTTACACATTCTTCTGTATGTTTTTGTATCTCCTGCCCCCAAAAGTGAATCGGTACCCAGTCCAATGCAATCAGCTTAAAGTCGTTTTCACGATCACGGGCCATATTCCGTTCTATCTTCTTGATCCAATATTCCCGGTTGTGGCCTAGCTTTTGCTTTTTTATCTCCCAATTATAACCATGGAAAAATTCACTGTCGCAAAAAATAGCAATCCTGTATTTTGTTATGGCTATATCCGGCGTACCTGGCAGCTTTTTATAATTTTTCCGATACCGGATACCCTTGTGCCAGAGCGCTTTTCTTAACAAGACTTCTATGCTGGTATCTTTTCCTTTGATATGGCTCATAGCCCAGCTCCGCTGTTCCGGGGTCATTACATCGCTCATATCTATTCCTCATTTGGCAAACCATTTGCCTGCCCCATTATCTTCTTCATTAACTGCTGGAACTGGTCGCTGGTTTCCTCATCTATCGGAAGAATCTGCCCAATCTGCCCGGCAATCATAGCCGTTACATCGTCCATAGAAAGCGGTTCCTGTTTTTGTTCTGCCAGTGTGTCTTGCATGGTTTGGAACATGGCGGCTGTCACAGCTTCTCCCGGCTGTTTTCCGCTGTCCATATCTTTCTTAATATCCCGTAGGATAGAGAGGAACATATTCTTGATTTTCTCAATCTCCGCTTCATGTTCTCCCATCTTCTGGGCGTTCAAAAGTTGTAAATCCTGTTTTGCTTCTGCTCGATGCTCCGGGTGTTCTTTCATCAGATCAGACAGGGAAACCGTTGCCAACTCGATTAGTCGGTTTCGTGCCATGATACCCTTTGCTGCGGTGTCTTGAAAGTAAATCCGTATCAAGTCCATCAGTTTCGGGAAATTCTTGTGTTCCAACAGCCGGTTGAGGATTTGCACATCCACAGTACCCGTCACAAGCCCTTTGATTGCCCCCTCAGACAAGCCCAATTCAGATATATCATAGCTTTTGCGGACGCTGATATTGGATAACCCCAGTATGTAGTCGGTGGACACCTTAAATTCCTTTGCCACGCCTATGAGGATATCGCTGCTGACCGTCTTTGTTTCTCCACTGACAATGCGGCTTAACTGGGAAGCAGATACGCCTATCTTCTTTGCAAGCTGCTTTTGTGTAATGTGGTTTCCGTTGCATAAATCGGAAATCCGCTGTCCGGGTGTTCCTGGTAAAGCCATAGATACGCACCTCCTCTACATACTTCCATTATACAGGAGAATTGCAGAAATGCAATTTTGAGATTGAATATTTTCCTAAAATGCAATTCTCGCAAGATTCCGGGAACTGCATTTTTTTCGTGTAGACTTAGGGTAGTTCATCGATGAGCTGCACCTTGAAAACAGAATGACCGTCCGAAAAGGAATACCTCTCCCGGAGAAGTAGCGCATTTGCGTACCAAAGGAGAAACACGCCGCAGGAATGGGGCAGGAAGCCTTTTCGGAGAGAACGGCGAAGGAAAAATGGAGGGAACACATGAGAAAGAACCCATATAAACAACTACCGCCCATAGAGCGCAAGCCGGACGGTTCCCTTAACCGCATGACACCGGCACAGAGGAAACAGGCAAACGCCCTGATACGACGGGAGTGCTGCTGTTATGAGGACGGGAACTGTATGCTCCTCGACGATGGGGACACCCACATCTGCCCCCAGACCATTTCTTTCTCGGTCTGCTGTAAGTGGTTCCGCTGGTCGGTCTTGCCGCAAATCGGAACGCTGGAAGCAGAGATTTTCCGGGATAAGGAGCTAAAACGCTGTGCGGTCTGCGGCAGAGTGTTCGTCCCAAAGTCCAACCGGGCGAAATACTGTCCCAACTGCGCCGCCAGAGTTCACAGGCGGCAGAAAACAGAAAGTGAACGGAAAAGGAGGTCTTGTGTGGACAGTTAGGAGCTGAAAAGTCCTTGATTTACAAGGCTTTGCAAGCACAGAACAGGGGCAGGCAATAGAAACTACCGTCTGTCCCCGAAAACGGGCTTCTAACCGTCCACAAAACACGATATGACAAACACCATTTATATCCATCAGCCGGAAAAGGCAGTCAGCTTTACCCGGCTTCCCAATTTCCTTTTTGAAGCCCCCACATTCACGCCGCTGTCCAACGAAGCAAAGGTACTGTACGCCTTTATCCTGCGCCGGACAGACCTATCCCGAAAAAACGGGTGGGCGGACGAATACGGGCGGATTTACCTCTACTATCCCATTAACGAGGTAGTGGAGCTGCTCCACTGCGGGCGACAGAAAGCGGTCAACACCCTGCGGGAGTTGCAATATGCCGGACTGGTAGAAATCCAGAAACAGGGCTGTGGAAAACCTAACCGCATTTACCCAAAATCCTACGAAGCGGTTCCAAACACCGACTTCAAGAAATCCGGTTATGGAACGCCGGAGGACTGAAAAACGCACTCATAGAGTACGATAATCAATCCTCTTGAAGTACGAAAACCGGACGGTATATAGAAATACAGAGATTAAAACGATTTTATTTATATCTTATCCATTCCTATCCTATCCGAGATATTTTCTGCGGGATTTTCCTGTGGAAAAGTTCCGGAAAGGAATGGAATGGGGAAAGGAGTTTCATGGCACAACACGCAATTTTGCGATTTGAAAAGCACAAGGGAAATCCGGCAAGACCGCTGGAAGCCCATCACGAACGACAAAAGGAACAGTACGCCAGCAATCCCGACATTGACACCAGCCGAAGTAAGTACAATTTTCACATTGTTAAGCCGGAAGGCAGGTACTACCACTTTATACAGAACCGTATTGAACAGGCTGGCTGCCGCACTCGCAGGGACAGCACCCGGTTTGTAGATACGCTGATTACCGCCAGCCCGGAGTTTTTCAATAACAAGTCCCCAAATGAGATACAGGAATTTTTCCAGAGGGCGGCTGATTTCTTAATCGGGCGGGTAGGGAAAGAAAATATCGTGTCGGCGGTGGTACACATGGACGAGAAAACGCCCCACCTGCATTTGGTCTTTGTCCCTCTGACAGAGGACAACCGCTTGTGTGCAAAGGAGATTGTTGGGAACAGAGCCAACCTCACAAAATGGCAGGACGATTTTCACGCCTATATGGTGGAGAAATATCCCAACTTGGAGCGTGGGGAAAGTGCCAGCAAGACAGGCAGGAAGCATATCCCCACCCGTCTGTTCAAGCAGGCGGTCAATCTCTCAAAACAGGCAAGAGCCATTGAAGCCACGCTGGACGGTATTACCCCGTTCAATGCCGGAAAGAAGAAAGAGGAAGCCCTCTCCATGCTGAAAAAGTGGTTCCCGCAGATGGAGAATTTCTCCGGGCAACTGAAAAAGTACAATGTCACAATCAATGACTTGTTGGCGGAAAATGAAAAGCTGGAAGCAAGGGCAAAGGCCAGCGAAAAAGGCAAGATGAAAGATACGATGGAACGGGCAAAGCTGAAAAGTGAACTGGACGATTTACAGCGGCTGGTTGACCGTATCCCGCCGGATATACTGGCGGAACTGAAACGGCAGCCCAACAAGCGTGGGCGTGAACTTTGACAAAAATTATATGGTACTATTTTCCGCCTTGTTTTCATAGACATGGACAAAGAGCAGCGCACAAGGAGGAGGTGGAACTCTGCTGTGAAAAAGCGAAAACTAAATTATCGGTTTCATAACCCTAATCCAGCGGCAGAGACCGCCGGCTACATACTGAAAATCCTAATTGAAGCAAATACGGAAAAAGTACAGTCGGCTATTCAAGAAGCCGCAGCCGCATCAGATGATACCGAAGAAAAATTAGACGAGGGACACTCTGCGTGAGCGGAGTGTCCTTTTTTTCATGGTTGAAAACGCTGACTTCATGTGATAATATTAAGATGTAACAGAACGATTTAATTTTAACAGAGAGGTTTTGCCATGAATATAGCTGCTTACTGCCGTGTTTCCACCGATAAGGCTGACCAGCTCAACAGCCTGGAAGCACAGAAAGAGTTTTTTTCTGAATACACAAAACGCACAGGGGACACCTTAGTAAGATTGTATGCAGACGAGGGTATTTCTGGAACCAAAATAAAAAACCGAAAAGAATTTTTACGCATGATGGCAGATGCCGAGCATGGGCTGTTTGATATGGTCGTAGTCAAGGATATTTCCCGCTTTGCCAGAAATACCGTTGACCTTTTGCAGAATGTCCGCAAGCTGAAATCTTTGGGAATTGAAACGCAATTTTTGACCGCCAACATGACCAGTATGGGGAACAGTGAATTTGTGCTGACGATTTTTGGAGCATTGGCACAGGAGGAAAGTGCGAATACTTCAAAGCGTGTGAAATTTGGAAAAAAGATGAATGCTGAAAAAGGCCGTGTCCCGAATATCGTTTACGGATATGATAAGACGATTGGAGATTATTTTAACCTTGCAATCAATGAGGAAGAAGCCGCGGTTGTCCGCCAAATTTATGAGTGGTATATCAAAGACGGGTATGGTGCTGCGAAAATTTCCATTTTCTTAAATGAACGAGGTTTGCGGACAAAGCGGAATTGCCAGTGGAGCCAGAATGGGGTTTGCCGTATTCTTACGAATGAACTGTATACGGGTAAGATCATCAACGGTAAACAGGAAGTAACCGACTTTCTGACAGGGCAGAGAGCAGACAAAGATGAAACCGAGTGGATGGTCGTGGAGCGTCCAGATTTGCGTATTATTGAGCCGGAGGTTTTTGAACAGGCACAGCAGATTATGCAGTCCAGAGGCAAAGCATTTAAGGTGGATAAGGAACGCCAAAGCAATAAATATTTATTCTCTACTCTTATTAAATGTAAGGAGTGCGGTTGGTCCTTCCGGCGCACAGTCCGCACCTATAAAAACACTTATGTCCGCTGGGTGTGTTCCGGGCATAACGGGCGTGGTGCAGACAACTGCCCCAATGCTGTGACGGTAGATGAAGAAGAATTGATTGAAGTTTTGCAGGAATATTTTGCTGAACTTATGAAAGCAAAGAAGAATGTGATCCATTATGTGGTCGGAGAATTTCAGCGGGTTTATAAGGCAAAGGACGAAAACCTGAATTATGAAAAAGAGCTGAATGCCCAGCTTGCAAAGCTGCAAAAAACCCGGCAAAAATATATGGATATGTACGCAGACGATTTGATTTCCAGAGAGGAACTGAATGATAAAATCGGCGGCATGAGAAAAGAAATTGAACGGCTGGAAAACGAACTGAAGATGGTAGCGTATCATCTTACCAAAGGGGAACAGCTGGAAAGCGTCCTCGGACGGACATTCAAAGAGATTGAGGATATAACTGATGTACACCAGATGACCAATGCTCAGTTAAAACGCATTATCCAGAAAATCGAAGTGGATAAGGACGGGAATGTGGACATTTACCTGCGTTTGATTGGGGATTTGGGATTGGACGAAACAGTTCTGATTCGTCACGACGAAACATAAGGACGTAACGGAGCGTCTCATGCAGGTAAATCCTGCACTGGCATCGGAAGCCAGGAAGGTGCTTGACCTGAACAAATCCGAGCGCCACATCCGCGGAGGGCTTGCCACGAAGGAGAAATACCTGCATCAGAGCCGGAACCTGGCGTAAGGCACAGCCGTATCACGAAGGAATCCAAAATCCATCAGCAGACCAGGAGAATCTGCGGATGGATTTTTATTAAATAGCGTTCTAATGGATATCCTTGCGGGTATATTTCAGGTAAGCGGCGGCGATTCCTGCGGCGCCCAGTGACAGTCCCAGAAGAATCAGGGACAGGTCCAGTCTGCCCTCAGCGATAATGTCTGCCCCTTCGCAATAACCGAAGGGAGTGATATATTTCAGGAATTCGGCAGATTCCGCCATGTTGGAGATCAGGTTCAGGAAATAGAGGAGCGCGGCGATGCCCAGCCCTATGCCCACATTGCCCTTCCGCAGGAAGGCGGAGATGCCGAAGCAGATTCCTGCCAGTTCCAACTGCAGGAGATAGTAGGCAAGGTGGAGCAGGCTGATTTCAGTCCAGGGAATTGTCTCTCCCGTGGCGGCGATGGAGCCTGCAGAGAGGGCATAGAGAACAAGGTTCATGGCGGTGATCTGCAGCAGGACGGCAGCAAGTTTTTCCGTCACGGCCTGCCTGCGGCTGATGGGATGGGTCAGCAGGAACTCGGCAGTTTTGTCCCGCTCTTCCTTGCCCAGGATTCCAACCGAGCACAGCGCGGCATAAAAGGCGCCCCCGAGTCCCAGTATATTGCCGCACTCTACCGCGTAGAAGCCGGTGAGGGTGCCGAAATTCAGCTTGTCCATGCCGAACGCGGCAGTGAAGGAGCCCATGGAGGAAAAGACATCGCCCACGCCTTCCATCTGCCCTTTCATTTCCGGAAAGAGGAATATGCAGACTGCCAGAAGGAAGCCGATGGAAGCGGTCCAGATCAAAAAGGGAACTTTCCCCTGTCTCAGTTCGTGTCTGATCAGCGTCATAGGGTTTCACCCTCCTTTTCGTAATAATGCAGGAAAATTTCCTCCAGATCGGGTTCCGATACGGCCAGATCCGCCACATGCCCGGAGGCAAGCCTGCGCAGCAGCCTGTCCATGTCCCCGTTGTAGAGAAAATTTACCATGTCTTCCTCTTTTTTGAGGTCACGGATTCCGGCAAGATCCTCCAGGGCCACATCGCCGCGGAGTGTCACCCGTCTGGCGTTGGTGCGGGACAGCGCATCCACGCTGTCACAGGCAATGATACGGCCTTCCCGGATAATGGCTGCCCTGGAACAGTTGCGCTGAATCTCGGAGAGTACATGGCTTGACAGGAATATGGTGGCGCCGTCCCTGACCTGCTCCCGCAGGATGTCGAAAAATTCCCGCTGCATCAGGGGATCCAGGCCGCTGGTGGGTTCGTCCAGTATCAGCAGGTCAGGGGCATGCTGCAGGGCGCAGACGATGGAAACCTTTTTCCGGTTGCCGAAGGACAGCTCGTCCACCTTCCGGGAAGGATCCAGCTGTAACCTCTGGCACAGTTCCCGGGCCGCCTCCTGGCAGTTCCTTTTATGCAGATCCGCGGAAAGTTTCAGCACATCCCGCACCTTCATGCCCGGATAAAATACCGCTTCCGAGGGCATATAGCCCACCCTGCCCAGGATTTGTTCTTTTTCCTGCAGGATATCCATGCCCAGAATACTGGCGCTTCCCTCCGAGGGGGAGATCAGGCCCAGAAGCGTCCGTATGGTGGTGGATTTGCCCGCGCCGTTGGGTCCGATAAACCCGAAGAACTCCCCCTGGGCCACGGTCAGGTTCACATCCAGGATCCCCCGGGCTTTACCATAATATTTCGTCAGTCCTTTTGTTTGAATGGCATCCATATGCTTACTCCTTTCGAAGAAAGGTTTGCTCCTTTCGAAGATAGATGCTTTTCCAGAATGCTATAAGCCTTCTGAAGTCCTTTTCCATCTGTTCCATGTCAAAATCACCCCGCTGCACCATCTCCCAGAGATAGCCTTCCGACGCCCAGAACATTTCCCGGTACATCATGGGGATATCCAGGCCGGGGATAAACTGTTCCGGATCGAAATTCAGCCGCGCCCTGTCGGCTTTCAGGCTGAAATGTCTGTGATAACTCTCCTGGACGGCGGCATTGACTTCCGGATCCTTTTCATAGAAGGCCCTGATGGTGAAGTTCGCCATGTCGGGGAAGCGCCGGATGAGCTCCATCTTGGCCTGCATGCCCCGTTCCATGCTTTCAAACAGGCCGGTCTGGCTGTAGCATCCGTACCGGGTGAGAAAGCCCACGGTGGTTTCCGCGCATCTGTCCCAGAGGAAGAGGTACAGTTCCTTTTTGTTATGGAAATAGTGGAAGAGCAGGGACTTGCTGATTCCGGCGGCTTCCGCTATCTCGCGCATGGAACTGCTTTTATAGGAATCCCGGGAAAAAACGCGGTAGCCTGCATTGATGATGGTCTGTTGTTTTTCTACAGGCAGGGAAAAGAATCTTTCGTTCACCATATCGCCCTCCTTTTGCTTCCTAAAGATATCATAATCGCGTTGACCGATTTTGGGAAGACCCTGGCAGTATTTTGAGGGCATTCACTTGAGGGTTACCCTGGGCTTTTATTGCCGGGTGCCGGAACTGCTGCCGCTCACGGTTTGGCCGTTCCGTCAGGAAAGCGTCAGGGACAGATAGTTGAGAGTGCCCGGGGGAATGTCCGTGCCTTTTTCAAGCAGCGCCACCAGGCCGCGGATGGTGTCCTCCGAATCCTCTGCGGTGGCGGACAGGAAGGTATTGTTGAGTTTCACGGCGAGCACGATGAGGACGATCTCCGCAAGTGCGGCGGGATAGTCAAAATGGATGTCACCGGCCTGGATGCCCTGGTTTATGATCTCGGTGAGGCTGGGCTTCATTTCGGCGATCAGATGGTTCATATATTTCTGGTGCAGAAAGGCGGTGTCCTGGGCGCTGGTTCCCACGCCCGAAGCGGGGCTGTTATGATTTAGAAAGGCAGCCGAGGAGCTTCGGCAGGCCTGCAGTATCATGGCCATACGGGTGAAGGGTGAGACCGAGGTCTGGCCTGCAAGCGTTTTGGCGGTTGTCAGCGGTTCCTCATAATTTCGCTCGATCAGCGCATCCAGAATCGCTTCCTTGGAGGGGAAGTAATAATATATGCTGCCTTTTCCCATTTCCGCTTTTTTTGCAATATCGCTCACTGAAATATTCTGTATCGTGCTGTCTTCCAGAAGCTGATTAAGCGCATCTAATATTCTGTCATATTTTTTCCTGTTCGTCATGTCGAACCTCCCTGTTGTTGGGAACTGTTGTGAAACAACATACCGATAGTCCGCAGGATTTTCCTATGCCCGTGCCGCTTAATATCAGGCCGGTTTTTAAGCAGTGCCGGCGGAGGAAAAGACGGGGAATATGGTAAGCTGTACCGTGGCAGTTCTCTAGTGCGATGCCCTTGTAATGGAATTTGTTGGAAGTACGCGGCCGGCAATTCGGTGTACTTCAAAATCGAAATCTTCATTCTTAATAATTGATAATAACACAAAGCCCATTGGGGAACAACTGTGAATAGTGCCATAAAAACGGAATATTTTCAGGAACAAATTAGGGAAAAGGGCAGTTGACCACTGGTCGAAAATTTGTTAAAGTTTCGTTATAACAAGTTCGACCGATAGTCGAAACGGGTACAAAATTGTCAGGCAGTTCCAAAGAGGCCGGAATGGAGGAGAGAATGACTTACGCAGATTTATTTTATGAGATCAAGGGCAAATTTATGGGGGCCGATGTTAGCGACACGGATTTTTAACACTTGTAAATAGAATAATATGGCAGAAACCGCATAACTGCG
>CAJTSY010000023.1:0-3367 GCA_910578995.1 uncultured Acetatifactor sp.
GCTCTTCAGTCGGGCCGGGCTCCTCCGTCGGGCCGGGCTCCTCCGTCGGGCCGGGCTCCTCCGTCGGGCCGGGCTCTTCAGTCGGGCCGGGCTCCTCCGTCGGGCCGGGCTCCTCCGTCGGGCCGGGTTCCTCCGTCGGGCCGGGTTCCTCCGTCGGGCCGGGTTCCTCGGTCGGGCCGGGCTCCTCCGTATATTTCTCCGCTGCTATAACAATACACAACTCTGCTGTTGTCCCTGTGCTTTCCCCTTTTGTCAATCCTACTGTAAATACATAACTTCCATTGGTTCCGTCCGGGTTTTCAGCTGTTCCCGTAACCGCTTGCTCATATCTTTCTCCGGATATCTCCGCAGTCACTCCGCCAAAATCCAGCTCTCCTATCACATTCAGAACCGCCTGCTTCGCGTCTGCTGCCGTTCCAGCTTTCTTCTGGGTAAGCGTCGGTGCATTGTCACCTGTGAATGCCGCTTCAATGGCTGCTTTCGCCGCATCAATGGCTATGGCATCCTCCGGATACGCTTCCGCAATGATAGCCATTGAAAGTTCCACGGTATCCGCAGCTTCCCCTTCCATACTCAGATGAACGGTAAAGCGATAACTGCCATTGGTTCCTGCATGATTCCCGCTGTCTCCGGCAACCGCCTGCTTAAACGCGCTTTCCGCTGCATCCTTCACTTCCGCAGTCACACCGTCCAGTTCCAGGATGCCCAACAATTCCTGCACCTTCTTCCTGGCTGCATCGATGGTCTCTGCTTCCTTCCGGGCTGCCGTTATGGCATCCTCTCCTTCGGCCTTAAACATCTTCTCGATCAAAGCTTTGGCATTTGTTACTTTCACTGCGCCCGATGCATCATTGCAGTAGATTTCAAAATTGTCTATCAATCCGTTGTAATACTCTCCGCTGCCCCAGTTTGCTTTACCGATCTGGAGAATGCCTCCTTCAGCGGTGAGAATATCTGTCAGCTGTACGCCGCTGTCCACGCTTGCCCGCTGTTCGCCGTCCACATAAATGGTGGTATTTTCCTTTGTAACCACGACATCCACATGCTTCCAGTCAGACGGAGCGTTATTTATGCTAGGACTCCCCGGGCGACTCTGATTATTCAGGAAATAACGCTCTGCCATGAGCAATCCTGACCTGTCCAGGATTCCCAAATACTTCTCATATTTTCCTGTCTGCGCATTTGTATTGGGCGCGGCATAGAATGTCCATCCTGTATTGCCGTTGGCTCCCCATTTATTATCGTAGGAAATGGTGATCTCTTTCATTCCCTTCAGAAGCGGCGTGCCGTCTTCCTTTGTCACATTCAGCCAGAAGCCGCTGCTGATGTTCGCCGCCTTGCCGCTTCCCTCGTAGGAGTCTGCGCTGACAGCGCTTCCCTGCACCACAGCTTTGGCTCCGCCGCCTGTGATCTCCTCCGTGCCGGCCTCCAGATTATCAAAGTCAAAGGAAGCAACCAGCTTCTCCTTCGAAATCTCTGCAGGCTGATACGACTTAGTGTCACTCACCACGATTTCGCTGTCCAGGAAACCTTCGCTGCCCTCCGCTGCCTTTGTCGTCACTTTAAAGGTATAGTTTCCGCCTTCCTTCATGTAAGGCCCATAGTATACGGACTGGGTGCCGGTACCGTTCTTATTCAGCATCTTTTCGGTGCCGTCCACCAGCACATTGTCTTTGTACAGAGCCATCTCATAGTGATCCACGTTCTCTTCGGCCGGTGTACGGAAAGATGCATTCATCCCGTTCCAACTCAGGCCTTCCGGCTCTCCGAGCATGACGCTGCCAAAGGTAATCTCAATTGTATATTCCTGCTCAGTCCCCTCTGTACTCCTGGCCTTAAGCACCGCAGTGCGCTTTGCTCCCTTGCCGTTCTCCGCGCCTTCAAATGTTACAGGGCTGACGCCGCTTTCCAACGCAGTACCTCCCTGAAGAAGGGTAAATCCTTCCAATACGCTGAAGACAGGTTTCTTCTCACTTGCTTCAAAGAAGCTCTCTCCCATCTCAGCCTTAAAGACATTCGTTCCTTTCTCCTGCACAAATTTGATTCCATCCATCTGGAATGTACACAGAGGCTCCTGTTCCACCACTTCACCATAAATATGGAACTCCGCTATACTCAGAAAACTGTTTGCACTGTTCTGATACCACCTGGGATTCACCAGTTTAATATAGCGGTAGGGAACGTCCCTATTGTCCGGGTAAACCGAAATTGTCTGCAGATCATCCGTATTTTTCGCACCATCGGATATACGCGTCCAGTTCGTGCCGTCATCGGATCCTTCCACCCACACATCATTGGTTCTGGAACCAAATCCCTGCCTGGACTGCAGCGTATAATGGTCTATCTTAGCCCCCATCCCTTCCTTGAAATCGATCACAAACTGGGCTGCACAGTCCCCATTATATGTATTGTTGCGCCACTCAATAATGGTATCCTTATCGCCGTCCATAATGTTCCGGATATCATTCAGGATAGCCTCCTGATCATCCGAGAATCCGCTGCTGTACCTGCTGAACTTCAGGTACCTTGCATATTCAATATAGTCAATCTCCCCATCCTCTGCGGAAGGAATCAGCAGCACCAGAGCATCCGCAGCTGCCTTCAGCTCCCCCAAAGCCGCCTGCATGGACTCTGTATAGCCTTCATTGATCAGCCCTTTAGCTGCTGCAAGCGCATTCTCATACTGCTTCATACTTTGCTTGGAATAAGCCTGGGTCTGGTCATACGCCCCCACCTTCCCTATCATATCCTCCAGGCTGCCGCATACTACCAGATTGCGCTTTGCCACTGTCCAGGTATGCCCGTCGTCCGCGATCAGACGTCCGGCCACTTCACCTGGATTAGAGATTGTAAACTTTACTTTTCCTTCCGTTCCGGAATAAGTCTGATCCAGCAGCACCCTCACTGTCACATTGTCATTGTCGAAGTCGAAGGTCTGCAGGGACACCTCATACTCCGTACCAGCCAACAGATAGTCCGTGTTCACACCGTCCGCTTCCACGGAGTACACAGGCTGGTTATACGCAAAGCTCACTATCTCCGGAGGCGTATTCTTCTGTCCTGCTTCAATATAATCAATGTCCGCAGATCCTCCGCTCACCATCAGGTATACATTGAATGAACGGTTGGATACCTTAGTCAGGTCATACTGGAACTGCGCCCATTGCCCGTTGGTATTCGGAATCTCCAGCTTAAACATGCCAAAACGGTTATAGACCTCATCCATTGACAGATTCTCATCGCTGCCCATATCGCTTGTCAAAGTAAGCACTACATCGCTGTTTGTCCGTACCCGGAACGACAGTGTATCTTTGGACAGATTCAGACGGTAGAATGCAATGGCGCCGTCCTGAAACCGTGCAAACTG
>CAJTSY010000023.1:3467-35407 GCA_910578995.1 uncultured Acetatifactor sp.
GAAATGATATTCATCCGCAGGGCGCTGTTGCCGATATCCATATTCATGGAGTCCCAGCCGAACGCAGAACCATTCTGAAGCACAGCGTACTCCCCATCTGCGGTTACATCTTTCTTCACTGGCGCATCCTTCACCTGATTGTCCTCGTAGGCATAGTAATTGCCGAAAGCCATCCAGTCCACGTTAGCCGCTAGCTTGTATACATTACTTGACCCAAGATAAAGGAATGCAAAGGAATGCTTCCCGCTCAGAGACTTGCTCATCCGGAAGGTCTTTGTCGCATAGTTAGACCACCATCCCGTAGCTCCGCTGAAGCCCTCCACGACTACTTCCCCTGCATCAATCTCCTCCCTGGTCAGCTTCGTCCAGTCCGCTACATTTACATTGTCAAGCAAGACCAGCTTGAATGCTGTACCTGCCTCCGAATTGCTGGCAGACCGAAGCATGAAAGCATCTAAAGCAATATTTCCGAGATCGTAATCCTTAAACCACAGATAGTCGTCTTTGTAGTTATTGTTAGTGACTTTCCTGGTACCCATATCATCCGTATAATATTCGGTGGACGGCGTATTAACATCCGTCATACGTCCCGCATAGGCACCGGTATAGCTGGTTGCCTGGATACGGCCGGAACCGGCAGTGTTGGTCTCATATCCTGTTTTTTCCTTCTCCTGGGGAGCGCCATGGGCATCTCCTGTCTTTGCCTCTGCAGGCGCGATCAACAGGGATGCATTGCTGATGGCATCGCCCACACCCGAAGTATCGTCAGCCAGCCCCTGGGCTTCAGCTACGTATTTGTAGTCAGGGTTATCCTTGTCATTAAACATTTTATAATGATAATACAGAACACCGGAACCGCCCAGAGTAAACCTCCCCGCATGGGATACGGTAGGCCACCAGCCAGCCTGATTGTTGGCTCCCACTATAGGAGAACAATCTTCATAATTACTCGCATCACCATGCGCAAGAGGATACCATTTCACCTCATAGCCAAGATTGTACTTATAGTAATAGTTAGCTCCCCTTAACAGCCTGTCGTCCAGGAATCCGAACAAGTCCGTTCCTCCCTGGCTCACAATCTGTCCATTTTCATTTACCTTTGTCCCCTGTACAAAAGCAGTCTGAGCTATGCCGCTGATAATACTTAAGCCGGCCAGCGCATGGGGTTGGTCACGTCCCATCTCCGCCCACTGGACAATCTGCTCGTCCGCCGGCACTTGTACTAGCTTCTGTTCTCCCTTATTAAAAGCCTCCATATCCACAGTGGTATCTACCAGTCGGGCCTGCCATTTGATGGAAGCATCAGAAAAGTGGAAAGCCGCTTTGCTGTTTACCGTAGCTCTCTCAATGGCAAGGGCATACATATCCGGATCGCTCTGGAATACCGCACTGGCAATCAAAGCCTGGAACGTAAACGCGGTCTGGTTCATCCATTTATCCGTACGGTCATAGAGCGGATAAGCCATTTTCAGCACTTCTATGTACTTCTCCGTATCCGTATCTGTCCATCCGTTTTCATAGCTGACGGACGAAGCGGTATAACGGAGAAGCTCTGCCGCAAATGTGAGCTTGTTCAATATCATACCTGCAGTGATGATATCCGCGCTCCATCCGTAGCCTCCATCCTGCTCGGTTTTAAATTTCTCCGCATCATAGGATTCGCAGTAAGAACGGATAATATCCACCGCGATATCGAAATAAGCCTTATCTCCCGTTACCCACCACATAACAGACTGTATGTAGGCCGCGTTGGCATCCTGCCGATCCGAATTGCCTATATAGCTGTGCGTCCTGTCCTTATTGGTGTTCTCGTACTCCTTGCTCGCAAGGGAACTGTCACGGAATGCCTCAAATGCACTGAACCATGGGTCATATCCCGCATGGATCATCTCACGCATCAGATCAAGATTCGCCTTGTTTGCAAAAATGCCCGGATGGGTAAAAACCACACCCACACCCTCGCTCCCGTCTTCCGGGGAAGTATGCGTGGTTACCTTCTCCTCCTTAATCTGCGGAAGCCCGTCCCAGTTAATAATGGAATTGTCCGCGGGGTTTTCATCCGTTGGCTGGGCATGTACTTTTACCCCCCAGGACTCCATGAAACCGCTAGCGCCACCGCCAGAATGACAGTCAGCAGGCGTCTCCATGCCGCATGAGCTTTTTTTCGCTTCATTTTCCTACCTCCTTTTCTTCCGGGTGTCCCTTCCTCTTCTGCAGCACCCGAAAATCTTATCATTTTGATTATCCCATATCGCCCTGGCCGGAAAAAGAATAATAATGCTTGAAAACGGGTAATTTTTTATCAAAAAGCGAAAATGCCCCTTCCGAAACCATTCCCGGCTCCGGAAGGGGCGTTCCTGGTGCAAAGCATCCTCCCCTCCATACAAGGGATGTCCGCTTCCATCCATATATTTCGTCTATTCCCGTCTCAGACCATAAATTTCAAAACCTTCAGCTCACAGGCCCCCATCATGCAGAGATATTCCTGCTGTCCCTGCCCGTCAGAGCCCTCTAAAACAACTTCCCTTTCCGACGGGGCCACCTTCTCCGGCTCTTCAAAGCTGTTCTCCCATTCCAGCTCACAGCCGGAGATGGAGATTTCCCGCACCTTCCGGTACTTTCCTTCCATCGCCACCCTGACGGCCGCTCCTTCCTTCTTCAGGTTGGCCAGCTTCACGATCAGGCTGCCATCCTCATCCACCGCCGCCGACTGGTAAATATCCTCCGGCTGCACGCTGCGGAAATCATGTTCCACCACATTCCCGTCTATGGTCACCCTGACATGGTTTCCGGTTACCTTTATCTCGCAGTCATAAGCCCTGTCCTTCTCCAGGATTACCTGCATCATCCCCACGCCGCAGGTAAACCCGCCTGCAACGCCGTGCAGCGTCGCCGTGCGCTCCCATCCGTCCATGATCAGCCGCAGGCAATTATCCTCATCCTGCATTGCGAAGTCCAGGTGCAGAGCCCTGGACCCCTCCAGTGTCTGAAGCGTCGCCCCGGACTCCCTGCAATACCGGAAGGAAATGGTGTAATTTTCCCATGGAATGTCAGGCAGCTCTTTCCCGTTTTCCTCCGTGATCCGGAAATCCTCCACCTTCCGCGTCTCGCCGGTGTCCCCGTTTTGTATCGTCATGTCGGTGATCAGGGCCCGGGCATGGTACCCGTACATCCTGGCCCTCCCTTTCAGCACAGGCGCAAGGGCCTCTGCCGGGCTGCAGTCCGTCCTGGAAGCAACCAGCTTCTCCCCCTGATAATTCATGAACAGCTTCTGTACATAGTAGCTGGGCGTTCCGTATACCCGGTGATTGTCGTGATGCAGCAATGTAGTCTTCCAATTGGTATAAGCCACATTGTCAAGCAAAGGCGCATAACAGGCCAGGCCTACGCCTTCCCCTTTCTCCATCCCGATCATAAAAGCCGACTCCGCCAGCGCGTTCCACCAGCTCATGCCGTGGGAGGCATACTCTCCCAGAAACGCCTTCGCCTTCGTCTTACATTTGTCATACCTGTCCGTATTCGCCACAAACCACTCCGGGCACTGATAGAAATGCTCGTCCGCAAAGGCAGTATCCGTCCTCCCGGCCTGTTCCCAGCCCTTATCAAACTCGCTTCCGGCGGCGCATGGCCCTGCGGAGTTGATCAGCTTTATCTCGGGACAGACAGCCTTTACCCCCTGCAGGATCGCTTCGTAGCGCTCATAATATTCATCTCCCACTTCCTCGTTTCCCACCGCCAGATATTCCAGGTGAAAGCTCTCCGGATGCCCCATTGCCGCCCGAATGGCGCCCCATTTTGTAGTCACATCCCCGTTGGCAAATTCGATCAGGTCTGTGGCCTCGCGGATCCATTCCTCCATATCGTCCACAGGGGCCATGCGCAGGAAATGAGGGTCGAATCCTGCGGAGATCACAGGAAGCGGCTTTGCCCCGATGTCCTCGCAGAACTGAAAATACTCATAATATCCCAGTCCCAGCGTCTGGTTATAATTCCAGGAATTCCGGCGCGCGGGCCTGTCCCACACATCTCCCAGCGTGCTTTTCCACCGGTACATGGCATTCCTGTCCCTCTCCTCCAGGGAGCCGATATGAGTCAGGCAGCCTCCCGGAAATCTCAGGAAACGGGGCTTCATGTCTTCCAGCATCCCGGCGATATCGGCGCGCAGGCCGTTCTCCCGTCCTTTGTAGGTATCCGCCGGAAACAGGGATATCACATCGAATTCCACCGTCATAACCTGACGCATCAGGATAACCAGTCTGGCCGCGGCATCCGTCCCGTCGGATTTTATCCTGCATTCCTTCTTTTTCCAGCCTCCCGCTTCCAGTTCCATGTCCGCCCGGCCATAGCACACGGTTCCCTCCGCGTTTTCCAGCCTCACCTCAAAGGCGCCCGCCTGCCCGCCCCGTATCCGGCACCAGGATGTAAAGCGGTATTCCTTTCCCTGTTTCACAGGAATTCCCGTATTGTAGCCTTCGTTGCGGATGCCTGCCCCTTCTCCCGGCGCCAGGACTTCCAGTACCAGGTAGTGGGGATTCCTCACATTCCTGGGATCCCACTGCTCGATATGGGCCTGAAGGAAGCTGTTTCCCCGCTGTACCTCCTCCCAGGCGGTCATATGGCAGTAGTTTTTGTTGTCGATGGGATCGAATTCAAAGGCGCGGTTCCGCACCATCTCCCCATACAGCCCGCCGTCCGCCGCGTGATTGATATCCTCAAAAAAGATACCGAACAGGTCATTCTGCTCCTTGATTTGTTTTCCTTCTGATACGCTGATTTTGATTTCCTTCATATTCATCTCTCTCCGTTTTCATTTTTGTGTCAGCCCGCATATGTGTCAATCCGAAAACGTCGTAAATGCGGCTTTCCGATGCAGCCAGCGCAAAATGTCCGACACAGTTAAGAATTGTGAAGAAATAACTTTTAATTGCGATGAGCAAGAATCTGAGTCCCATGCTGATTATCAGTCAAAAACTCAAAAGTTATTTCGTCCTGCCATCCGAAATTCCCCTTCCATGGTCACATGTATTTGCGGGAAATTTCAGCAGCTCCCCCATGCCTCAATACGCTCATACTGCTGCGGCGTGATCGTCAGGACAGTGCCATGCTTGTATCCGTAAGGAAACGTAAACTGCTCGTCCGCCCGGACGAACCTGCCGCCTGCCAGGGAATCCGCCACAAAGGGGACATAGCCCTGTCCCTCTCCCGGCACCCCGTAGTAATCCAGGAACAGACACCACCGCCCATCCTCCAGACGCACGGCAGTCGGCGCTTCGTAGACTCCCTCCTGCAGCCCCGCCATACTCTCATCAAATGCCGGCATCTGCCTCCAGGGGCCTTCGATCCGCGGGGACTGTAACAGGATATTCCGGCATCCTTCCCCCTCCCTTTTCACAAACATGTAATAGAACCCATCCTCCTCATAAACAGCGGAATCGATTACTCCCCTGTCCGGGTGCCGGTAGAGTGCCACCGGTTCCGTAAACGTCCTGAAATCCCTGGTTCTGCAACAGTAAATTCCCTTATTCCCGTACCCGTTGTCCGCATGGGAGGAAGACCAGTGCAGCATGTAATCTCCCGCCTCCCGGTCATAGATTACATCCGGCGCCCACAGGCACCCGAACCTTTCGTCCCCGATCCGTACCAGCCGCTGCTCTGACCAGCGAATCAGATCCTCCGATTCCCAAAGGGAAAAACATTTGCTGCCCTTCCTGGCAATCTCCTCCCAACTGCCATGATACTGGTTCCGCATCCCGTAAGACAGGCTCAGATCCGTCCCAAGGATGACATACTTCCCTGTCTCCCCGCACCAGGTGATGGTGAAATCCCTGGCTCCTTTGTCCCCGTAATAGCACCAGAGCACCGGGTGGCCGCCGTTCACCGGCTCCCAGTGAAATCCGTCCCTGCTGATGCCGAAATATACCTGCTCTCCGTCAGGCGTGCTCTTCTCCCTGAAATGTACAAATAAATATGCCTGTTTCATGCACTCTCCTCCTAGTATAAGCCGATGCGGCTTTACCGCCCGGCCGGGTAATTTTTCGGATCCCCCCTGTCCTCTCTCTGCCAAAGTCATCCTGATCCTGTTCTTCATTATAATACTTCCCTAACCTCACACAAGAGGAAAAAAAGATGATCCGGGGTAATTTTCGAAGATGATTTACTCCTCATTTGCATTTGCTGCCGCTTCCCAGGCAACCAACAGAACACCCCTCCCTTCCGTCCCTGTCATTTCAGCCCCTAAATTGTATATTTCAGAAGCTTCCTGTTGGAAGGGTGTAAATCTGTGGTAAAATGAATTTATTCACGGCAGGAAACGGCCGAATGGCCATCCTGCCATGTGCGTTGCTGTGCACATGGCAAAATGATTCCATACTCACGGCAGGCCCGGGCAGGAAAGCCGCCCTGCCAAAGACGCGGCCATGCTCAGTCCTTCCGGAAAAGGCACGCATAAACAAGAAAAAGAAACGGGGCCTCACCAATGAACATAAGCTTATATTTCTCACTGGCAGTGGTGGTTATACTGACGCTTTGCCTGGCATGGATCCTCCTTCTGTATGAAAAACTGCGGCGGCGCTACGACAGCCTGGCGGAAAGTTTCGGACAGATTCAGAAGCTGAACGCCGAACTGCGCTGCCAGCGGCATGATTACTTAAACCATATGCAGGTTGTCTACGGCATGGCAGAACTGGAGGAATACGAAGAGCTCCTCGATTACCTGGAACCCATCTACCGGGACATCATGAAGACGGGAAAAGCAATCCGCACTTCCGTCCCCGCGGTGAACGCACTGCTGATGGCGAAAATGGGAACCGCGCAGGCTCTGGGGATTGACTTCTATGTGGAAGTGAAATCCGACTTAAAACGCCTGCCCATGGAACCCTGGGAGCTGTGCAAGGTGCTTTCCAACTTAATCGACAACGCCGTCACCGCATTGTCCGAGAAGGAATCCGGCCGGAAAATGATACTGGATATCAGCGAGGACAGGGAGCGCTATCTGTTCTCCGTATCCGACAATGGCGCCCCCATCCCAAAAGAACGGCAAACAGCCATCTTCCGGCCGGGCTTTACCACCAAAAAAGAGTCTGGCCACGGAATGGGACTGTACATCGTATCCGGCGTACTGAAAAAGAGCGGCGGCAGTATCTCGGTGAAATCCGACGAAAAAGAAACCGTTTTCACGGTATCCCTGAAGAAAGACGAAGCCGGAAGGAGGTGAAAAAGCAAATGGAAATAATTGAATTAATCGGCATCATTGTACTGATAGCGGGCTTCATCCTGATCGCAGTGGAACTGGTGGTACCCGGGTTCGGGCTCCCCGGCATCGCGGGCATTGTCTGCCTGGTGGCAGGCGTATTTATGGTAACGGATTCCGTGGAGGAAGGAATCCTGGTGACCATCGTGGTCATCGTCATCCTGAGCATCCTGACGGCGGTGGTCATCGGCCTGATGCACCACCGGAAATTCAAATCCCCCATTATCCTGGATACGGATGTCCATGTGGAAAACACGCAGTTAGAGGCATCTGACCTTGACTACCTGCTCCACAGGGAAGGCACTGCGTCAACCGACCTGCGCCCGGTGGGAAAAGGCGATTTCGACGGAATCGAACTGGATATCGTATCCGACGGGGCTTATATCAAAAAAGGAAGCAGGATTAAAATCGTTCAAATCAGCTCCAACAGGCTGATGGTCAGGAACCTGGAGAACCGAAAGAACTGAGGAAACATGAGAAAGGCAAGGGTGATGATATGATTATCCAGATTATTATTCTATGTGTGATTGCTTTACTGATTGTAGGATTTTTTGTGATTGTACCTGTGGGACTGTGGATATCGGCAGTGGCGGCCAACGTGAAAGTGGGCATCTTTAACCTGGTGGGAATGAAGCTGCGCCGCGTGATACCCAGGAAGATTATCTTCCCCCTGATCAAGGCCACGAAGGCGGGCATCAATGTGACGGCGAACCAGCTGGAAGCCCACTATCTGGCAGGCGGCAATGTGGACGGCGTGGTCAACGCCCTGATTGCGGCGGAGCGGGCCGGCATGGACCTGTCTTTTGAGAAAGCCTCCGCCATCGACCTGGCCGGCCGCAATGTGTTCGAGGCAGTGACCATGAGCGTTACGCCCAAGGTCATCGAGACCCCTCTGATCTCCGCCGTGGCCAAGGACGGCATCGAACTGATGGTCAAGGCCAGGGTCACCGTGCGGACGAACCTGGAACGGCTCATCGGCGGCGCCGGGGAAGCCACCGTACTGGCCAGAATCGGGGAAGGAATCGTCACCACGGTAGGATCCTCCCTGACCCACAGCGAAGTCCTGGAAAACCCGGACGAGATTTCCAAACTGGTACTGGATAAGGGCCTGGACTCCGGCACCGCCTACGAGATCATTTCCATCGACATCGCGGACATCGACATCGGCAGGAATATCGGCGCGAACCTCCAGAGCCTTCAGGCGGAGGCGGACAACAAGATTGCCCAGGCCAGGGCCGAGGAACGCCGGGCCATGGCAGTGGCACTGGAACAGGAAATGCGGGCCGCCGTGGTAGAGGCCGAAGCGGAGATTCCCAGGGCTATGGCCCAGGCCCTCCGGGAAGGACATATCGGCGTATTGGATTATTATAAACTGCAGAACGTACTGGCCGACACGGAAATGAAGAAAAACATCGGCACAGGCGCCTATGCCTATGCGGAAAGCAGGAAGGAATCCGGAACATGATTAAAGTAATGCTCATCGATGACGAGCCGGAAATCAGAAGGCTTCTCCACAAAATGGTGGAAAAGCAGGAGGGTTACCAGGTGGTCTCCGAATGCGGCAACTTTGCCGGGGCAGTAGCTGATTTTGCCAGATACAGGCCGGATGTGGTGTTTGTGGACATCGACTTAAACGGCGAGGACGGGCTGAACTGCGCCAGGGTACTGACGGATCTGGATCCGAAACTGAAGGTCATCTTCGCCACCGCCCACAGCGAATACATGGCAAACGCTTTTGAAATCTACGCTTTCGACTACCTGGTAAAGCCCTTTAATATGGAAAGACTGGCCCGGACACTGGACCGGATCCGCAGTTCCATGCCGGAACATGCCAGACAGGGCAGCATGCAAAATGCGGTGCCTGGCCAGGCACATGCCGCGGGGCTCCGGGAAACGCGGGGCAATGCGCAGCCTACATCATATACGCCGGATAACTGCGATATGCAAAACAAAGCCCGGTCCATGGCATATACCGCGGACGGCGGCAATATGCCAGACGCCACCCGGTCCACAACGCCTGCCGCTGACAGCTGCACTCCACAGCGCGGAATGCAGCCTGGTACAAATACGCCGAATCCCTGCATCCCGCAGGGAAAAGCCGGTTCACCGGATAAAATTGCACGCCCTGACAGATACCGCGGCAAGCTGCTGATCAAGGGGAAGGAACAAACCTTCCTTCTGGATGTAGAAGAAATCCTGTTCATCGAAAGGATGGACGGCAGCACCAATATCGTGACCGCCTCCGGGGAACAATACAGAACCTCCGCCTCCCTCTTCGATCTGGAAACAAAACTGGATTCCGAACTCTTCATGCGCTGCCATAAATCCTATATTGTCAACTTGTCCAAAATCACCAGAATAGAACCCTACGGACGATGGACCTATGTGGCAAAATTCCGCGGCTGCGAACTGTCGGCGCTGATGACCGCCCAGAAATATGAGGAAATGAAGAGACTATTCTCCTAGAATTACCTGCCCCGGCTAAACCGGAACCAAAATATGAGGTATCCCTGAAGCAACGGCTAAAACAGGCCGACGGTCATAACAATATGACAGCCAGCCTGTTTTATGTCCTACGGGCACTTCCTTACGCCCTGCAATTATTCCTTTTCACACTCTTATCATCTTGCATCGCAGCTGCCGGACACGCTCCCGCAACCGGCAGGCACAAGTCACTTACTGCTCATGCTCAAGTCCCGCCTTAAATCCCATGGCCCAGGGCCACAAGCCCCGAAGCGAAAATTCCACGGCCAAAAACACCGTACCCCAGGCCCAAAAGCCGCTCACAGAAAATCCACCGACACCACCTTGTCCAGTTTCACCAGGATATCATATATTTCTGTCCGTCTTACCGCTTTTTTCAGGTACAGCACCATATGCACCGAGATTCCCACTCCCTCGGATTTGGACTCGCTGGTATCCATGGAATCTATGGTTACTCCGGCTTCTTTTAATTTCTGGATAACCGTATGTAAATCCCGGCTCTCCTCCAGATCGATGAATACATTGCAAAAATGGGAGTGCCTGGTGGCAAAACGCTCCACATAGGGAAGCACATGCAGCGAAACCAGCATCATGGCCGTAATCAGCACACCACCCTCCACAAATCCGATCCCCACCGCCAACCCGATGCATGCGCTGGCCCAGAGGGTGGCCGCCGTAGTCAGTCCCCTCACCCGATGTCTGGATACAATGATCGTTCCCACACCGATAAAGCCCACTCCGCTGATAACCTGCGCTGCCATCCGGTTCATGTTAGCCAGCCCCGGGAAATAAATCTGTATATACTGCTCTGTCAGCATTACCAGTGTGGCCCCCAGACAGACTACCGTAATCGTCTTCGTGCCCGCGCCGCGGTGCTTCATCCCCCGGTCCAGACCGATGATGCCGCCCAGAAGGGCGGATACAAGGACGCGGACCAGTATGTTCTGCAGGTTCCATTCTGCGAAATTTCCAAGCATCATGCTTCCATTCCTCCTATTCCGGTTCCGCAGCAGACCCGCCTATGGCTGCACATCCAAAACCACCTGCCAGGCGGAATAATCTCTCCCTGCCCGTCACTTTGACTGGTAACTCTTGCTGAAAGAATGCATGACATCAATGTCTGTCAGCACGCCCAGACCATATTCAAACCGGACGGAATAATCGCCGTTTTTCAGGTAATGAAACCGGTAATCACCGGTATCGTCATCCAGCTCCAGCTCCGGATAAGCGGCCTTCAGTTCCTCCTCTGTCATTCCAATGGGATTCACACCGTTTATGGAAATATTCAGCCCCGCATTTGTATCGTCCAGGGCATAAAATCCCAGTTCCTCAATCACGCAGCTGAAAACTGCCTGCTCCTCCCTGGTGTCATTAACCAGTGTAATACTGGCATAGGAAATATCGTCCTTCTCCAGGAAAATGGAAGATGTCCATGACTTATCCGGCAGTTTGGTGATAAAAGCCCCCAGGTCATTTGTCTCAAATCCCTGATCACTCAACTCCATGGGCCTGGTCTCCCCAACCACTACAGGAACACCGTCAAGCAGAACCTCCGGCGGTGTACCCGGGTCCTTCGCAGCACATGCTCCCATCACTGCCGCAGCAGCCAACATACAGATACCGATTGCTGATTTACGAAACTTCATAGTTCATTTCCTCCTTGAATCTTTTTGTTTTATGCGGAAATATGGATTTTTTCATATTATCCGGTCTCCTTCACATTTGAGCGCCCTTTCCCCGCTTTCCCTTCTGTTCCAGATGAAACCAACGTTCCAGCCTGCTCCTGGGCAGAAAATAATTTACCAACAGGGCAATGACCACACCAATCCCAGTGTCAATCATTCGGTTAATGGCATAGTCGATATGATGGGGCGGCGTATTGAACAGAATGATGCACAGCACCACACCCCCGGGCTGTACCCCGCCAGGCCAGTGCAGCAGCACGCACAGCAGGATCATAACGACAATCCCCAGAAAAACCAGGGGAAGCCGCAGCCAGTAACAGCCTTCCGGGAAAAAAACATGTTCTGCCCAGTAAAGACCCAGACCGATAAAGCCTCCTATAATCGTCCCGAAAAACCGGTTTCCGCCGCTTCTCCGCGACTCCTCCATATCCGCCCCCATACCAAAGATGGCGCCGATACAGGCAAAAGTGGGGTTGCTTTCCGGCAGAAATGCATAAAGCAGTGCTGTAAGCGCTGCTGCCAGCGCCGTCTTCATACTCCTGAACCCCAATCCCGGCACCGGCGCATGTACCGGGTTATGCTGCTCTGCCGGATGGCCGGCATGCCGCTTTTCCATATTCTGCTCCGGCCAGCCTCCCGTCTTTCCCGCTTCATCTTGGCCTGTCTGGCTCCCGCTCTGAACCGGCTCACTCTGTTCCGCCCGCCAGCCGCTCTCAACGGGCTCTTTCCACTCTGTCCCTGATCTGTCGTCCTGCTTCATCCTCATTTCTCCATTATTCTTCTCATAATAGCACACCTTTTGACAGCATGCCTTGCCTTCCATCCCGCCTGCTGCGCCTACCGCGCCAGTTTTTCGACATCCGGAACGCATTTCCGTATTGCAAAATGCACTCCTGCTCCCAGACATCCACCCAAAAAATTCAGGATCACATCGTCGATGTCCACTTTCTCCCACAGAATACCTTTCTTCCATGCAATACATTTCTTCCAAAATAGCCGGAAAAACAGATACACCGGCAGCCAGGCCAGCATAATAACGCACAATCTTATTATGTACCTTTTCATTTCACACCCCGGATTCCCTGTCCGGCCCTTCTCTTCACCAAAGATCTTTTCCGGATTCAGTCTTTCTCCTCACGAAGAATCTTTTCCGAATTCAGCCCTTCTCCTCATGGAAAATCATTTCCGAATTCAACCCCTGCCCTTTGTATATCCTGCCCGCCGCACAATTCAACATAAATATCATCCCGAATGCAGAATTTTCGCATTACCGCCCACGCCTTCGCCATCCACAGCAGCCGATGCACAGAAACCTCGCTGTCAGCCGCCGGTACATGCCTGCCCCTCCTTCCTGCGCTCCGCCCCAGAATAGACACAGCCACAGTAATCCTGCCTGTAAAGACCGTACTGACGGGACAGCTCGATGGACCGCTTATAACCCTCCCTTTTCTTAAAATCGGAAGGCAGCCAGGCCACCCCGTACTCCCGGGCCAGGGCCTGCCCGATCTCGTTCAGCTTCCGGGCATTTTTCAGCGGGCTGATCGTCAGCGTGGTGCAGAAATAATCAAATCCTCCCTCCGCGGCACGTCTCGCAGTCTCCCGGAGGCGCAGGTCAAAACAGCGGAAGCACCTTTCTCCTCCCTCGGGGCAGTTTTCCAATCCCCTCACCGCCTCATAAAAATGTACAGGATCGTAATCCCCTTCCTCCACGGAAATGGGATAACCCTTCCCCTCCCGGTTATAGGCCTCGATCAGCCGCTTCTGTTCCGCCGCCCTCTTCCGGTATTCCTCCGTTGCCGAGATATTGGGATTAAAATAAAACACCGTAATATGGAAAATACTGCACAGATATTCCAACACATAACTGCTGCAGGGTGCGCAGCAGCTGTGCAGAAAAAGGTCAGGTGCAGACTTTTCCCCCGCACCTGACAATCCGGCTATGATTTTATCCAGTTCTTTCTGATAATTGATCTGATTCATCTTTCTCCTGCCCTTATCCAGGTGTACATTGTTCCCGATCTGCCGCAGCCCGGTTGGTTCCGCTCCCCCTCTTTCTGAATTCCGGCGGGCCGGGAATGTCCCTGTCTGTTCCTTACACCGGACTGCCGCCCTTTCCCCCATTCAGACCTTCCTCATAGCGCTTGCCCGCCTTGCGCCAGTTGATCAGCCCGAACCATCCTTCCACATAATCCGCCCTGCGGTTCTGGTACTGGAGATAATAGGCATGTTCCCACACGTCCACCAACAATATGGGAATATATTCCTCCAGATCGGGCACATCCTGGTTGGCTGTCTGCACAATGGACAGAGTGCCGTTTTTGTCCGACACAAGCCATGCCCAGCCGGATCCGAATTTGGAAACGGCTGCCTGTTTCATCTGTTCCTTCCACTGCCTGTAGGAACCGAAATCCCGGTCAATGGCTTCCGCCAGGGCGCCGGCGGGCTCCTGTCCCACAGGGCTCTTCATGGAATCGAAATACAGTTCATGGTTGTACACTCCGCCGCCATTGTTGCGCACCGCGGTCTTCACTGCCGCAGGCAGGCGGTTAATGTCCGTCAGCAATTCGGTCAGGCTCTTCTTCTGCAGCTCCGGATAATCCGCCAGGGCCGCGTTCAGGTTGTCCACATAAGTCTTGTAATGCTTGTCATGATGGAAAGTAAGCGTCTCTTCATCCAGTACCGGAATCAGGGCGTCATACTCATAGGGCAGGGGACGTACTACAAAGGGATAAGTTTCAGCTTTCATATCTTCCTCACATTTCTGCGCCGCGTTTTAGTTTCGAAACAGCCAAAAAGCGCTTCCCCGCGTCCCGCAGCGCCCAGACGCAGAACCATTCTGTTTTCCCAGATTAGTATATGCCAGATCCTTCCTTTTATTCAACGTCAGGCATGTTCGCCTGCCCTCTGGGCATATTCCTCCTTCAAAATGGCATATTCCAACCTGTCCCATCTCCTACCGTTCATGTAGACAGCGCTCCGCTGCCGTCCTTCCAGGACAAAGCCGCCCCGCTCCAGGATCCGCTGCGCTCCCAGATTCATCTCCAAAGTACCCGCGGTAATCCGCTCCATCCCCACATACCGGAAACCCAGACCCAGAATCAGCTCCAACGCCTGATACCCATAACCCCTGGAGCGGTTGCTGATTTTTGCAATGCCCATACCCACGGAACAGGTGCGGTGCCTGCTGCTCATATCCTGTAGGGCCACGTCCCCGATCACGGTTCCGTCCTTTAAAAAGATTCCCAGGCGGATATTGACCTCCCCCT
The DNA here is from genome assembly GCA_910578995.1 of uncultured Acetatifactor sp. GTDB lineage: Bacteria > Bacillota > Clostridia > Lachnospirales > Lachnospiraceae > Acetatifactor. Next base: position 18,152 of record CAJTSY010000023.1, read on the forward strand.
GCTTTTCCTGAATGTCCTTGAACCACTCTTCCGCCTTTTCATCGGAATGGCCGATGTTCAAATCCTCAGTGGGATTCGTAAAGTCGTATTCGAAGTCATTCCACAGCTTTCTGCAGTCTTCCCTGCTCAGAGTATCCAGATAGATATCCTTTCCTTCCAGTCTCATTGCGCATCCTCCATTTCTTCCGTCAGCAGCTGCATTTGCGGGCCATGTGCCCCTGCCTCACAGACTTCCTCTCCCGGTGTCGATTCTGGTTTTCACACGCTTCCCGATTCTCCGGCAAATTCGCCTTTCCCTTCCGGGAAAGCGCCTCGGCCCTCCACAGCCGAACATTAGAACGCCTCCAACAGCCCTTCCAGACCCTTTTCCTCGTAAATCGCCTTATAGTACGCCACCTCGTCCCCGATGAGTTCATCGATGACGCGCATGCCCAGCAGCTCCACAGGTGCTTTATCATCCGTCAGAATATAATTACCTGCCTCATAAGGCGTCAGGCTGCCCGATACCCGCTCCATCATGGCGTACAGTTCCCCCTCCTCCAGGTTCTGCCGCCCGGCCTCAAACCGTTCCAGCATGGCTTTATTGTCCGAGGCAAAAAGCTCCCGGTTAGTGGAGCCTGCCACCTCAACCGTGTGTACATCCCCGAACACAGAGGAAATGGTATCCGCAAGATACTGATTGATATTGCCCTCGCCGCTGCCCCGCATGTTCATGTTCACCACCATGACACCGTCTTCCGCCAGATGGGCCTTTACCAGATAGAAAAATTCCACCGAAGACATCTGAAAAGGAATGGTGATATCCTGATAGGCATCCACCATAATCACATCGTATTTCTCATCCACCGCGTTCAGGAAGGCCCTGCCGTCATAGGTGGTCACAGGCACATCCTCCGGCAGGTGAAAATACTCCCTGGAAAGGGCCGTTATCTTCTCGTCGATCTCCACCCCCCGGATGTCCATGTCCCCGAAATATTTCCTGCACTGGGTGGCATAGGTGCCGGTGCCCATGCCCAATATCAGCACTCTGCAGTCCCGTGGCGCCTTTCCCTCCACCATCAGCGGCGCGGCCATGGCGTAGTCATAATACATGCCGGTAAGCCCCTGGTTCTTCATGTAAATGGACTGGACTCCGAAGAGCACATTGGTGGACAAAATGACACTCCTGTCACTTTCCTTTACCTGGAGATAATTATAGACAGACTCTCCCTCGTAGGCCAGATTATTTTCCCAGAAGGCAAAGCTGTCGGAATATCCCAGGACACAGCAAAGGATGTAGCACAGACAGGCTGTGACCGCCTTTCCCATTCCGGAAGCGGATTCTTTTTCTTTACCGCTCCCTCCTCTGCCTCCGCCCCCCGCCGAAGCCCGGCCTGCACTGACAAAATAAGCAACGGCCAGAACCAGCAGAATCCCCGCAAAAATCAGGAAAGTGATGGAGGTTCCCACGGAGGGAATGGTCACAAAGGTAGGCACAAAGGTTCCGATGATACTGCCGATGGTATTGAACGCCCCCAGCGTCCCCACCACCTTCCCGCTCTCCTCCAGGTTGCCCACGGAGTATTTGGCCAGGGAGGGCGTCACCGTCCCCAGGAGAAACAGAGGAAACACAAAGAGCACCATACAGGCAGCAAAAGCCGCTATAATCAGAAAATTATTGTTAACGGAAAAAATCAGGAGCGCCGAGATTCCCACGATGATGTATTTCCCCACCGCCGGAATCGCCGCAATCCACACTGCGGCCAGCAGCATCCTGCCGTAAAGCTTTCCGGGATCCGGATTCTTGTCCGCACTGCGCCCTCCGTAGATATTTCCCAGCGCCATGGCGATCATGATGGTTCCGATGATAATCGTCCACACAATCTGGGAAGAGCTGAAATAAGGCGCAAGCAGCCTGCTGGCCCCCAGTTCCACTGCCATCACGGACATCCCTGCGAAAAATTCGGTCAGATACAGGAAAGCTTTGTTCCTCAAGATTCCCGGGGTACTGGTCATACTCATAATTCGTTCTCCTTCATTATTTTTCCTCCATGTTCCTTCTGCTTTCGACGGTATGCCACAGCTGCTCAACCCTGCCGCCCTCCATATCATAGGCAGTGCCTGCAAAATCCATAAGATAGGTCCTGGCTCCATCCTGCATGTTGACTTCCGCGACTCCCTCCCCGGAATTCAGTATCAGCAGACTCTCTGCCCCAGCCCCGACATAGTCTCCCCATTCTGCCTTGACCTGGGAAAGTTCCCTGACCGCCCCCGTGTCCTGATCCAGCTCCCCCAGCCGCGACCTGGTATTACTGTAGTCCAGATTGTCCCGCAGCGCCACAATCACTTCGCCTCCGGCCAGCTGGCAGATGTCGTATACTGCCAGATCCTGCTGCACCGTATACAGCACATTTCCATCCGCGTCACGATTCCCTTCAGGCAAATGCTGCAGAAGCATTTTTATAAGACACATTTCCGCTTCCCGGGCTTACAGCCTCGCCACGTCCACCAGGCTCAGCCCCTGCCCCGCGTTCTCCAGGCTGGTCACAAGAGCCCTGGCAGTATCCAGCGAGGTCAGGCAGTTCACACCCGTCTCGATGGCTGTCCGCCGGATCAGGAAGCCGTCCCGGGACTTGTCCCGCCCCTGAGTGGGGGTGTCGATGACCAGGTCGATCCGGTGTCCCAGGATCAGGTCCATGACCGTGGGTGACTCCTGGGAAATCTTGTTCACCTTCCGGGCCTTTACCCCCGCCTCGTTCAGCGCCGCTGCCGTGCTCCTGGTGGCGTAGATGGTATAGCCCAGTTTCGCAAACCTGCGCCCGATCTCGATGGCCTCCCCCTTGTCCGCATCCTTCACGGTGATAATCATGTTCTTATGCCTGGGCAGGTTCACCCCGGCCCCCAGAAACGCCTTGTACAGCGCCTCGTGGAATTCCTTCGCAATCCCTAAGCACTCTCCCGTGGACTTCATCTCCGGCCCCAGGCTGATCTCCGCCCCCCGGATTTTTTCAAAGGAAAATACCGGCATCTTGATGGCATAGTATTCCGCCTCCGGCTGCAGCCCCGGCGTATACCCAAGCTCCCGGATGGTTTTGCCCAGAATCACCTCCGTGGCAAGATCCACAATGGGAATGCCCGTCACCTTGCTGATATAGGGCACCGTGCGGGAGGAACGGGGATTCACCTCGATGACATATACGTCTTCCCCTATGGCAATAAACTGAATATTGATTAATCCCTTCACATGGAGCGCCTTCGCCAGTCTCCTGGTGTACTCCGCAATCCTGTCCTTCACCAGTTTGCCGATGGTATGGGCAGGATACACGGAGATGCTGTCTCCGGAGTGTACGCCCGTGCGTTCAATATGCTCCATAATACCGGGAATCAGGATGTCTGTGCCGTCGCAGACCGCATCCACCTCGATTTCCTTTCCCTGGAGATACTTGTCCACCAGAATGGGATGATCCTGGGCGATGCGGTTGATGATGGCCATGAATTCCTCTATCTCCTGGTCGGATATGGCGATCTGCATGCCCTGGCCGCCCAGGACATAGGAAGGCCGCACCAGAACAGGATACCCTAAGCGGTTTGCCACGGCCTTTGCTTCCTCCGCAGTGTACACGGTGCCGCCTGCCGCCCGGGGAATGCCCGTCTCCTCCAGGATTTTGTCGAAAAGCTCCCGGTCCTCCGCGGCGTCCACGTCCTCTGCCTTTGTCCCCAAAATGGGCACTCCCATCTTCATCAGGCTCTCTGTGAGCTTAATGGCGGTCTGTCCGCCGAACTGCACCACCGCCCCGTCGGGTTTCTCGATGTCCACAATGGATTCCACATCCTCCGGCGTCAGGGGCTCGAAATACAGCTTGTCCGCAATATCGAAATCCGTACTCACGGTCTCCGGGTTGTTGTTGATGATGATGGTTTCATAGCCCGCCCTGGAAAAAGCCCAGGTGGCATGGACGGAGCAGTAGTCAAATTCGATGCCCTGCCCGATGCGGATGGGACCGGAGCCCAGGACGAGAACCTTTTTCTTCTTTTCCCCCTGCACCAGGGAGTCTCCTTCGAAGCCTCCTGCGTGCTGTTCCTCTTCCCTGCTCCGCTGCCTGTTTTCTGCCAATGCGGCATCTCCCAGACCCGCCGCATTTTGCACCTGGCTCACCTGCTCCTGCTGCCCGGTTTCTCCCTGGTCAGCATCAATGATGCTTTCGTGCCCGGAAGAATCCGCACACCTTGGGCTATCTTCCGTACAAGTCATTTCCTCATTGTAAAGATTGGGGTCACTCAGCGAGGTGTTTGCGAGCTTCACGCCTTCCTTCACCCTGGCCTCACACTCCCCTCCGTAAACGGAATAATAATAGGGTGTAGATGCCTCGAACTCCGCCGCGCAGGTATCTACCATCTTATAGACGGCCCGGATACCGTTTTCATGCCGAAGCGTCTTGATTTCACTTTCGCTCTTTCCGGTAAGTGTGGCAATCACATTGTCCGGAAACTCAATCCTCTTGGCCTCCTTCAGCAGTTCCGGGGTCAGTGTCTGTGTCTTCAGCGCCTCCTCCATCTCCACAAGAATTGCAATTTTATCAATGAACCATACATCTATCATGGTTATGGAGTGAATTTCTTCATAGCTGATGCCCCTGCGGACAGCCTCGGCAATCATCCAGATACGGCGGTCGTCCACCACCTTCATTTTCGCTTTCAGTTCCTCCGCGCTCAGGTCACTGAAATCATAGGAAAGCAGACAGTCCACATGCTGTTCCAGGGAACGGATGGCCTTCATCAGCGCACCCTCAAAGTTGTCACAGATGCTCATAACCTCGCCTGTGGCCTTCATCTGGGTGGTGAGGGTACGTTTTGCCGTAATAAATTTATCGAAAGGAAGTCTCGGTATCTTGACCACGCAGTAGTCAAGCGCAGGTTCAAAGCTAGCATAGGTTTTCTGTGTGATGGCGTTTTTGATTTCGTCCAGGGTATAACCCAGGGCAATCTTTGCCGCCACCTTGGCGATTGGGTAGCCCGTTGCCTTGGACGCCAGGGCGGAAGAACGGCTCACACGGGGATTCACCTCGATGACACAGTACTCAAAGCTGGTGGGATGCAGCGCAAACTGCACATTGCAGCCCCCGGTAATCTGCAGTTCATTAATGATATTCAGGGCGGAAGTACGCAGCATCTGGTATTCCTTATCGCTGAGAGTCTGGGAAGGCGCCACCACGATACTGTCCCCGGTATGCACGCCCACCGGGTCGATGTTTTCCATATTACATACGGTAATGCAGTTGCCGGCGCTGTCCCGCATAACCTCGTACTCGATTTCCTTCCAACCTGCGATGCAGCGCTCCACCAGAACCTGCCCCACACGGGAAAGTCGCAGGCCGTTTTCCAGTATTTCCTCCAGTTCCGCCTGGTTGCGGGCGATGCCGCCCCCGGAGCCGCCCAGGGTGTAGGCCGGACGCAGAACTACGGGATAACCGATGGAATTCGTAAATTCAATTCCCTCCTCCACCGTTTCCACCACTTTGGAAGCGGCACAGGGCTCTCCGATGCGCTCCATCAGGTCTTTGAATTCCTGTCTGCCTTCCGCATTGCGGATGGTGGCCGCGGTGGTCCCCAGAAGGGTCACTCCGTGGGAGGCCAGAAAACCGGACTCCTCCAGTTCCATTCCAAGATTTAAGCCGGCCTGACCTCCCAGGGTGGGCAGGATACTGTCCGGTTTTTCCTTCTCTATGATCTGCTCCAGAACTTTCACATCCAGAGGCTCAATGTATACCTTATCTGCGATGTCCCTGTCCGTCATGATGGTCGCCGGGTTGGAATTCACCAGGATGACCTCCACGCCCTCTTCCTTCAGGGAACGGCAGGCCTGGGTGCCCGCATAGTCAAATTCCGCCGCCTGCCCGATGACGATGGGGCCGGAGCCGATTACCATTACTCTTTTCACATTGGGGTTCTTAGGCATGGGATGCGCCTCCTTTCTCATGGCGGCAAGTCTCCACTTCGCTACTCTGCATCCCAAGATGATGCAATTCCGCTCCGCTACATCTCATCATAAAATGATGCTTCTCCGCTTCGCTATGAAGCATCATTTGGATAAATCTGTCAAAAAGGTAGCGGGAGTCCTGGGGACCCGGGCAGGCTTCCGGGTGGTACTGCACGGTGAATATATTTTTACCGGTATAGGCAAGCCCCTCATTAGTGCCGTCATTCACATTGACAAAGGCCGGAACAGCCACCTTCGGGTCAAGCTTATCCATATCCACCACATAGCCGTGATTCTGTGAAGAAATATACACTCTGCCGGTCATCAGGTCTTTCACCGGATGGTTTCCGCCCCGATGCCCGTACTTCATTTTATAAGTATCCGCCCCCGTGGCCAGGGCCATGAGCTGATGCCCCAGGCAGATGGCGAAGATGGGAATGTCCGTATCGTAGAGCTTCCTGATTTCCCGGATAATGGATGTGCACTCCTTGGGATCCCCGGGGCCGTTGCTCAGCATGATGCCGTCCGGATGTGACGCAATGATCTCCTCCGCTACCGTCCAAGCCGGATACACCGTCACCTCACAGCCCCGCTCCGCCAGGGAACGGGCGATATTGGCCTTGGCCCCGAAATCCAGAAGAGCCACCTTTAAGCCCGCGCCGTTTAACTCTTTCACCAAGGCGGGCCTGGGCTCCCGGATCCCTTCTTTATAAGCTTCTTCGTCAAAACGGGCGAAACCGGACAACGGCCCGTTTTCCTCCAGGCTCACGGAAGGCTTCAACACATATTTTTCCCTGCAGGTCACCTTCTCCACCACCTTTCCTGTGGTGTATGCCTTTAGCTTCGGCAAAACCCCCGTCAGGTCATGATATTCCCGGGTGGTGATCATGCCGTTCATTGTTCCCTTCTCACGGAGGATTTTGGTCAGCGCCCTGGTGTCGATTCCCGCGATGCCGGGAACATTGTTTTCTTCGAGAAACTGCTGCAGAGTCATGTCGCAGCGGAAATTACTGGAGACACGGGAAAGCTCCCTCACGATAAAACCGTCCGGCCAGGGCCTTGAAGATTCCATGTCGTCCCTGCAGATACCGTAATTGCCGATCAGGGGCCAGGTCATGCAGACTGCCTGTCCCGCATAGGAAGGATCGGTCAATACTTCCAGGTATCCGGCCATGGATGTGTTAAATACGATCTCACTGATTATTTCCCTGTCGGCGCCGATCCGAATCCCTTCAAACACGGTGCCGTCTTCCAAAATCAAAAACGCTTTCATAGGCTTTCCCTTCTCCCGCCCCGGCGCTCTGTCCTCCGGTACCCCATCCAACCGGATGGAGCACCGGGCCGTATATAGCAGTGCTTCCCATACCCGCATTCCGCCATGGTTCTCTGGTTCAGACGGAAAAGTCTCCCTGGACTGCGGCGCCGGGGAAGGCATCCTTATTTTGAAATGTGCGCTCTCAAAAACATTCGCATTATTATAGCACAGAAAAGGAAAAGGAGCAATAGACTTTCACACTCGGATGTTTCCTGCCCAACAGAAAATGTTACTGTTAACACCAGGGGGTGCAGACAATATAAATTCCCAGAACTGCTCCCACTGCGTGAACTACAAAAAACTGATCGTCATAAGCTGATACATTATCCAGCACATCTCTCCAGAGCCAATGCCTAATTCTTCCGCAGGTCTACCTCCTTCACAGCTTTAACTTCTTCCGCTTTTCGGCATATCTGGAAACGGAATCAAACTGCGCCATAACCGGCGCAGGCAGAAATCGGCCTCCCCCAGCAATTCCCGACCCCGGTAATCCGAATGTCCTATAAAATAAACCTGGGGCATAATCTTCTCCCTGGTCTTGTAATTCAGTTTCATAAATTCCCTCCTCTTTTTTCTCAGGATTCAGATTTCTTTGGTTTCAGCATCCTGCCGCCCATGGCCTCATAATTCTCCATCATGCTCTCCTCCCTGACAATCCACATCTCCCAGGTCAGCCTTCCGTCCTCCTCTTCCTTCGGCGCTCCCACGAGCCAGTCCCCCTTCTCCCCAAGCATATAACTCTCCCCCCATTCCGTGAACAGCTTCGTACGTCTCTTCAGGCGCATCCCATATACCCGGGAATCCTCCTCCTTTGCGATACAGACTCTCGCATAGGGAAGCAGGGACACGCTCTCCCCTGTGAGGGCGCTGCGGACAGTGGGCAGATATTCCGGCTGTACCGCGTAGGGTTCCTCCGTCTCCACATATTTGTCCTCAAAATCTTCCTTTGTCACCGGAAATACCTCGTCCACGCCCAGCATGATGTAATCCCCCTTGGTCAGGTCCACCAGGAAATCGCCTTCCATCATCCGGACCACCACCTCTCTCTCAACCAGGGCGTGTGCGGAGCCCCCGTCCTCCCCTTTTCCGAAAACAATGTCGCAGGCCTGCACAAACCCCCGCTTTTCCCCCGCCTTTTTCATAAAGCATGTTTCCCTTAAAAGATCCGGATAACTTTGCAGGGAAAAAAGCGGATTCCGGGAATCGAAGATTGCGTAGAAAATGTCTTCCTCCTCAAAATATGAGACCATGCGGGAATAAAGGCACCCCCTGACCCCGTCGGCCCCAAAGGGATTCCCGCTCCTTTCCACATACTCTTTGAACAGCCTGCCGCCGGCCTTTGCCAGATGGCCGCCTCCGTTTTTTTCATTTACGGTAAGGCACCTGGCCAGCTCGTTGGCCCTGGTCTCCCTGACACAGCTGCGGACGGAAAGCTGCGCATATAATTCACGCATCATATATACCACGCAGACATCGATTTCGTGCACCTCAATGAGCATGTCGCTGATCATGCCGAGAATATTCTGGTCGTCACACCCCTGCGCCCACAGGATCGCAAAATTATATTCCGAATTGTAGTCATAGCTTTCACGGCCCTGGTAGCTTTTCAGCGTCCTGCTGACAATCCCAAGGTCCTTCATGGACAGATTGGAATTTCTGAAAAATGTGACGGTGCTGGCGCTGAACTTCAGATGGTCCCGCATATCCTTGTCATAGGGGTGAAAAATCTCTTCCAGTTTATTGGTATCCGTGAACAGTCCGTAATACAGCGCCGTGGAAAGCTTCTCATCCCCGTCCACATCGTACCCGGCCTCCCGCAGCATCTGCCAGACCAGGGTGGCGCAGGAGCCGTAGTTGCACAGCCTTCTCAGGGACGGCAGATTCCCCGGCTCCCTCACATGATGGTGGTCGATCACCGCCCGACGGACTCCCTCCCCTCCGCTTTCCCGCTCCTCCGCAAACCTGCCCACATTTCTTTCCCCCGGCTGACAGTCCACATACAGCACCAGATCCGCCTCCCCCATATGCTGCGTGTGTTCCAGGGGATTCCCCAGATAATTTTCCATCAGAACCAGGTTGGGCTTGCGGACCGCGCCTTCCGTATACACGAACCGCACTGTCCTGTCAGACCTTTCCCTGTCCCCCTTCACATGCCGGTATCCCTTTGACTCCAGATAGGCCAGAACCCCGTATCCGCTGGCGATTGCATCCGCGTCCGGATTGTTGTGGGCCTGGATCACAATCCTGTGAAAATCCGTCAGCCCCTCCAGTTTCAGTACCTCTGTTCCGCCTTCCTTCCTCTCCTCCATTGTCAGATGTCCTCCCGAAAAGTCCCCGTTTCTTTCAAATACTGCAATAATCCTATTATAATCCATCTGCCGCGTCTTTACAAATAAATTCTCTTCCGCTGTTGCTTCATGAAAAGGGCAGGCATGAAAAAATGTCTCTCAAAAGTCACCGCGAAATAAAGAGCAATATGGCTTGTAATTATTCACTGAATGTAGTAAAATGGTATATGTTAACATTTTAATGACAAAATAGTATAAGCAATTACAGAAAAAAAGAGAGAAATATTTTATGAAATTTAAAAGAGGAATTCAAGGAGTATTATGTTGTCTGACAGTATTAGGTGTGTTTTCTGTTACAGAAATGTCGGCAAAAGCAGTTAAATGTTCCCATCCGACTTTCATAATAGGGTATGATGTTTGTAAAGGAACTTGGGAAAATGAAAATGGTCATTACAGGACTATGGGAAATGAGCATAAATGTACAAATTGCAACTATTCTTACTGGGACAATTTGTATAGCTATAAGATGAGCGATCATGCATGGGTAACGGAACTCGAAATATATGAGGACTATGCTGAAGAAATTACAGTATGCGCAGTTTGTAGATGGAAAAAGTAACCCGCTTAAAGTATAAGTAATTGAACTAAACATTTTGTCATTAAGATGAAAGAGGAGATGGTGATGCCGTTTCCTCTTTTATAAAATATAAAGGAAAGCAGCAAAATCTCAGAAAAGGAACCACTATGAAAAAATGGATATTTTTTACCGCGTTCCTCCTGTCATGCTCCTGCCTGCCGGCCTGCGGGATAACGGAGGAACCACCGGAAAACTGGCAGGGCATAGCGCCGGGAACGGAAGATTTAAGTGTTATTACAGACAGAACAGAATATTATGACCTGACTGTAACATCCGAAGAGCTCTTTGAACACGGATTATGGGAAAAGAACCCGCCGGACCAGTATGTCAGAAATGTAATTGCAATGGGAGGGACCGGCTATCTTCCTGTCGGCACGCAGTTCTGGATGGGGGAACCGGTGCAGCTCTGGGCAGAAACGTCCCTGGAAAGCACAGATCTTTACTTATACACGGCAGACGGAAAAGCCAAGCCTGTTCTTCAGGATATTTCCAACAGCTATTTCCTTTCCACCCCGGATTACTGCTGGTATCTTGGCAATGAGGGCGAATTCTATTGTTTTCAGAATGCAAATTATACTTATGACGGAAATGATGTCCAGGAAGGACATAAGAAAGATGCATCTGTCACCAGGCTTTCTCCCTCAGGAGAAGTTATGTACGAAAGGATGCTGCCGCCAGGTACTGGCATCGAAGATTTCCTCCAGACACAGGACGGCCGGATATATCTGCTGCTATGGGATGCAGTGGACGGAAAACGGTCAATCGCAGAGTTTAATCCTTCTGACGGAACCCTCAGCGGGGAGTTCCAGATGGAGATTTCCTACAATTCTAATGTATACCTGGGGTCTGCACCCGGTTCCCTGGCTGTGACAGGGTATGCCTCTGATGATTTCAGCCGTGAGATCATGAAAGTAGACATCGGTAACGGCACCTTGTCGCCGGTTCTGTATTTTACAGGCACTTCTTACGGATGGCACAGCAAATCAAAACTGTGCGATTTCCAGGTACTGGAAAATGGCTCCATAGAGCTTCTCTGGACTGATTTTGACGGGCTGAACTGCTTTCTGGAAAACCTGAAAATGGAAAAGGTGGAAAAGATCCCCATAATCTGCCGGGGCATGTTTTACAACGACTCCTGGCTTTCGGAGCGGACTGCCTGGTTTAACCGTGAGAACCCTGACTACCATGTCGTCTTGGAAGACTGCGGAATGGGGAACGATGCGGAGGATTTTGCCCGGCTGACCAGTGTACAGACAGGGGCCGGAAAAGGTCCGGACATCCTATGCGGCGGGAATTTCCTTAAGGATTACATTGGCGGAATGCTGGAGAAAGGAGCCCTGGAAGAGCTGACCCCTTACCTGGAAGCATCCGGCATCCGGGAAGAAGATTATTTTCCTCTTACCTTCGCTTCCTGGCGGCAGGGTTCGGAAATTTACGGGGTAAATTACCGGATGAGTATCTCCGGTGACTTAATATCGGAAGAAGTACTGGGAAGCCGGGAAATTCCTGACATAAATGCTTTGGCGGATGCACTGTACTCCTGGCAGGGCAGCGGCGTCTGGCAGAAGGGAATGCAGTCCGGACAGGTGCTGGAATCACTGCTGCGGGGAACGGACAGCTTATGGGGCATGGTGGACTGGGATAATAACGAAGAAACCTCCTCCGGCACCTGCGATTTCAATACCCCATTGTTCGCAAAATTACTGGAGATTGCCAGACGGTATGGCGATGACGGCAGAAAAAATCCGGAATTCAGCATCAGAAGCAGGCTGTCCTATTCAAACCTGATTGAATTTGAGGGACAGGCTAAGCGGGATTCCCAGGGAAAAGTGATCTGCGGAATCCTGTTTGATGACGGCTGCCATGGGATGTTGTCTTCTGCATATACAATGGCTGTCAATGCGAATTCCCCCCACAAGGAAGGCGCATGGGCATTTATCCGTTTTCTGATCAGCCGTGAGTCCCAGGGCACAGATTTCAATACACTTATCCCGCCCGTACACAGGGAATCTTTTGAAAAGTGGATGCAGGAGGAAATTATTTATAACCTGACTACAAAGCGTGTTGAAAACGGCCTTTCCCATACCCCCATTTATTATGGGGCCGACACATCCGAAGAAAAGCAGGCAGAATACAGAAAGGCAATAGAGGATGCAAGGCCCCTTCCCATGCGGACTGCGCCAATCCTCACAATCATCCTTGAGGAGGCGGAGGATTATTTCAACGGAAGCAAGAACGCCGAGGCTGTCAGCAGACTGATCAACAACCGGGTGCAGCTCTATCTGGATGAACGGAAATAGGGTGCGCTAAAAGAATTTTATTTGAACCACATTGCGCTCCCGGCGTTTTGATGATATAGTTTTATACAGAAGAAACCGTACACCATTTTTCAGGAGGGTTACATTATGATTCATGTCACGCTTGCCGGAACCGACTTAGGATTCGACGAAAACAGTCTGCTCTTTTCCGTCTCCAGGAATGGCAGCTGTTGGAACTGGGATAAAGACTACAATCCCACCTTCACCATCGGCCAGGAGGAGATCCCTTTCAGCAGCGCCTCTTCCGTCTCCCATGAGATGAGGGAGACCGGCCTGGGCAGGGGTATCCTCTCCCGCTACGAAGGCTTTGCCATAAACGGGGAAGCCTCCGGTCTGTCCTTTGCCACCTACGCCTGGATCGAGGGCGCCACAGGGGACGTCTTTTTCGAATGGATTCCCCTCCGGGAGGAAAACGTCTCCCTGAAGTCCGTCCAGTGGCCTGGCTACATGGAATTCCATGAGGGAAGGGACGACTGGTACACGCTGTTAAACCAGCACCAGGGACTGCTGATCCCCAACACCTGGGAAACCGCCCTGGGCAAGCTGCCCTTTGACGGCTTTATGTGCTCCGCCGCCAGCTATATGCCCTGGTTCGGCCAGGTCAAATCCGGAGACGGGTACATAGCCATCAGCGAACAGCCCTGGGACTGCGCCTACTGCGCGGAGCATCCCGCAGGCGGCCCCTACACCACAGTGGGCATCCGCTGGAATGCAAGCCTGGGCAAAATGCGCTACCGCAGGGTAGTGCGCTACACCCTGCTCACAGACTGCGACTACAACGACCTCTGCAAAGTATACCGCGCCTATGTGAAGGAAAAGGGCCTGTTCTGCAGCCTGAAAGAAAAAGCCGCCAAAGCCCCCAAAGTGGAGCAGCTCATCGGCAGCCTCTTCCTCCACCGGGGCATCAAAAACCATGTCTGCGAGGAATCGGACATGCATGATCCGGCCCATCCCGGCAAATACGACCGGGTGGTGCCTTTCCGGACTCGCTCGGAGGAAATCCGCGCCCTTCATGACCAGGGCTTTGAAAAGCTCTTCCTGCACCTGGACGGTTGGGGCGATCCCGGTTATGACAACCAGCATCCCGACTACCTGCCCCCCTGCGAAGAAGCAGGCGGCTGGGAAGGGATGAAGGAACTGGCCGACACCATGCACGAGAGCGGTTACCTCTTCGGCATCCACGACCAGTACAGGGACTACTATTTCAACGGAAAGACCTTCGACGCCTCCTTCGGCTGCCTCCAGACGGACGGAAAGATCCCGGAGCACTCCCACTGGGCCGGCGGACACCAGACCTACCTGTGCGCCACCCAGGCTCCCTACTATGTCAAGCGCAATTTCTCACAGCTTGCGGAGCACGGCATCCGGCCTGACTGCGCCTACCTGGACGTGTTCACCTGCAATGAACCCGACGAGTGCGCCAACCCCATGCACTACATGACCCGCAGGGACTGCCTGGAATTCCGGGGACAGTGCTTCGAATACCTCCTCTCCCAGGGCATCCTGTCCAGTTCCGAGGAAGTCACCGACTGGAGCATGAAGAGCCTGGTATTCTGCCATTACGCGCCCTACCAGTTCCAGATGTACAAGCCCGGAACGCCCCGGAAGGGGATCGCCGTGCCCCTGTTCAACCTGGTTTACCACGACTGTGTAATTATTCCCTGGATGATGGAGAAAATGGACGACCACAACGACTACATGCTCTACGCCCTGCTCAACGGCGGCGCGCCCTACCTGATCCGGGACGGCGCCTATCCGGGCATCGACGGCTCCTTTGAACCGGAGTATACCTTTACCGACCAGGAAAACTACCGGCGCTGCCAGGTGGTGTCAAAGCTCCACGAGCGCATTGCAGCCTGCGAGATGGTATCCCACAGACTGCTCACCCCGGACGGCAGACAGCAGGAAACCCTGTTCAGCGACGGCACCAAAGTGCGGATTGACCTGGATGCACTGACCTATGAGATCGGGCACGAACAGTAAAAATCCGCCTTTCCATTCCGGGAGCGAAAATGCATAATGCCGTATTTTTATGATTTTTTGTTGATTTCCGTTACGATTTACCCGAAACAGCCGGTTATAAAATACCCCGCCTTTTCCTTATGATAGGCAAAATAATTAAAATAGCGGAAAATAAACGAAAAAATATGAAATTTTTCATAAAAATCTCTAAAAATTCTCTTTCGTTATGCCGGTTGACAGCAAAGATAAGCGGTGCTATAATCCGGAACATAAGCAAAGGCGCTTTGGGATTATCCTGAAGTGCCTTTTTTCTTTGGCAGGAATTGCGCGCGCGGCCGGATGGAAACTGCTTATTATGATGGAACAGGTCATCAAATATTGATAGAATGCCCGCCGAAACGGGCAGGAGGACAAGCTTATGAATGAGGAATTGATGAGTGTGGTAAACGGGGAAATCTTCGGCGTATGGTTTCTGATCGGAGCAGCCCTGGTATTCTGGATGCAGGCCGGATTTGCCATGGTGGAAACCGGCTTTACCAGGGCCAAAAACGCGGGAAACATCCTGATGAAAAACCTGATGGACTTTTGTATCGGTACGGTAGTGTTTATATTGATCGGATTCAGCCTTCTCCTGGGGGAGGACCTGGCCGGGTTAATCGGCAGGCCGGGTTTTGATATTTTTACTTCCTATGAAAATTTCGACTGGTCCAACTTCGTGTTCAATCTGGTGTTCTGCGCAACCACAGCCACCATTGTATCCGGAGCCATGGCGGAACGGACGAAATTCCTCTCCTATTGTATTTACTCGGGAGTCATCTCGGCGCTGATATACCCCATTGAGGCCCACTGGATATGGGGCGGAGGATGGCTTTCCCAGCTGGGTTTTCATGATTTTGCAGGTTCCTGTGCCATCCATATGGTAGGCGGAATTTCCGCCCTTATCGGCGCGAAGCTGTTAGGACCCCGCATCGGAAAATTCGTAAAAGATAAGGACGGACATGTCACGAAGGTAAATGCCTTTCCCGGACACAATCTCCCCATCGGATGTCTGGGCGTATTTATCCTCTGGCTGGGCTGGTATGGCTTTAACGGCGCCGCATGTACCACCGTGGAGCAGCTTGGTTCCGTGTTCGTGACAACTACCATTGCACCCGCCATCGCCACAATGGTCTGTATGTGCTTTACCTGGATAAAATACGGAAAACCGGATGTTTCCATGTGCCTGAACGCCTCACTTGCCGGTCTGGTGGCCATCACCGCCCCCTGCGATGTGACGGACGCCCTCGGCGCGATTATCATCGGTGGTGTGGCAGGGCTTCTGGTGGTATTCGGCGTGTGGTTCCTGGACAACAGGCTGCACATTGACGATCCGGTGGGAGCCGTGGCAGTCCACTGCCTCAACGGTATCTGGGGAACCATCGCCGTGGGACTTTTTGCCACCAGTTCGGCTCCGGGTTATTCCATTGCCGACAGCGCCGGGAATCAGCTCACAGGACTGTTCTATGGCGGCGGCGTAAAACTGCTGGGCCTGCAGCTGCTGGGATTTGCGGCAGTCGCTTCCTGGACGGCGGTTACCATTACGGTCTCCTTCCTTGTCATCAAGGCTCTGGTGGGCCTGCGGGTCAGCGAAGAAGAGGAAATTATCGGACTGGATGCCACGGAACACGGACTGGCAAGCGCTTACTCCGGATTCTCCATCATGGATGTATCCAACACCATGACCATGGACGTAAACGAGAATACAGACCTGGGAACCAGTGAATACGAGAAAGCCTCCCAGGTAAAAAGGGATGCCGCCGTCCCTGTAGTCTCCATGCCGGTGGAATCTGGCGGCATGTACAAGGTAGCCGTCATTGCGAAGCTGTCCAGATATGACAAGCTGAAGAAAGCCATGAATGATCTCGGCGTCACGGGAATGACCGTCACCCAGGTAATGGGATGCGGTATCCAGAAGGGCGCCGGCGAGAAATACCGCGGTGTGGAGATGGATGCCACCCTGCTTCCCAAGGTAAAGGTGGAAGTAGTCGTCAGCAAGATTCCTGTGGAAACCGTAATCTCCGCAGCGAAGGAAGCGCTCTATACAGGACATATCGGAGACGGCAAAATATTTGTTTATAATGTAGACAGAGTAATCAAAATCCGCACCGGCGAGGAAAACTTCGCGGCGCTGCAGGATGTGGAATAGATGATGTAATGATCAGTGAGGGTTGTCCCCTGCCGGGGCGGCCCTCTTATCTTCTCTATTTTTATATCTTATCTGGGGAAAAAGTTCAGATTGAATATTCGATTTGGTGTTGATATATAAGTAAAAAATAATTCTTTCTGACTGCGCAAAGCAGAAAAAACAGCTACAGATGTCCTGGAAATAAAAATCTCTCCGCCATTGATTTCAAAACCAATAACGGAGAGATTTTCAGAAATGGAGTAGACGGGAGTCGAACCCGTGTCCAAAAGCCCATTCCCTGTCCTTCTACTATCATAGTCCGTTATTCCGGCTGGCCTGACCCAGCCTGTTCCCTCCTGTGACAGACAACGAACAATCTGTCATATTCGGTAGCTTCATAATACGCCCGCGCGGGCAAAGCTTAACGCGCGTCGTTTCCCACATCGTCGATGCCCGGATTCCAGAGTGTGGGTGCCCCGGAGCGGACAAGCCGCCTTAGGCGGCGTCACCAGCTGCGATTAGGCAGCCAGTGCGTACTGATAATTATCTTCAGCGTTTATTTTTAAGTTTGCGATTAACGTGTCGCAACGGATAGCTTCTCCAGCTGCAAGACCCC
>CAJTSY010000024.1 GCA_910578995.1 uncultured Acetatifactor sp.
CTTCGTTCTATCCATTAGACTACGGATGCAAATATTACAAAATTGTTACATCGCTCTGACTATAATATCACAAAACTTTTAATATGTCTACCACAAATTCAAGGAATTTTTTAGAAAATTATTTTAACCCTCTTTTCCGCAAAATCATAATAATACAGACTGTCTGATAAAACCTCCTCCGGGGCAACCTGGGTATGGTTGATCTCCACGATCATTTTCTTAAAAGCCTCCGCCTCCCCGTCTCCTGTATCCTCCAGGAGGATCACCTCGTGGACGGAACTGGGAAGGATGTAAAAGCCCCTTGCCCCCTCCCTGGCCAGTCCGGCCAGTACTTCCGGATAAATCATGCATACAGCCCCGTTTATCCGCTTCGAGTTACTGAGTACCCGCATGGGAATCTCTTCCCAACATTCCTCCGTAAAATCCTCCCCTGTCACACTCCCTGCGGATTCCGCCATTCCTGCCAGAATCTCCTTCATGGAACTGCAGACCCAGGGGAACAGTCTGGGCGTATTCTTCCCCGCCAGCCCAAGCAGCTCTGCGGTACAGGTATTCCACATCTCCACATGGGAGTCATGAATCAAAATGGAGCCTTCCCCCAGCCTGCTGCCCTGGTATGCATAATAAAAGCATACCGCCAAATCAAGAAATTCAATATAGGGCACATTGCGGAGCAGATCCTCATTTTCCTTCCTGCCGATAAGGCGGTAGCAGATTCTGTCCTTCACCTTCTCGAAAGACCTGAAGAATTCCATATCCACGGAATCTCCCGGCGTATCCTTCCGGTATACGGCCAACAGCCCCCGCACCAGTTCGCCGAAGGTGGTCCCCCTCCCATATGCTTCCAGAAAAGCGTCCAGATAAATAGTGGGCGCCACATTCTGGTCCCGGGCCAGTATGACCAGCCCATAGCGGATGATGCCGTTGTTTTTCCTGACTCTCTTGACTTCCACCCGGTAATCCTTACCGAGTTCCCTTCTCACTGCCCTGCAGATCTTCTCTGCAAATTCATTTATATCCATGCCATTCCTCTCTGCGCCGTCCGGTGATTTTGACCCGCAGCCCTGCGCAACGGCACCTGCGCCGGGGCGGCAGAAAATCACTGACATTGTCTGATCGGATTCATGGCCTTACAAGCTACACGGTATATCCGGGGAACCCCCGGTCCGTTTCCTTATACCCTGGAGAGATACTCTCCTGTCCTGGTATCAATCTTGATCTTGTCACCCTGGTTCACAAACAGGGGCACATTAACCTGAGCCCCGGTTTCCACTGTGGCAGGCTTGGACGCTCCGGTAGCGGTGTCCCCCTTAAATCCAGGCTCCGTATCCGTGATCTCAAGTTCCACAAACAGGGGAGGCTCCACGGAAAACACGCTGCCGTTGTGGGAACAGATCTTGCACATCTCGTTCTCCTTCACGAACTTCAGCGCATCGCCTACGGCATCCTGGTTCAGGGCAATCTGCTCATAATTCTCCGTATCCATAAAGTAATACAGATCGCCGTCTGCATACAGATACTGCATATCTTTTCTATCAATCCGGGCCTGGGGGCATTTCTCGGTAGGACGGAAAGTCTTCTCAACCACGCCGCCGCTCTTGACATTCTTCAGTTTCGTCCTGACGAAGGCCGCGCCCTTTCCAGGTTTCACATGCTGGAATTCGATGATCTGGTATACATTGTTGTCATACTCAATTGTGATACCATTTCTGAAATCTCCTGCAGAAATCATTTCATATTCCTCCTAATTTTTCGCTCACAAATATAATTCCCCATTAGTTTAATATAAATATGTACAAATTTCAACTCTTTTTGAAAAAAAGTTGCAAAAAACTATTTCTCCCGGTTCAAAATAAAGTCAATGGCCTGGAGATAGCCTGCAAGTCCCTGGCCGTAAATCTGTCTGTCGCACGCCGGCGCCGTCACCGACACCTTCCGGAAAGCTTCCCGCTTGGTGATATCCGAGATGTGGATCTCCACCTTGGGTACCGTGATGCTGGCCAGGGCGTCCCTGATGGCATAACTGTAATGGGTATAAGCCCCCGGGTTGATGACGATCCCTTCCGTGCCGTCAAAGTAAGCCTCCTGAATCCTGTCAATGATAGCCCCCTCATGATTGCTCTGGAATACGGTGATATCGTTTCCCGTCTCCTCCCCCTTCTTCCGGATCAGCTCCAGCAGGTACTGGTAATCCTGAATGCCGTACACACTTTTCTCCCGGATTCCCAGAAAGTTAAGATTAGGGCCGTTGATGACCAAAATCTTCATTTTACGCATCTCCTCCGCAATTTTTTCGACAATTTCCTCTATGCCCATGTGGTCCACATCCAGAACCAGGTGGGCTGCGGATTCATAGGCTTCCTTCCGTTCCTCCATCAGCCGGCGGATGCGGGAAAGGAGATCCGGGCACTGCAGCAGGGGTCTGGTGTCATCCCCTTTCAGGCGCCCGTACACAGTCTCCGGCGTTGCCCGCAGATAGAGCACTTTTCCCAACTTCCGCAAAAGCTCCCTGTTCTCCGGCCGCACCGGGGCGCCTCCCCCCAGAGAATAAATACAGGCCTGTCTCCTCCCCTGCAGCTCCCCCAGAAGCTCCGTCTCCCTGTCCCGAAAATAATCTTCCCCCTTCCGGGCGAAAATCTCAGCCACAGAGCATCCTTCCCGGCGCTCTATCAGTTTGTCTGTATCCTCTACCGGCATCCGCATCCTGTAGGAAAGCCGCAGGCCCACGGATGTCTTTCCGCTTCCCATGAAGCCGGTTAAAATAATGTTTTTCTGTCTCATCCTTCGTCCCCATGCCGCCCCGCTTCCGGTCAGCAGTTCTCTGATATGCCCATGGCATCTTTCATGGCTTCATAAGCCTTCCCTGCCAGTTCCTCGTCCACCCGTGTCCCTGTCCAAAGCTCATATGCAATGATCCCCTGGTACAACAGCATCTTCAGACCGCCGAAGGCCCTGCCCCCGCTCTGCCGCACAAGTGACATGAATTTCGTCTCAGCCGGATTGAATACCAGGTCATATCCTGTATGAATCCTGTGGTAGAATGCTTCTTCCTCAATCACGGCCTCCCCCACGCGGGGGAACATTCCCACGTTGGTGGCCTGGATAGCCAGATATGTCTCTCCCTCAGGCAGGGCGGACCATGCGTCCAACGCCCTTCCCTCCGCAATGCGCCTGCCTGTGATTCCGTTCACTTCCTCCGCCACCTCTATGGCCCTGGAAGCGGTGCGGTTCAGAATGGTAATCCCCGCCGCCTTCTGGTCCGCAGCCAGAATGGCCACTGCCCTTGCCACTCCCCCGGCCCCCAGGATCAGCACATTCTCTCCCTCCAGCTCCACACCGTCCCGACCCATGGCCCGGCACAGCCCCGGCATGTCCGTATTGTATCCCTTAAATCCTTCCTGCACCCGGACCAGGGTGTTCACCGCTCCTATGGCCTCCGCCAGGGGATCCATCTCCTTCAGGAAGGGGATCACCTGGCTCTTGTAGGGAACCGTCACATTCATCCCCATCAGATTCAGGGCAAATGCCCCCCTGACTGCCTCCCCAGCCTGCCCGGGTGGCACCCGGAAGGGTACATAGACCAGATTCTCTCCCATGGCCTCTGCCAGGGTATTGTGAATGGCAGGGGACATGGTATGTTCCACCGGATTCCCCATCACCCCGCAGACACGGGTATAGCCGTTTATCGTTCTGTGATTGTTTTCCATTGCCTTCCACCGCAGAAAGCGCGTCATGCCGCCCCTATGCCGTCATTTTCACCTTCTGCCATTTCCTTTTCATTTTTTCCCGTCCCCCGTTCCAGGAAGGGTTTCCCCTTCCCTGTTTCATGGCCCCGTTCCAGGAAATGCTTCCCTTTCCCCGTTTCATAGTGCTGTTCTGGTGGCCTCCTCCATTTCCAGGTCGGTTTCTCCGCATTCTGTCAGCCCCCGCAGCGTTTCCTTCTGTGGTAAAAAAACAGGACAACCGCCTCCAACCGGCGCTTCAGCACGATCTGAATCTCCTCTTTGGGATGAATGGGCTTCACCAGGTAACTTAGGATTCCCGCATTTCTCGCCCCCCACACATCGGTAAACAGCTGGTCACCCACAAACAGGGTGCTGGCCGGGCCGGTTTTCATCAGCTCCATGGCCTTCTCATAGCCCGCCCTGCCGGGTTTCCCCGCCTTGTAAATATACCTTGCCCCCACTTCATCCGCAAAGCTTTTCACCCTGGGTTTCCTGTTGTTGGACAGCAGAAGCGTCTCAAATCCCAGCCCCCGCAGTCTGGCAAACAGTGCCGCCGCCCGCTCATCCGCAGGGGCGCCATGGGGTACCAGTGTATTGTCAATGTCAAAAATAATGCCCCTGAATCCCCTTTTGTACAGCACTTCATAGTCAATTCCATATGCGCTTTCCGCTTCCTCGTCCGGATAAAACCTTTCCAGCATACCCCCTCCTCCGCCGTCCCTGCCGTTTCCGGCAATTCGCACCGGCGCTGTTCCTTTAACACTATAGCATGGGGAACGGGCTTATTTCAAGAGCGTTTTATATTTTATGTATAAATGGCAGAAATTCAGTCTCGGGATTTTCGTGCAAAATGCGTGCGAAAACGCATCGAGGAACCACCCAGGCCGCTGCCGGCTCGATACATTCCGTTTCATACATACTGCAGCACAATCCCCCGGCTTTGCCGGGGGAACCCTTGTCCAAGCCATGTCCCCATAATATCAGCGTGCGGAGACATATTTATGCAGCGTCCTGCGGACAGCCCCGGGGCCTGCGAACAGCTCTGCGGCCATTTTCTCGATACGCTCCCCCAGGCCTGCCCCATACAGATCCGCCCCGAACACGTCCTGACGGCTGTACAGGGTCTTCAGGCAGGAGAAATCCTGTTTTCCTTCCCGTACCTCCAGGGGTGCCACTATGGCCCGCAGCTCCGCCAACAGGGGGTCCGGGGAAGGTTCGAAAACCCTGCCCTCATCGTCGATTCCCCTGAGATAGCGGGCGTATCCCGCCAGAACCAAGGGAATCAGCACCAGGTCATCCGTGTCCAGCCCCCTGTCCCGGTAAGCCCTGATTGTCTCGCCGAAACGGATGGGCAGCTTCTGGCTGGTATCCGTGGCAATCCGCTGGGGCGCGTCCGGCATGAACGGATTGGGAAGACGACGGTTCAGCACAGCGTCTATGAACACATCCGGCTTCAGCACACCGGGATCCACCACCACCGGCATGGCCTCCTTATACCCCAGTTTCGTGACCAGCCCCCGGATATCCTCATCCTCCATCTCCGCGGAAATCAGGTCATATCCCAGCAGACAGCCGTAAAGGGACATGGCGGTATGAAGCGGGTTCAGGCAGGTGCAGACTTTCATCCGCTCCACCTTGTCCACGGTCTCCCTGTCCACATACAGCACTCCCCCAAGTTCCAGGGGCGGACGTCCATTGGGATAATGATCCTCGACCACCAGGTATTCCGTCTCCTCCGCGTTGACAAAAGGAGCCGTATAGGTATGTTTATCCGTAGTTATGCTGCAGTGGTCCTCGAACCCGTCCTCCTCCAGCAGCTTCTGCACTTTCCCGTCGGGCCTCGGGGTGATCTTGTCAATCATGCTCCATGGATAAGAAACTTTTCCGGAATCCTGCAGATATGCCAGGAATTCCGGCGGAACCAGTCCCTCATCCTCCCATCTGGAGGCATAGGCCAGAACGGCAGCCTTTACCCTGTCCCCGTTGTGGGAGCAGTTATCCATACTCTGAAGCGTCAGGGGAAGGGCTCCCGCCAGGAAACGCTCATACAAAAGCAATGTCACCTTTCCCATGACCAGAACCGGATCCAGTCCCCGGCCCAGATCGTCCGTGCTTACACTATAACCTTTCTCCGTGATGGTAAAAGAAACCATCTGCAGTCCGGGAGAGCAGAAAATCTCCGCCAGCCGCATCCAGTCCTCCTTAAAGCGTGCGTCCGCCTTCAGGCTCTCCGTCACCGAAGCAATGACCTTTTTCCGGATGTTGCCGTCAGACTGAAGGCACACTAAAAGGCTTAGATTATCATAAGGCCTGTATGCCTTGTCAATGATCTCAAAGTCAAAGCCCTCAGCCACTATGACACCTCTGTCATGTTTCCCGGTATCCAAAACCTGCTGCAGAACCGCCGCCGGGAACGCCCGGAAGAGATTCCCTGCTCCGAAATGCACCCAGACAGGCTCCTCCTTCGTTTTCTCCCGCACCGCTTCTATGTCAAACCGCGGCATCTGATACCCTTTCTCCGCCCACAGGGGGGAGATTTCCGCCTTAATATCTGTTAATTTCATCCTGAATCCGCTCCTTTTCCCGGGAATCCGCCCGGCAGCCCGCTTCCGCCGCCGGGCCTGTTTCGCCGCGCTTTTCCACTGCCATACGGCCAGATGTTCCCGCTATTCTCTATTCTCTCGTCCGCCGCCCGTTTCCCAGGCTGGTTTCTGCCCTTTCCGATGCCCGGACCCCCGCGGCACATGTTTCACTTATCTAAGAGCCATACTAGTTCCCGCCGTCCAGTTTATCCAGCATATCCCAGACTCCAAGCATATACATAATCCCCAACGCGCGGTCATACAGCCCGTAACCCGGACGGACATTCCCCGGCCCCTCGCCCCACAGGTGCCGCCCATGGTCCGGACGGATGTACCCGTCAAAACCACAGTCATGATAGGCCTTCAGTATATCCAGAATCCCGGTATCCCCGTCGCAGTCCCGGTGACTGGCCTCCGAGAAATCCCCGTTCGGGAAATGCTTCACATTCCGGATATGGGCAAATGCAATGCGGTCACAGTGCTTTCTCACAATATCCGCCACATGGTTCTCCGGATTTGCATTCAGGCTCCCGGAACAGAGAGTCAGGCAGCTGCAGGGGTCGTCCACCATAGCCAGGAACCGGTCCACGGAAGCCGCGTCCACCAACAGCCTGGGCAGCCCGAAAATATCCCATGGCGGATCATCCATATGGATAGCCATTTTGATATCGCATTCATGACACACAGGCATCAGCTGCTCCAGAAAATACTTAAGGTTCTCCCACAGCATCTCTTTTGTCACAGGCCTGTACGCCTCAAAAAGCTCGTCCAGCCTCTCCATGCGCTCCGGCTCCCACCCCGGAAAAGTCAGGCCGTGCATATTGTTCAGAATATAGTCCGCCATCTCCTTCGGATCCTCAAGGATTTTCCCCGCCTCATAATACAGGGCCGTGGAGCCGTCCCCCACAGGATGGAACAAATCGGTACGGGTCCAGTCGAAAACCGGCATGAAATTATAGCAGATCACCTTTACGCCGAATTTCGACAGATTCCGTATGGTCTGAATATAATTTGCAATATAACCGTCCCTTGAAGGCAGGCCTATCTTAATATCATCGTGGACATTCACCGACTCCACCACGTCCATATTGAAGCCGTAGGGCTCCAGCTGCCTGTGTACCTCTGCAATCTCCTCCGTTTCCCAGACTTCACCGGGCATCTTACCGTGCAGCGCCCAGACGATACTGGTCACGCCCGGAATCTGCTTAATATCCGACAGCCTAATGCTGTCATTGCCTTCGCCATACCATCGAAAACCCATCTGCATTCCCATAAAATTTTCCTCCGAATCTTGTAAGCGCTTACATTTTCTATTTTAATACATCAGAACACTTTTTGCAACTGCTGTATGGACAAAATTATCGGCAGGGATGGCTCTTCACCATCACCTGCCGTGCATTTCAGAAAAATTATCTAAAGTATGCCACGCCCGATTCGAAAATCCGGATATCCTGCTCGCCATAGATATTCACGGCCACAGCCTCGCCTCTTCTCTCCGAATGCGCCATCTTGCCCAGACACCTTCCGTCGGGCGAAGTAATTCCCTCAATGGCACAGTAGGAACCGTTGATATTGTACTCCTCGTCCATACTCACACGGCCGTCCGGGTCACAATACTGCGTGGCCACCTGCCCATTGGCGAACAGCCTGTGGATCCATTCCTGGGACGCTACAAACCGTCCCTCCCCGTGGGAAGCCGGGTTACAGTAGACGCCGCCCAGTGCAGCCTGCTGCAGCCAGGGGGACCTGTTGGAAACCACTTTGGTATACACCATCCTGGAAATATGCCTGTTAATGGTATTATAGGTCAGGGTAGGTGAATCCTCCGTCTGTCCAACAATCTCCCCGTAAGGCACCAGCCCAAGCTTGACCAGGGCCTGAAATCCGTTGCAGATCCCAAGGGCCAGACCGTCCCGCTCCTCCAGAAGCTTCCTGACAGCCTCCTCCATCTTTGCGTTCCGGAAGGCAGTGGCAAAAAATTTTGCGCTTCCGTCCGGCTCATCCCCTGCTGAAAAGCCCCCGGGAAACATAATGATCTGAGCCTGTTCAATGGCTTTCCCGAATTCCTCCACGGAATCCCGGATATCCCCGGCGCACAGGTTACGGAACACCTTTGTGACCACATCCGCACCTGCTCTCTCAAAGGCCCTGGCGCTGTCATATTCACAGTTTGTCCCGGGAAATACCGGAATGAACACAGTGGGCCGGGCCACCTTATGCCTGCACACATACACCTTCTCTGCCTTATAGCAGCTGTCTTCAAGAGGAGTGGTATCCTTTACCGCCTTTGTGGCATATACCTTTTCCAGTCTGGAGGTCCAGGCAGCCAGAGCCTCTTCCATTTCGATCCTCACACCACCGTATACAAAAGCCTCTTCCCCTGTAACGATACCTACCACTTTATAGTCCAGTTCCCTGCCTTCCAGCAGAACAAGCTTATCCTCCGGAACCTCCGCCAGGATATCGCCCAGTCTGTTGCCAAACAGCTCTCCCTCCGTAACTTCTTCGTCCACAGCCACACCCAGTCTGTTGCCGAAGGCCATCTTGGACATGGCAGCCGCCATTCCCTTTGCGTCCAATGCATAGGCCGACACCACAGCGCCTTCCCTCATCAGGCCGTGGATGCCCTCGTACAGACGGGCCACTTCATCATATACGGGAATATCGAAAGCGTCCTTCTCTATCCCGAAACGCACCAGTTTATTTCCCGCCTGCTTCAGTTCCGGAGTCACAATATCACCACTCTTCGCGATATCCACCGCAAAGGATACCAGGGTAGGCGGTACGTCAATGTCGTTAAAGGTACCCGACATACTGTCCTTCCCCCCGATGGAAGGCAGGCCGAAACCGATCTGGGCGTCATAAGCGCCAAGCAGCGCCGCAAAGGGCTGGCTCCAACGGGCAGGATCCGATGTCATCCTGCGGAAATATTCCTGGAAGGTAAAGCGAATCGCAGAATGGGCACCGCCGGATGCCACAATCTTCGCCATGGACTCCACCACTGCATATACCGCCCCGTGGTAAGGACTCCAGGAAGACAGAACCGGGTCAAATCCGTAGCTCATCATGGTCACAGTGTCTGTCTTTCCCTTCAGCAGGGGAAGCTTGGCCACCATGGCCTGGGTCTCTGTCAGCTGGTATCTGCCGCCATATGGCATCAGCACGCTTGCTGCGCCGATGGAAGCGTCGAACATCTCCACCAGGCCTTTTTGGGAACATACGTTCAAATCCTGTAAAAGCGCAAGCCAGGCTGCCCTCACATCCCCTTTTTCCAGGGCCTCCCCTACTGCCGGAACAGCCCATTTTTCGAAATAGTTCTCGCTCTCGTCAGGAATGTCCACTTTTACCCTGGTCTCCTGATGGGCTCCGTTGGTATCCAGGAAGGCCCGCTTCAGATCCACGATCTTCCTGCCCCGCCAACTCAGTACAAGCCTGGGTTCCTCCGTAACCACTGCCACTGCCACTGCCTCCAGGTTCTCCTCCGCCGCATACCCCAGAAAGGCCTCCACGTCCTCCCTGGCCACCACCACTGCCATACGCTCCTGGGACTCGGATATGGCAAGCTCCGTGCCGTCCAGTCCGGCATATTTTTTGGGAACCTTATCCAGATCCACGGTCAGTCCGTCCGCCAGTTCCCCTATGGCCACGGACACGCCGCCCGCGCCGAAATCGTTGCACTTCTTGATCAGGAGACTGACTTCCTTTCTCCTAAACAGCCTCTGTATCTTACGCTCCGTGGGCGCGTTTCCTTTCTGCACTTCCGCGCCGCAGGTCTCTATGGACTGCTCTGTATGCACCTTGGACGAACCCGTTGCGCCCCCGCAGCCGTCACGACCCGTACGTCCGCCCAGCAAAATAATGACATCACCCGGATCCGAAGTCTCACGAACCACATTCTTTCTGGGCGCGGCCCCCATGACGGCCCCGATCTCCATCCTCTTGGCCACATAATTGGGGTGATAAATCTCTTTCACAAACCCTGTGGCCAGTCCGATCTGGTTGCCATAGGAGGAATATCCCCCTGCCGCGCCCCGCACCAGCCGCTTCTGGGGCAGCTTGCCCTTCAGGGTATCGGATACCGGTACCGTGGGATCCGCGGCCCCTGTCACACGCATGGCCTGGTAGACATATCCCCTTCCGGACAGGGGATCACGGATTGCGCCGCCCAGGCAGGTGGCCGCTCCGCCGAAAGGCTCAATTTCCGTGGGATGGTTGTGAGTCTCGTTCTTAAAGAAGACAAGCCACTCTTCCGTCTCCCTGACAGGCCCCTCCGGACCGTCATATTCGATCTCCACGGGAACCACCACGGAGCAGGCGTTTATCTCGTCGGATTCTTCCATATCCTCCAGCCTGCCCTCTTTCTTCAGTTTCCGCATGGCCATAAGCGCCAAATCCATAAGACAGATAAATTTATCCTTCCGTCCTCCGAAAATTTCCTCCCTTGTGTCCAGATAACTGCGGTATGTAGTCTCCAGAGGCGAACGGTAATACCCTTCCCCGAATTCCACATCCGTCAGTTCCGTGGAAAAAGTGGTATGACGGCAGTGGTCGGACCAGTATGTATCCAGTACCCTGATCTCCGTCATGGTAGGGTTCCGTTTCTCATCCTCCCTGAAATAATTCCTGATATGCAGGAAGTCCCGAAACGTCATGGCAAGGGAAAGGGAATCGTAGAGCGCCTTCAGCCCTTCCTCCCCCATGTGGGTAAATCCTTCCAGAACCGCCACGTCCGCCGGCTCCTCGAACTCCGTGATCAGCGTGTCAGGCTTTTCCGTGCCTGTCTCCCTTGAGTCCACCGGATTGATGCAGTATCCCCTGATTCTGGCAAACTCCTCATCCGTAATATCTCCGAGGATCATATAGGTAACCGCGGTGCGGATCACAGGCTCCTCATCCTCTTTCAGAAACCGGATACACTGTACCGCGGAATCCGCCCTCTGGTCAAACTGCCCCGGCAGGTATTCCACGGAAAAGACCCTGGCATTGTCCGGAACCCCAATCTCTTCCCGATACAGCACATCCACCGGCGGTTCTGAAAATACGGTTCCGCAGGCCCTCTCAAAAACTTCGTCGGAAATATTCTCCACGTCATAGCGGATAAAAATCCTCACTCCCTCCGCCCTGATTCCCAGGAAACTCCCGATCTCCTCATAAAGTTCCCGCGCCTTCACGGCAAAAGGCTCTTTCTTTTCTACATAGACACGTCTGACTGTTCCCATATGCCCTCCATTTCGTTTAACATGTGTCTGATTGCGTATTTTATCCTATCAGAATGTCCTTATCCTCCACCCCCAGCATCTTCAGGATAAACAGAATCTCCCTGTCCACCGCCTCGGCGGAAATACCGATCGTCTGGGCAGAAATCTTCAGCCCTTCCAGCACAAACATAATATTCCGGGCCATTCCCCTGCAGTCCTCGCAGTAAAATTCCCCGTTTTCCACGCCGGTCTCTATCAGCTTCTCTATAATCCTCACTGCCGAGTCAAACTGCCGCTTCAGAACATTTGCCTTTCTGACCGGCGGGCCTTCAAAATAGAACTCGTAAATCGCCTGTGTCAGGGTATCTTCCTTCCTGAGAAGCTCCTTCTTCTGCTCCTTCAGGAAAAGAATCAGAATATCTGCCGCCGTGGCATCGTCCGCAATGTTGTCCGAAAACACATCGTCGGCCTCCTCGCTCTCCAACTTCATAACTTCCAGAAAGATCTGGCTCGTGCTCTCAAAATACAGGTAAAGTCCGCCCCTGCTGATCTCACAGGCCTCAACGATATCCTTCATCGTCACCTTCTTAAAACCCTTTTCCACGAAGACCTTTCTGGCCGTCTCCAGTATAAATCGCCTCTTCTGTACGGATTTATCTCCCATCCTTCCCCTCCAAACGCTCTCTCCTCACCGTTGTCCCTTATCCCAGTATTCAACAATTGTACGCATCTGCCTCAGCACCAGAACAAATATCTTCTCCTGCACCGCCTCTCCCCAGAGATTGGCCTTCGTCATTCCCCCCAGAACATATCTGGACAGGATTCCCCTCAGGATATCCCAGTCCGCCAGATCCGCAGCAGCGATCGCCCTTCTCTCGTCATCGTGGGTCTTGATGCGGTTTCTCGAATATATATAGCTGTAATTACGGTCCATCAGGGCCGATGCGGACGCCTCCTTCACAAACCCCATCAGTGTGGCGTCATATACCGGAAAGCTCATGGAGCTCCTTGCTATTCCCTGTCCCTGGTAACTGCGGCTTGCCGTCTTTCCCATATTTTTTTCCAACCAGGGCAGATACCGCAGAAGCGGTTCCAGCATCTGCCGGTACTCCCCTATCATCTGTTGCCGGTATTCGGTTTTCTGTTCCATGACAGCATCCCACCTTCTGACTGTATTGCTTCTGTCAAAAATGACACATATGTAATTTATTTTATCATAATTTTTAGAAATGTACAGTATAAATATATCCCATTTTCAGACTCATTTTCGACTCATTTTCGATTCCAACGCGAATTTTGTCCGAAAAAGTAAAAAAATAAATTTTTTTGAAAAAAACTGTTGACAAATCCCGGGGCGCTATATATAATATAAACGAATTCCCCTTTTATAGACGAAAGCACTTGCATGTTTCATGCGGTGCTTTTGTCATTTTATGTCAGACCGAAACTCACTGCTTCAGGATATCCTGCCCGGTCTCGGAACGCATTTTTTCCACAAATCGGTCCGGCTCCTTCTCCATCTGAAGCATGGTGTCAAATGCCGACAGCAGCAGCCTCGGCTGCCTGTAGCGGTTCATGTCCTCCGGACGGTCCATGTACAGTTTAAAATGGTCCACCTGCCATACCAGTACGTCCGCCAGAGTGTACCCTGCTACCTGGTACCTGCACAGGAACTGGCCGTAATCATGGTAGTAGGCCAGTTCCTGCAGCAGTCCCTCCGACTTCCTGATCCCATCCCAGAGGCGTTCACCATATCCCTCATCCTCACCTGCCTGACCTGCCAGCCTGCACACGAAGCGCCCAAGCGTATCCAGGGCCTTCTCCAACTTTTCTCTTTCGTCCATATTTACATCCTTCCTTTCCAAAGCATGTTTCACGCACAGTTCCCCGGCCCGGAGATTCCTGCCATGCCAGTTCGTACCTGAATCCCCATTACCCTGACGGTTCCTGTCTCAATGCTTTATTGCCTCAACGATAACGCCTAATACCTTCTTCCAAATTCTTTCCGGCTGAATGCATATGCCTCAACGAAGTATCCGGATACCTTCTTCCGAATACATATTACCTGAACGATTTCCACCCGAATAATTGTCGCCTGAATGATTGTTACCCGATCTGAGCAAGATTCCGTTAATCTGCAGACAAAAAAAGAAGTGCCAGTCATGCCGGAGAACAGCAGCACTTAACGCTTCTCTTTCGTAACAGGGGAAGAGAGGATCGAACTCCCATCAACGGTTTTGGAGACCGCCGCACTACCATTGTACTATTCCCCTGGATGCCAGCTCGCTGCTGACGAAATGTATTATAGCACAGACCTCATATAATAATCAAGTAAAATTTGAAAAAATTTTAGAACAGTCTGTCGATTACATCCTGGACAGTTTTCACCCCCAGAATCCTGATCCCGGTCTCCCTGCGGCATTCATCCGCACATACCGCCGGCAGGATGCAGGTGTCAAATCCCAGCCTCGCCGCTTCCGCCGCCCGCTGCTTTGCCATACCCACGCCTCTGACCTCCCCGCTTAAGCCCACCTCGCCGAAAGCAGTCAGGCGCATGTTCAGCGGACAGTTCCGAAAACTTGACAAAACGGCGATCACAATTCCCAAATCTATGGCCGGCTCCAGGATTTTGATTCCCCCTGTTACATTTACGTAGGCGTCACAGGCGGAAAGCTGTATGCCCGACCTTTTTTCCAGCACTGCCATCAAAAGGTTCATCCGGTTGAAATCCGTACCGGTGGCCTGTCTTCTGGGAATGCCGAAATTACTGTGGCACACCAACGCCTGGATCTCCACCAGCAGCGGCCTGGTTCCCTCCATGGTACAGGCCACCACGGAGCCGCTGGCATTCTCGGGCCTGCCGCTTAACATATACTCCGAAGCATTCTGAACCTCCGCCAGGCCCTGCTCCCGCATCTCGAATACCCCGATCTCGTTGGTGGATCCGAACCGGTTCTTCACCCCCCGCAGAATGCGGTAAGAGGCGTGCCGGTCCCCCTCAAAATACAGCACCGCATCCACCATGTGCTCCAGCACCCTGGGTCCCGCAACCGTCCCCTCCTTGGTCACATGTCCCACGATGAGCACGCAGACCCCCAGGCCCTTCGCCAACTGCAGCAGGATGCCCGTGGACTCCCGTACCTGGGACACGCTGCCCGGAGCAGCGGAAACGTTTCCGCTGTACATGGTCTGGATGGAATCGATGACCACCACCTCAGGCCTTCTGCTGCGGATGACTTCGGCAATATCCTCCAGGCCGGTCTCGCACAGCAGAAGCATCCGGGACGAAAACGCCCCGATCCGGTCGGCCCGCATCCTGATCTGGGCCGGGGATTCCTCCCCGGAAATATACAGGACGTCATGCCCCTCTCCCGACAGGTTGCGGCATACCTGCAGCAGCAGCGTGGATTTCCCGATCCCCGGATCCCCTCCCACAAGGGTCAGGGAACCCTGCACGATACCTCCCCCGAGAACCCTGTCAAGCTCCCCTATCCCCGTGGAAAGCCGGCTCTCCTCCCCCACCTTGACCTGGGAGAGCACCGTGGGAACCGGACCGGCATTTCTTCCGGAAGATAAGGCAGGACTGCCTCCCCGGACCGTCCTGCCAACCGTCTCCTCCACAAATGTATTCCATTCCCTGCAGCCCGGGCACTGCCCCATCCATTTAACAGATTCGTACCCGCAGTTCTGACAGAAAAAGACTGTGGAATTCTTCGCTTTCGCCATACGACAACCTTTCTTTCCCCATCCGTGACGGTCTTCACGGATGGTTAGCGCGGATCGCAATTACGTACTGGAACCGCGGTTCAGATCTGGACCACCCGCACGGGAACCTCGTCCGCGGCCCCCAGCTCAACGCTCAGGGACAGCTTTCCGCCAAATCCCGTCTTAATGGCCCCTACGCTGCTTCCGTCCACAAATACCTCATAGGCCCTGTCATCCGTAAGGCCTATGGTAATCTGCGCGTCTTCGTCACCTTCCACGGTAAATTCCACACCGTCTTCCTTTTCCATAAAGTGCAAGACACTGGTTCCCGGCACGGACTCGTAGAGAAACATTCCGTTTTTCTCCAGTTTGGTCATCTCACTGTAGGTCTTCACTTTCAGCAGATCCCCCTCGTGCGGATAATCCTCCACCTTGGCCTTCTTAGCCAGCTTATGATTGCCGAAACTGATTGTACCGTCTGTCTCACTCCGGAGCAATTCCTCCACCACTGCCATCTGTGTACCCTCCTGTCATTCTTAGCATGCATTTGTAGTCCTCAGGGATCAGCCTCTCCCGAGGCTTTCTCTGTCTATAGTATAATATAAACCGGCTCTATTTTCTACAAATTTTTTAACTTTTTTCCTTCGCTTCCCCGGGCTTCACCGTGAACGCCACCTTGCCGTTTTTAAAGCCCACGGTGACACAATCCCCGGGTTTTACCCGTTTCAAAAGGATCTCCTCAGCCAGGGCGTCCTCCACCACGGACTGAATGGCCCGCTTCAGAGGCCTTGCGCCCATCTTGGCATCGGAATAATTCTCCACCAGGTGCTCCTTCAGCGCCCCGGTCATGGTCAGCTTTATATCCATCTGGGTCACGCACCGCCTGTACAGGTTGGATGCCAGGAGGCTTACAATGGCTTTCATGTTGTCTTTGTTTAACTGATGGAAGACAATGATATCATCTATTCGGTTTATGAACTCCGGCTTAAAGCTGCGCTTCACTTCCTCCATGACCCCTGTCTTCATCCTCTCATAATCCCGCCTGGCATCGCTGACGGCGGCAAACCCCAGGTTTTTGGGATCCACGATCCTCTGTGCGCCGGCGTTGGAGGTCATGATCAGAACCGTATTCTTAAAGCTCACCTTCCTGCCCTTGGAATCCGTAATATGCCCGTCGTCCAGGATCTGCAGCAGAATGTTGAACACGTCCGGGTGGGCTTTCTCTATCTCGTCAAACAGCACCACGGAATAGGGGTTTCTCCTGACCTTCTCGCTGAGCTGCCCGCCCTCGTCAAACCCCACATAACCCGGAGGGGAACCAATCATCTTGGAGACGGAATGCCCCTCCATATATTCCGACATGTCGACCCGGATGATGGCTTCCTCCGTGCCGAACATGGCTTCCGCCAGCGCCTTGGACAGCTCTGTCTTGCCCACGCCTGTAGGGCCCAGGAACAGGAAAGAGCCAATGGGCCGCCTGGGATCCTTGAGCCCGACCCGGCCCCTGCGCATGGCCCTGGCCACTGCCTTCACGGCCTCCTCCTGGCCGATCACCCTCTTGTGCAGGATCCCCTCCAGCTTCAGCAGCCTCTCGCTCTCCTTCTGTGCCAGTTTTGCCACGGGAATCCTGGTCCACATGGCCACCACTTCCGCGATCTCGTTCTCGCCGATGGTATATTTCCTGTCGGCCTCCTGGTTCTCTGCACGCTTTTTCATCTTCTGGTACTTTTTTACCAGCTCGTCCTGACTGTGCTTGATCTCCACAGCCTGGGAAAATGCCTCCATGCGGATGGAACGCTCTATCTGCAGGTCCATATTCCGGATCTGTTCAAGGAGGTTTTTCTGTTTATCGGGCATGTCCACCGCCCTCAGCCTTGCGCTGGCGGCCGCTTCGTCTATCAGATCCACCGCCTTGTCCGGCAGGTTCCTATCATTGATGTAACGGGCAGACAGCCTCACCGCAGCCTCCACGGCCTCCTGGGTGATGGTAACCTTATGGTGCTCCTCGTACTTCTCCTTAATGCCCTCCAGGATGCGGACAGCCTCTTCCTCCGTGGGCTCCTCCACATTCACAGGCTGGAACCGTCTCTCCAGGGCCGCATCCCTCTCGATATATTTGCGATATTCCACTATGGTGGTAGCGCCGATGAGCTGCAGTTCCCCCCTTGCAAGGGAAGGCTTCAGAATGTTGGAGGCGTCGATGGCTCCCTCCGCCCCTCCCGCACCGATGAGGGTGTGAAGTTCATCCAGGAACAGGATTACATTTCCATCGTCAATCACCTCCCGGATGACTTTCTTGATCCTCTCCTCAAACTCCCCACGGTACTTGCTGCCTGCAACCATGCCCGACAAATCCAGGGTGAGCACCCTCTTGTCCTTCACGGTAAAGGGTACTTTTCCCTCCACAATCCGCTGGGCCAGCCCCTCCACCACGGCGGTCTTGCCCACGCCGGGTTCCCCGATGAGGCAGGGATTGTTTTTCGTCCGGCGGCTGAGGATCTGGATCAGCCGTCCGATCTCGTCCTCCCTTCCGATAACGGGGTCGAGTTTCCCCTCCCCTGCCAGGGCGGTGAGATCCTTGCTGTACTGGTTCAGTGCCGAGCCCTTTCCCCTGCCCGGCATCTTCCTGCCCAGATCCTCCTTGTACAGGTTTCCGTCCTGTCCTATGGCCACAAGGAGATCCACATACACCTTCTGTACATTGATGCCGATGGTATTCAGAAGGCGGAACGCCACGTTCTCCCCTTCCTTTATCACCGCCATCAGGATATGCTCCGTTCCCGTCTCCTTCTGTCCAAACCTGGCAGCCTGTCTGTGGGCCTCCTCCAGTATCTTCTTCGCCCTGGGGGAGTACCCCTCCCTCTCTTTCAGCCCCACGCCGCCCTCAAAGGCAATCAGTTCCTGAATCATATCCAGAACCTGCTGAAGTTCAA
Organism: uncultured Acetatifactor sp.; assembly: GCA_910578995.1. Classification (GTDB taxonomy): domain Bacteria; phylum Bacillota; class Clostridia; order Lachnospirales; family Lachnospiraceae; genus Acetatifactor. The sequence goes on from CAJTSY010000024.1 coordinate 18,144, forward strand.
CGCCGTTATCCGTCAGGACTCTGTGGGCCACTCCCTGCTGCTCCTTCAGCAGGCCTGCCAGAATATGTTCCGTTCCCACATATCCCTGTTTCAGACGGCCGGCGTATTTGGAGGCATACCCAAGCGCCTCCCGTGCTCTGTCCGTAAATTGTGGCTGCATAAAATTCCCTCACATTCTTCACTCTGATTCATACTCTTCATATATTTCTTCCATCAATGCGAAAATTTCTTCTTTTGATATGTTTTTGCAGCTGCCCTTTGCCAGGATGACCTGCAGTTCCTTCCTCAGCTCGGCCAGTGTCTGGATCCTGTCCACGTCTATGGCAATGACAGCCCCCCTTCTCCTGTCGACTTTTACATATCCCTCCTGTTTCAAAACCGTATATGCCTTATTCACGGTATGCATGTTAATGCCGATGGAATCCGCCAGCTGGCGCACGCTGGGAAGCGAGTCCCCCTCCCGGAAGCGGGAAGACGCTATTCCCATGATGATCTGATTGCACAGCTGGAGATACAGCGCCTCCTCACTGTTAAAATCTATTTCAAGAATCACGCAATCCCCCCTTTCCCATTTTATCCCGCCCGAAAATTTCTGTGCGCAGTATAAATCATAAATCAGACGCGGAATACTGTCAACCGTGGATGTAAAAATTTAGAGGTTTTTTAGAATTAAAACAGGGAATATCCCTCCGGAATATTCCCTGTTTTTCCTGGACATTATTCGTCGTAGTTCAGAAATTCGTTGTCAAAATCGTCGTCGTCCGCCATAAAATTCTTGGGCTGGGCTTTCTGCCCCCCGGCAGGCGCCGGTTTGGCAGACGGTCCCTGAACGGGCCTCTGGCCCTGGACAGGCCGTTGGGACGCCCCCTCCGGCCTTCTCACCGGCTGAATCCTGGAAGACTGGCCTGTTGCGGCAGTTCTGGAACCCTGGGAAGTTCCCGCAGGCCTCTGGCCCTGGGCCGTCCCCACAGGCCGCTGACCCTGGCCGGTTCCCGCAGGCCTCTGGCTCTGGCCGGTTCCCATGGGTCTGGGGCCCTGGGAGGTTCCGGAAAGCCTCTGGCCCTGGGTTGCCCCGGAAGGTCTCTGTGCCGTGGAACCTCCTCCGTTTCTCTGTCCCTGGGAATTAACGCGCTCTCCCTGCCTGCTTCCCTCTGATCCATATCCCGGCGACCTCGCGGGCCTGGGAGATGCCTTCTCCTGCCCTGTACCCCGGGAAGGCCTTTGCCCTCCCTTGCCGGCAGCGGCATTCTTCTTTCTTATGGTATCGTTTTCCACTTCCCTGAAATAAGCGGAATCCATCATCTCTCGGATCTTGAAGACCAGGAAAGCAATGGCTGCGGCTGCGGCCACCAGGAAAAACACCAGGACAATGATGATGATCTTCTGGCTCTTTATGGTTTTTTCGCTCTCGTTATACAGCACACGGTTGGTCTCAACGCTCTCAAACAGCGTTTTTATGTCGTATCCCTTCGGTTCATCCTTTGTGTTGTCAACCAGCAGCCATTCGCCGTCCTGGATCAGAGTATAGTAATCCTCCTTCTCCGGCTCCACAGCCTCCGGCGGATTCTCCGGCGGATTCTCCGGCGGATTCTGGTCGGGCGCGGCAGGTTCCCCCGTCGCCGGAGTCAGCTCCCCTGCCAGCGTGACATAGTCATACCGGATAAAGCCCGTGATCTCGCTCTCCCCGGAGATGAAACTCACCTGGTACCAGTCCCTTCCGTCCGCATCCACTGCCTGCCCGGTAACCGTAAGGGCAGTTTCCGCTGCAACTTCCGCAAGGATCTGGCCCTCCGAGGATGCATTGTCCCGGATCTTGCCTCCCTCGCTGGATACGGTGGCGCTTATGGGGTTAACCGCAGTGACCTGGGCAGGCGCCGCACCTGCGCCTTCGCCGCCTTCTCCTTCCCCGCCGCCTTCGGAAGGAACGCCTCCCTCCGTGACTTCCACAAGGTCAGAACGGATATAGCCTGTGACCTCCCCGCTCTTGACCTGATACCAGGTAAAACCGTCTGCCCCCTGCACCTGGGTGATCACGGTCAGCACTTTCCCATTCTCGGCGCCGCCCACCGCCGCACTGGAGGTACTCGCCTCTTTTCTGATATTTGCCCCCTTGGGGGAGGTTACCTTGGCCTGGGATTCCGCGTGACTCACCAGCGTCATCATGCCAAATCCCATCCCAAAGATTCCCAGTCCCAATACCAATGCAATCACTCCCGTCAGGAACCTGCACTTTAATCCTGCCGCTTTTTTCATAAGATCTCCTCTCTTTGGTCTTAATTCTCTCTTGTGAATCTCCTCTGGCCTTCCTCGGCCCCCTGGTCCAGGCCAAAGCCGTGGGTATTTTTATTCAGCAGTTCCCTCTGCTTCGCCTCCAGGTTGCGATGCACCTTGACCTCGCATTCCGGGCAGTACTGACCGGAGCGGATCTGCTTGCCGCATACTTCGCAGCGCAGATACACCTTGGAACCCTCGGCAATCTCTATCCTCCCGTCTCTCAGCAGACGCCTTATGGTACGCTGCGGCACGCCTACCGCCGCTTCGATCTGTGCGGCTGTGGCCCCCTTATGCTCCTCAATATAGCCCCTGACTTTTCCGTAGTCGTCGTAGGCCACCTCTCCACAGTCCTCGCAGTGATACTCGCCCACTCCCTTAAAGATCATCACACCGCCGCACTTCTCACACACGCGGGGAATATTATACATATCCAACGCCCCCAGCACGCTCATTTCCAACGCCTCCATTCCTGTTCCGTTTATTCTTATAAAACTTTCCGCTAAGCCTCGTCTATAGCCCTGCCAATGTCATGCCTCATATACCGGTTGGCAAAGGAAACCCATTCTGCCGCCCCGTAGGCCTTGTCCCGGGCCTCTTTCAGCGAAGCGCCCTTTGCCGTCACGCCCAAGACACGCCCGCCGCTGGTCACCACGCGCCCTGCCTCGTCCAGACGGGTACCCGCATGGAAACAGTAATAATCCTCTTCCCCGTCGAATCTGTCAAGCCCCGAGATCTCAAATCCCTTTTTGTAGGAAAGGGGATAGCCTTCGGAGGCCAGCACAACGCACACGGCCGCATTGTCCTCAAACTGCAGGTCCACCTTTTCCAGTGTCCCGTCGATGCAGGCATCCACCACGTCACAGATGTCGTTCTTCATCCGGCACAGCACCACCTGGGTCTCCGGATCCCCGAATCTGGCATTGTACTCAAGCACCCTGGGTCCATCCTGTGTAAGCATCAGGCCGAAGAAGATAACGCCCTTGAACTCCCTTCCCTCAGCCGCCATGGCATCCACCGTAGGCTGGTAGATATGTTCCCTGCACCAGGCGTCGATCTCCTCCGTGTAAAAAGGACTGGGGGAAAAGCATCCCATGCCGCCGGTATTGGGGCCCTGGTCCCCGTCCCAGGCCCGCTTGTGGTCCTGGGCGGATGTCATGGTCTTAACCGTCTTCCCGTCCACAAAGGCCAGTACGGACACCTCCCTGCCGGTGAGGAATTCCTCTGCCACCAGCACGTTTCCCGCACTGCCGAAATGTTTGTCCTCCATGATCTCCTTTACGCCTGCCCTGGCCTCCTCCAACGTATTGCAGATCAGCACGCCCTTCCCCAGGGCCAGTCCGTCGGCCTTCAGCACAACGGGCATCCTGGCGCCCTCCAGGTAGGCAAGGGCCTTCCGGGGATCGTCGAAGGTCTCGTAAGCCGCCGTGGGAATGCCGTATTTCTTCATCAGATCCTTGGAAAAAGCCTTACTGCCCTCCAGAATGGCCGCGTTCTTCCTGGGGCCGAACACCCGCAGGCCCTCCGCCTCCAGTACGTCCACCAAACCTGCCGCCAGAGGATCGTCCGGCGCCACAAACACCAGATCCACTTCCTTTTCCCTGGCATATGCCGCAATTTTGTCGAAATCCATTACCCCGATGGAAGGATCACACTCCGCGATCCGCGCGATTCCGGCGTTGCCCGGTACGCAGTAAATTCTGTCCACCCTCCTGCTCTTCTTCATGCTGACCGCAATGGCGTGCTCTCTTCCTCCTCCGCCTATGATCAAAACCTTCATGTCGCACCTCTTATTCTAAATTCAGTTTTTCAGTTTCACAGTTAACCTCACCTGGAAAGTACCTTTTTATCCGTAAGGGCGTCCCGTCTATACGTTCTGTTTTCTATGTACAGGAGACCACCCTGTCTCCCTCCACGCGGATCCTTCCGTTGGCTATATCGTCTATTGCCCTGGGGAGCAGGATCCATTCCGCCTGTTCCATCACCCGCCGCTGCAGGATCTCCGGCGTATCCCCTTCTTCCACGCACACCGCCTTCTGGGATATGACGGGGCCCTCGTCCATGCCTTCATTGACAAAATGAACCGTGGCGCCCGTCACCTTCACGCCTCTCTCCAACACCTTCTCATGTACCTTCAGGCCGTAATAGCCCACCCCGCAGAAGGAGGGAATCAGGGCCGGGTGGATATTGATGATCCGGTTGGCGAACCTGGCCACCATCTGCGGCGGAATCCGCACCAGGAAGCCCGCCAGCACGATCAGGTCAGGATCCAGTTCACACATTTTCCCCGTAAACTCCTCGTTAAAGCTTTCCCTGTCCGGATAGCGCTTCGGGGACATCACGATGCCTTCTATCCCGTGGGACGCCGCCCTCTCCAGGGCCTTTGCGCCGGGATTGTTGCTGATGACCGCCCTGATCTCCACATTGGTGATCCTGCCCTGGTCCAGGGCGTCCAGGATGGCCTGGAGATTCGTACCGCCCCCGGACACGCACACAACTGTCCTTAACATATGTCCACTCCTTTTTCCCCGGCTTTACACAGGCCCACCCTGTAGGGGATCTCCCCCGCGCTGCGAACGGCTTCCATAGTTATATCGGCATCTTCCGGCGAAACGGCAAGTACCATGCCCAGTCCCATGTTGTAGGTATTGTACATAATCCTGTCCTCTATCCTCCCCTTCTCCTGCAGGAGCCGGAAAATGGCGGGAACCGGATAACTCTCCCTCTCCACCTGCGCCCGGATGCCCTCCGGAAGCATCCTGGGAATATTCTCATAGAAACCGCCCCCCGTGATATGACTGGCCCCCTTCACCCGGACGCCCGCCTCCTTCACGGCCCTTAATGCCTTCACGTATATCTTCGTGGGAGTCAGCAGGGTCTCCCCCAGAGTCCCTCCCAGTTCTTCATAATAGGTATCCAGGCTCTCCCTGGTCATGTCGAAGACCCTGCGCACAAGGGAAAAGCCGTTGGAATGCACCCCGGAGGAAGCCAGGCCGATAAGCACGTCCCCCTCCCGGATATCCTGCCCTGTGATCAGATCCTTCTCCTCCACCACGCCTACGGAAAATCCCGCCAGGTCATACTCTTCCTCGGGCATCATCCCCGGATGCTCCGCCGTCTCTCCGCCCACCAGGGCCGCCCCGGCCTGCCTGCATCCTTCCGCCACGCCTTTCACGATCTCCGCAATTCTTTCCGGAATATTCCTGCCGCAGGCGATATAATCCAGGAAAAACAGCGGCTCGCCCCCCGCGCAGGCCACATCGTTGACGCACATGGCCACACAGTCGATTCCCACGGTATCATGCCTGTCCATCAGAAACGCCAGTTTCAGCTTGGTGCCCACGCCGTCGGTTCCCGACAGGATGACCGGCTTCTCCATGCCTTTTAAGGCCTGGGCGGAAAAGGCCCCGGAAAATCCCCCGATACCCCCCATTACTTCCGGGCGCATGGTCTCTTTCACGTATCCCTTCATCAGCTCCACCGATCTGTATCCCGCCTCAATATCCACTCCCGCTTTTTTATAATCCATTTTTCGTCCTTATCCGTGCGCCGCGCCGCACACTTTCCCATTGGGTATCTTCTAATGGAAATATTCCCTGGCCGGAAGCGCTGTTTTTCCCCGGCCAGGCTTCACCTTCATCCCTTCCTCTGCTCCGCCAGATATGCCTTATATCCCGCTTCCTGCAGTCTGGCGTCCTTGCCCTTCACCTGCTCCTTCAGCTTCGCGCTGTAACCTTTCAGCCTCCCCAGCAGTTCCGGATCGGACACGGCCAGGATCTTCGCCGCCAGAAGCCCGGCATTAGCGCCGCCGTTTATGGCCACAGTGGCCACGGGGATCCCTGAGGGCATCTGTACAATGGAATACAGGGAATCCCTTCCTCCCAGGGAAGAAGTGTGCATGGGGATCCCGATCACCGGCATGGGAAAAATCGCCGCGCACATACCGGGCAGATGGGCCGCCATGCCCGCCCCGGCAATGATCACCTTAAAGCCCTTCTCCTCCGCCTTTCCCGCATACTCGTAGAACACGTCCGGCTCCCTGTGGGCGCTGATGATGGACATCTCATAGGGAATCCCCAGTTCCTCCAGGATATCCGCGGCCTTTGCCATCACCGGCATGTCCGAATCGCTGCCCATCACAATGCCCACCAGGGGCCTGCCTGTCTCTTCTCTGTTCCTCTCCGCCATGTCTTCCTCCTTCTGTCATCCTCAGCCCCACTGTCCGTGGTGTGTGCTTCTACTACACAGTTTACTTGAATGCACGCCACCGCGCAACCATTATTTTACAAAATCCGCCTCTTCAAAGGCTTTATTTAACTCCTCACAGCCCGGAAGGACAAATCGGCCCTCCCTGATAATGGCGATCCTGGTTCCGTCCTTCCTTACCGCCTCCAGTTCCCCCAGTTCGTCATAGGGAATAGTAATGTCCGTATGACAGTTGTAATAAGCCTCCAGGGGACTGGTATCCCGCAGGTCGGCTATCGCATTTGATTTTGCCACGATCTCCTTTCCGTCCGGATTGTACACCCTCACATGCTCCGTGTGGGAATAACAGGTATCCCCCACCGCAAAATGGGGCCCCATCTTCTCCGCGATGAGCACGGGGAGCTTGGACTCCACCCCCAGGCGCCTGGCGGCCACATAGGCGGTAGTGTTGGTTCCGATGGCAAACTCCCCCATAGGAAGGGTGTCATGCCTTGCCAGAATGTTCTCGTATATAAACCGGCGGTTCTCCTCCTCCGAGGGGAAATTGGCGCAGGAATAATCCCGTACCATGCCGTCCTCAAAGGTGACGGAAAGATCCCGGTACTCCAGCGTGCCCAGAAAAGCCCTGGTTACATGGAGCACCCCTTCCGTGCCCTGCAGCACCGGGGAGGTAAACACTTCCCCCACCGGAATATTCACATCCGCCACGCAGTTCTCGAATATCGTCTCCTTCTCCGGATCCTTCAGCTTGTAAAGGTTCACCTTAAGGTCGGTCCGGTTGGCGCCCATACCCTTAATCTCGCAGTAGTCCGCCGTATCCAGGGCGTCGATCAGGTTCTGCTGTACCCTGCGGTACAGCATATAGTCCAGGGTATTGATACGGACAGTCTCCCGGAACAGTTCCCGGAACACCTCCCCGATCACCGGCACGGGAAAGGCGATGGCGGTAAAGCTCCTCTCCTCCTCCCGTATAAATTCCCTCTGCACCTCCCCCATTCTGGAACGGAGCTCCACCCAGATACGGTTCTGCTCCCCGGAAAGCCGGCAGGCGTGCCCTTTTGTCTCCGGCGTAAAATCCGGTTCCCCGAAAGTCTCCACCACCGCCGGCCCCGCGTATCCGGCGGCTTCCTCCCGGAATTCCCCGTAAGCGGCCCTGGTCACCTCCAACCTGCGGTTCATGTAATTCCGGTCCAGGAAAAGCGCCATGTCATCCTTATGGTCGTAGACGAACTGCCGGTTGGGGATGCATCCCCGGTACCCGCCGCTCCCCCAGCCGTCCAGGGCGCTCCAGGAAGGACTGGGCGCCACCGCCTTCAGCCCCATTTTTTCAAAGTTCCCAATGGCCCGCCTCATCATCCGCTCAAAGCCGATCTGATAGCGCAGGGACACCGTACTCTTCCTACCCAGATCCTTGCCCGTCACCTCGAAGCCAATCCGGAAGCCCTCGGTAAAGGTGTCCGCCATGGCGGCAATGGTCTCCTCGGACAGCCCCGCCAGAAACCTTGCCGTCTCCAACTCGTTTTCGGTCACATACTCCCCATAACCGTACAGATACCTCACATCCGACAAGTCACTGTCCAGGATCATGCCCGCCCCGAAACAGCCCTCCGGATCCACCGTCTCCTTTACCCTGCGCCTGGCCGCGGTCTCCGCGTAATCGCTGACAAACCAGTATATCTTCTCCCTGACCTCCCGGCCGGAAGGCAGTTCCCCCTCCCGGGCCCCGTAGACAAAGGCCGTGTAGACCTCCACGAAAAACTCCAGGCGGATCACAGTCTCCTCCAGTTCCCCCCTGAAAACAAACCCCGGCAGACTGTGAAGCTCCGCGTATAAGAAACACAGCTCCGCACCCAATTCCCCGCCAAGCTTCCCCACCGCCGCCTCCGGGTTCCCGTAGCTCTCCCCATAGCGTTCCGGCAGAATATCCGCATAAAGGGCCCGGTTGCGCCTCCCCAGTTCCTCCAGGGACGCTGTCTTAAGTCCGCCCTTCTCCAGAAAGAGACGGCTCTCCTCCACCATCATCAGATACTCCCTGCAGGAGGCAAAATACGCGTCCAGCTCCTCCCGTCCCAGGCGCTCATCCTCCATCCCCCGGATCCTGTCCATGGCCAGTCCGTACCGCTCCATCCATATCTCCCTGTCGTTCACCACAGATAACCTCCCATATATAATATCAGTCCGATACATGCCAGGGCCGCCGTATTCACCAGAATGGCCGCCACCGGAACCGGTTTGTAATAGTTTCTGTCCACCGCCGTCACAATCCCCAGTACCAGGCCCACCGCCGAATACACCAGAGCCAGCAGGCCGGTAAAGCCATAGCCGGGCCTCGCCTCCCCGTTCCTGTAGGAGGCGAACACCACCGTCCCCAGGGAAACCAGGCTGATGCTCCCCAGGATCACGGCCATGGCGGCGCGTTTGGACCCCTTCTTGTCCGTAAAAATATATCCCTTTCTCTTTCCCATGCCTAACCTAAAGGGGGCACTCCCCTCAGGAAATGCCCGCCCGTCGCTCCTCTTTTAAAATAAAATTTTAGACTTGCCTGCAATCAGCTTCCCGCCTGCAACAATCAGAAGAATTCCCGTCACGATTCCCACCACAAGGGTAATGACCCCCAAGGCAATATTGGTGGTGCCCGCGCCTTTCATTACCTTGTAAACCTTTTCCTCCATGTTTCCGCTCCCTTCCTGATTTCCGTCATGCCCTGCACACGACTTTTTCTCGTTTCCGGCGCCGGTCAGGCTCCGTATGTCTTATAGTATTCATCCAGCGCGGCTTTCAATTCATCATCAATATAAATCTGTCCCTTATAGGGCCTGTTGTACAAATATTCCACCACGTCCGCCATGGTTATGATGGCATGGGCTTCAATGCCGTAACGCCGCCGGATCTCCTCCAGGGCGCTTACCTCTCCCCCGGGCCCCTTCTCCATCCGGTTCAGGGAAACCATCAACCCCTTAATCTCCACCTTGGCCTGGGCCGTGATGATGGGAAAGGTCTCCTCGATGGACTTGCCGGAAGTGGTCACATCCTCGATGATCACAACCCTGTCGCCATCCTTCAGACTGCTCCCCAGCAGGATCCCCACATCGCCGTGGTCCTTGACCTCCTTGCGGTTGGAGCAGTACCGTACCTCCCGCCCGTACAGCCGGCTGTAGGCGATGGCGGCCGCCACGCTTAAGGGAATCCCCTTGTAGGCGGGCCCGAACAGCACGTCAAAATCATCCCCGTAACAGTCATGAATGGCCCTGGCGTAATACTCCCCCAGTACCATCAGCTGTCCTCCTGTCACATAGGCCCCCGCGTTCATGAAAAAGGGAGACTTCCTTCCGCTCTTTAATGTAAACTCTCCAAACTTCAGTGCTTTGCTGTCCACCATGAACTCAATGAATTCCTGCTTGTACTGTTCCATCTGCGCTGTATTCTCCTTTTCATGAAATATCTCCGGGCGACACTGTCGGGAACGAATTACGGCTTTCGGAAAGACTGCCCGCCATCCGGCCTCTTCCTTTCAGAAATATGGACATATTTTACCATATTTTCATAGCGTATTCAACCTTTTCCGCCTAATCGGCGGGATATTTATCGGGATTCGTTCCAGAACCTTTCCTGAGTTTCTCCTGTTCCTTTTCGGAGCCTCGCCTGATCCGTCTGCGATTCTCTTAAAAAATGCCGGGAACCTGCAAAAACAGTATTTCCCGGCATTTATCCGGCGAGCGGGACGATAAGCCGGGTTATGTCGTGAATGATCATCTATCTAGCACATCTGTCGCCAGATGCGTCAAGCGACCTACCTGAAAGCAGGCCGGGCAAGCCTGTGGCTTTCATTTTGGTCTTGCTTCGGATGGGGTTTACATGGCTCCGCCCGTTACCGGACGGACGGTAGTCTCTTACACTGCCTTTCCACCTTTGCACGCGCTACAGTCCCGCAATGCCGTTTATTTCTGTTGCACTAGCCTTGGAGTCGCCTCCACCGGACGTTATCCGGCATCCTGCCCTGTGAAGCCCGGACTTTCCTCACCCGTCCTCCCCGGGAAAGCCCCGGGGGCACGGCCGCGATCATTTATCCCACTCACCATCTCCATTATAACGGCAACCGGCCAAAAATACAAGTATTTCCTGCGCGGTCTGCTTTTTGGGCATAATGCCGAACCGAAACGCCAACGGACAGGATCTGCATGCCCCAATATCAAAAAGCCCACAAAAAAGCCTGAACTTATCCATCCCACGCTTGCATTTTCCCCAAAACTAAGATATAGTAAAAGAGGGAGGCGTTTTCCCTCTGCCGCCACACATTCCCCGTCAACCAGTTGAAAAAGAATTACTGTTCATCCGGTGCCGCTGTAAACGGCGAAACCGCGAACACTAACAAAAAAGGAAGCGGAAACTATGAATTCATTCGACATCATCGGCCCCGTCATGGTAGGCCCATCCAGTTCCCACACGGCGGGAGCTGCAAAAATCGGAAACATCGCAAGGAAACTCCTTGGTACACCGGTGCAGGACGCGGACATCTACTTCCACGGCTCCTTTCTGGCCACCGGCAAAGGACACGGAACGGACAAGGCGCTAATCGCGGGCTTACTGGGATTTCCGGTGGACGACTCGCGGATCGCGGACAGCTTCCGCTACGCCAGGGAAGCCGGGATGCAGTACCATATGTCCGGCCTGGACCTGGGGGAGGTACATCCCAATTCGGTGAAAATGATCCTGACCGGCACGGGCGGCCAGAAAATGGAGATCGTTGCGGCCTCAGTGGGGGGCGGCGCCGTCCGGGTGACTGAGCTGAACGGGCTCCCCGCCAGCTTCTCCGGCGACTACCCCACCCTGGTGGTAAGCAATCTGGATCAGCCCGGACATGTAACCGAAATTACGTCAATGTTAAGCCATAAATCCATCAATATTGCCACCATGCAGCTGTACCGCTCCTCCAAAGGCGGACATGCCGTCATCGTGCTGGAATGTGACCAGGAGATACCGGAGAGTTCAATCCGGTGGCTGGCCCATCTGGAAGGTATCCTGAATGTGATCTACCTGCCTGGGGCAGCATAATAGTGTGCGGAACCGCGGGCACAGTCTTTCCGCCTGCGGAAATCATCGAGATGGAGGAATTCTATGTATCAGTCATTTCAGAAAATAATAGAGACCGAAAAAAGCACCGGAAAAAGTTTCTGGCAAATCATCCGGGACGACGACTGTAAGGAAATGGATATCACGCCGGAGGAAGCCTTCCGGAAAATGGAGAAAATGTATGAGGCAATGCGGAGCGCGGATGCCTCCTATGACCCCTCCCTCTCCTCTGCCAGCGGCCTGGTGGGCGGAGACGGGGCAAAGGTGGCCTCTGCCCGCCGGGAAGGGACGCTGCTGTGCGGCTCCTTCTTAGGGTTGGTCATGGAGAAGGCAATCAAGATGGGGGAATCCAACGCCTGCATGCGGCGTATCGTGGCCGCCCCCACGGCCGGTTCCTGCGGGGTACTTCCCGCCGTGTTCCTGTCCCTGGAGGAGGAAAAGCATTTTCCCGTCGAAGAGATGGTAAAAGCCCTCTATGTCAGTGCGGGTATCGGCGGCATCATCTCCCAGAGAGCCTCCGTTTCCGGGGCCGCAGGGGGATGCCAGGCCGAGATCGGAGCCGCCTCTGCCATGGCAGCGGGAGGCGTTGCGTTTCTGCTTGGCGGCGACGGGGAAGCCATAGCCCATGCCTCCGCCATGGCCATGAAAAACCTGTTGGGACTGGCCTGTGACCCGGTTGCGGGACTGGTGGAGGTTCCCTGCGTGAAAAGAAACGTGATAGGGGCCGTCAATGCCCTGACATCAGCCGATCTGGCGAACGCAGGCATCCGCAGCAAGATCCCGCCGGACGAAGTCTTCGATGCCATGCGGAACGTGGGGCGGATGCTGCCGGACGACCTGAAGGAAACCGGCAAGGGCGGTCTGGCCGCAACCCCCACCGGAATTGCCTTTAAGGCGAACCTGGAAACGTTCTAATACACCGTTGCATTGATTTCGGAAAAGTATACAAAGAGCTTCCGGGAAACATCTGCGTTTCCCGGAAGCCTTTTATTTTTCCCTGTACCTTTCCCGTTGCGGGTATCAGCCGATTTCAGCTGAGCCGGCCCCGGCTGCCCCTGCATTTTCACAGCTTTGTTCTATCCATGGGTTGACAGCATCCCCCGGGCCTCCCCTCAGTTCTGTCCGACTCCTCCGGGCTCTCCCGGCTCACCGGACGTTCCTTCCTCTCCGGATCCTCCCGGCTCACCGGATGTTCCTTCCTCTCCGGATCCTCCCGGCTCACCGGATGTTTCACCCCCCGGAATAAATTTCTGGTATAATTCCACCTGATCCGCTATACACCCCCAGGAGCTGTACGAACCCGCTGTCACGCACACATACTCCTTACCGTCATTTCCCCTGCTCAGGCTGGCCGCGCAGCTCCCCGACTGATCCACAAATCCGGTCTTGGCGCACAGCACCTCCCCATGGGTGTCCCTGTCCTCGATCCTGCGCAGGAACCAGTTGGAGATCAGAAGCCCCTCGGGATGCTGCTGCGTGGCCACGGTTTTGTAAGTATGCGCCGACAAAACCTGCCTGCAGAACACATTGTCCGCCGCAGCCTTCAAAATCACCGCCATATCATAGGCCGTACTGTAATGGTTCTCGTCATACAGACCCACACAGTTAGTAAAATGTGTGGTTTCTGAGATTCCCAGCTGCTCCAGCTTTTCATTCATCATATCCACAAATGCCTCATGGGAGCCCGCCACATAACCGGCCAGAGCCAGGGCAGCGTCCGCCCCGGAAGGAAGTATGGTTCCATAAAACAGATCCCGTACGGGTACCTCCTCATCCCGTTCGTATCCAGTAATGCTGCACTGGTTGACAAAGCAGTAGTCCGTTATATCGATTGTGATGGGAACCGTCTTGTCCAGATCCTTTTCCGTGAGGTGCTCCGCCGCCACCAACACTGTGAGAATCTTGGTCATGGAGGCAGGATTCATCCGCTGAAAGGCTTCCCTCCCTGCCAGTATGGCGCTGTCCTCCACATTGATCAGCACACCGTACTGGCTGAAGACGTTCTCGTCAAAGTCCACGATGCCGCCGCTGCCCTCCGCCTTCAGAACCTGTCCTTCCAGTACCGGTGCGCTTAAGGGAACGGCCGCCTCCTGGGCGCTTATTCCGTCCGGTCCCGATATGCCCGGCATGGCGGCAGTCTCCCGCGGAAGGCCGGAACCGGATGCCGCCCTGTTCCCTCCTTTTCTCCTGGCAGTATTCCCCGAAAGGCTGTCGGCCGCGTCTCCTGATGCCCCGGAAGGCATTCCGCGGTTCTCCTCCCCGGAAATTGCATTGTCTCCTCCGCCGTTTAACGGGGTTTCACCGCCCGTCTGTCCGTCCTGCGCCTCTTTGGAAAAATCCTGAATTGCGATAATTCCTGCCTCAGGCCCCTCTCCCCCGCCGTCATCCCGGGGAAAGGCCGTCTTCACGATGCCGAAAATGCCTCCTGCCAGCACTACCGCTGAAACACCTGCCGCAGCTCCCCATTTTCTCAGCCATTCTGCCCTCCGCCTGGCCTTCTTCATCTCCTCAATCCGCTTTCTCCTGCGGATCTCCCGCTCCAGTTCTGTCTCCATCTATCTCCTAAGTTTCCCTTCTTTTCGATTTCTTCCGAGTGTTCCTTTTCCCCGGCTACTTCCCGGTTCCCCTTCTCCATGTTTCCTCCGGGTATCTCTTTTCCCGGTTTTATCACGTTTTCCGGAACAGCTCCTTCTGTTGCGGGAATGCCTGTGCCTGTCTCCGGCAGCACTCCCGGTCACACAATACAGTATACTTTTAAAACCCTGTTTTTATTCTTGTCCAGTTTCAGAAAACAGCGCAGCCCTGTCATCAAACTGCCTGTAAAAATCCCTTTCCGTGTCATAAGGATTCATGTAGAAAATCCGCAGCATCTCCAAATTCAGCTGCTTTGCCCGCTCACTGTCCTCCCTGCCAGCCACCGCCTCTTCCAGATGGCGCAGCAGCCCGTGCCATCTGCACACAAAAGCATGGTTTCGCTCCTGCTCCGGTGTATCGATCCATTTGCTTACCCTGACTTTGGACCGGTTCCGCTCCGTACATTCTCCCACCTGCAGGAAATACCTGAAATCATTGTCCTCATAATACCGTCCAAGTGGAAAAAGCCTGCAGATCCCCGGGCGGACTTCATGAATGCCGCATCGTCCATCCGCATTCAGAAAAAAGCACTTTTCCTCCCTGCCGGCCATCCTCAGATTCGGCAGGACAGCACCGTCCACCACATTCAGTTCCACTGCACCCTCCTCCAGAAGCGCAGGCAGCCCCTTTCCAAGTCCCTGCTGTAGACGGTACACGTCAAAAGGATCCAGTATAACCGAATTGCCCATTCCCGTGCAGCATTTGTGGCAGCCCCGGCAGCCGTGACAGTCCGCCTTCACCATGTCATTGCTCCTGTACAGTCTCCCGTCGGAAATCTCCCCAAGCGTGACGTTCCGTTTCATCTCTCCCCCCGTTATATCTTTCCGTATTCAGCCTTTCCCTTCATTTCCGCCGTTTTTCAAAGCCCCGGCAGCACACTCCCCTGTCAGGACATTTCGGCAGACAAATATTATTCTACAGGATACTTTTCCAAATGGCAATAAACATAATGTATCAATTTTGTAAAAAGCAATTTTGTAAAAAGTCCGCTGCATTTTTCTTAATGGAAAACTCCCATAAATCTCACAAATTATTTTGTTTCGATCCATGGGAGTTCCCCGGCAGGTTCCGTATATGCCATACGTCATCTGCAATTCATATTCAATAATCCGTTCTATTGTGTTTGTTTAGGCGTAATTAGTTCTTCGCAGCCATCTCGGCGCGCAGCTTCTCGGTGAGGGCGGGAACGATCTTGTTCAGGTCGCCCACGATGCCGAAATCAGCTACATCGAAGATGGGAGCCGTTTCATCCTTATTGATGGCGATGATGATGTCGGACTCCTCCATACCTGCCAGGTGCTGGATGGCGCCGGAGATGCCGATGGCGAAATAAACGTTGGGACGTACCGTCTTACCGGTCTGGCCGACCTGCAGATCCTTGGGCTTCCAGCCTGCGTCCACCACTGCACGGGAACAGCTCACGGTACCGCCGATCACCTCTGCCAGCTCCTCCAGAATCTTGAAGTTCTCAGGGCTGCCCACGCCGCGGCCGCCGGATACCAGGATCTTCGCATCCATGATGTCCACGGTCTCGGATACGGCCTTCACCACTTCCAGAATCTCCACGTAGTTATGGTTGGGGGTGAATCCGGGATTGAACTCCACCACATTGGCCTTCACGCCGGCCTGTCTCTCCTTCTTCTGCATAACGCCCGGACGGACGGTAGCCATCTGGGGACGGAAATCAGGGCAGGCAATGGTAGCGATGGTGTTGCCGCCGAAAGCGGGACGGGTCATCAGCAGCTGGTTGTGCTTCTGCTCCTTGCCCGGAATAGGGTTCAGCGGGAAATCGCCGATATCCAGCTGGGTGCAGTCTGCCGTCAGACCGGTGTGGATCCTTGCGGAGACGCGGGGACCCAGGTCACGCCCGATGGCTGTAGCGCCTACCAGGAAGATTTCCGGCTTGAATTCCCTGATAACGGATGCCAGCGCATGGGCATAAGGCTCTGTCCTGTATTCCTTCAGTTCAGGGTCATCTACCACGATGACTTTGTCAGCGCCGTACTCAGCCAGTTCGTCCGCCAGGCCCTTCACGTCGCTTCCTACCAGTACAGCAGTCACCTCGGTTCCAAGGTCTGCCGCCAGATCCTTGCCCTTGCCGATCAATTCAAAAGCAATGCTGTTGACGATATTGTCCACCTGCTGCGCGAAGACATATACGCCCTTATATTCTTCTAAGTTCATTGTTCTTCCTCCTATTTAAAGTTCCGCATCTGGCCCACCCATTACCCAGGCATGGGCAGAGGATTCACGGCCGCAAAGGAAATGCGTCCGCAAATCCTCTGGGGTACCGTGTGGGCCAGATGCTGTTTTAAAGTCGCTGCGCGACGGCATTTTCAATATATTAAATCACATGCTTCACTTTCAGCTTGTCAACAATGTAGTCAACTGCCTCTGCGGTGTCCAGGGTCACCTTCTCGCCGGCGCCCTTTCTCACCTTGTCGGATGCCTTGGCGATCTGGGTGGGTGATCCCTTCAGGCCTAAGTTGGAGTCCTCCACATCCTTAAGGTCATTCCTGCCCCATACGGTGAGTTCTGCCTTGCAGGCGTCAAAGATTCCGCCGGGAGTCATATATCTGGGCTCGTTGAGCTCTGCCAGGGCAGTAATCAGGCAGGGCATCTTGGCCTTCAGCACATGATATCTGTCGTCATACTGGCGCTCCACAATAACGCTGTCGCCCTCGATCTTCAGGTTCTGGGCATAGGAGATTACCGGGATATTCAGGTGCTCGGAAATCTGGGGGCCTACCTGGGCGGTATCGCCGTCGATGGCCTG